>CALMJL010000001.1 GCA_937864425.1 uncultured Candidatus Planktophila sp.
AATTATTAGCGGCGCAGGCCATTGCCCCAATGAAGATAAGCCTGAAGAGACTGCAGCGGTATTAGCGAATTTCTGGAGAGCTCTGTAACCGTTTGGAAGGTCGATTTTTAGCCTTCTCATTAAAGAACATAAACCAGCCATAGAGCGCGCTGATCAGTAAGAATGGCGCGACGCTGGCAAGGGATGCAATGAAATCAATTGCAATTCGTGATGGTCTCAATCCGTCGGAGAAAATTGTCATGAAGAGGGCAGTTGCCGCATAGGCAAGTGGTGGAGTAACAACAGTTACATAGCGAGTACCGCTTCGGCCATATGCAATGCCACCGTAGGTAACGAGACAGAGAATAAGTCCCGAGAGAATTCCGGCTCCACCGCGGATCCAGATTTCAAGTGAAACAAAGAGAAAGATAAAGAGTGATTGCAAGAAGACAATCCCTTGTTTACGAAGACCAGGGCCAGGAATCCGTGGCTTCTTGAGCGCATCGTTCATGGTTTCTCCTCCACAACTTCTACATCAATATAAGCATCATCATCGTCTGATTCAACGCTTTGAAGTTCGCGCACATTTGCCGGAGCTTCGGGGTAATCAATCGCGAGTTTATCTTTATCGCCGCTCACGCCCAATTTATGAATGCGGCGAGCTGGAGATAGGACAGTTTTTTCAGCGGTGGGAACAAGATCTTCATAAGCCTTTGAAGTCTGATTAATTGCCTTTCCTACCGCCACAATTTTGGCATGTAAGAGCGTGAGATTTTTTAAGAATGTTCCGGCAACTTTTGTAATGTCGTCGGCATTTTCAGCGAGTTGGTTGCGGGTATAGATATGTCCCACAGTGCGAAGCAGCGCCATCATAGAAGTTGGAGTTGCAAGTGTGACGCCCACTTTAAATGCTTTTTCAAGGAGCAACGGATCAAGGCGAAGTGATTCAGCGAGCAAAGTTTCGAAGGGAAGAAAGAGGACTACAAAATCGGGAGAGCCTTGCGATTTGTGATAGCCACGCTTGGAGAGCGCATCTACATGTTTAAGTAAATCTTTGGTGTGTGCAGTCAGCAATTCATCGCGCACGGCTTGGTCATCTGTTGCAAATGCTTCGAGAAAGCGATCAAAGGGAAATTTAGAATCGATAAAGAGCTTGGATCCGCCTGGCATTTTGATAGTGATATCGGGGATACCTGATGAATCTGAATCAGTGGTGGAACGCTGCGCTTCGTATTCGTGGCCTTCGCGTAGCCCTGCTTGTTCGAGCAGTAATTGCAGTTGGGCTTCGCCGAATTTTCCGCGAGTCTGTGAACTAGAGAGCGCACCAGCAATCTTCTTGGTCTCATCAAAGAATGATGTCGATGCTTTGCGCATTTCTTCGATGGTGCCAAATAGTTGAGTTTCGGAGGCAACGCGTTTTTCGGCAGCATCCTGCGCTTGTGTGCGCATACGTTCGATGGTGGATTTCATCTCTTCCATCTGCAGCGCAATCTTTGCTTCATTTTCATTTTTACTTTCAGCAGCTTTGAGTCGATCTTCAGATGCTTGAAGGAGAACGCGCACATCGTTGAGTTCTTGTGCAATTTTTTCGGTGGAGCCATTCTGTAAAGAAGAATTGCGCGATGAAAGTTTTGCAATCCAAATTCCGAGGCCAAGACCGATTGCAAGGCCGATGAGAAGAGTTATTAAGGTCACGAGTGCGCTGGACATGGGGCAATCGTGGCAGGAGGCGCTGACAATCCCGCGTAGGCTGTCCTACTTATGAGCCTCTCCATCGGAATCGTCGGTTTACCGAACGTTGGAAAGTCGACCCTTTTTAATGCGCTCACTAAGAACAATGTCTTGGCTGCAAACTATCCCTTTGCCACTATCGAGCCCAATGTGGGCGTCGTTGGCGTGCCGGATGAGCGCCTTGCCAAGCTCGCTCAGATTTTTGGCTCCGAAAAGATTCTGCCTGCTGCGCTCTCTTTTGTAGATATCGCCGGAATCGTCAAAGGCGCATCCGAAGGTGCGGGACTTGGAAATAAATTCCTCGCCAATATTCGTGAAACCGATGCAATCTGCCAAGTCATCCGCGTCTTTAGCGATGGCGATGTTGTTCACGTAGATGGCCGCATCGATCCATCGAGTGATATCGAAACCATCAACACTGAACTGGCGCTCGCAGATTTACAGACAATCGAAAAAGCTCTGCCCCGCTTAGAGAAAGAGGCGCGCACTGCTAAAGAGAAGGCGCCTGTACTTGAAGCGGTCAAGGCGGCTAATGCATGGCTGCAATCTGGCAAGCCTTTGTCACAATCGTCGATTGATCGCGCGCTCTTACATGAACTTCATCTGCTGACTGCAAAACCATTTCTCTATGTTTTTAATGTAGATGCAGCCGAACTTGCAGATCACGAACTTCGCAAAAAATTGTCGGCGCTCGTTGCACCTGCAGAAGCAATTTTCTTAGATGCCAAAACTGAAGCAGAACTCGCCGAACTTCCCGATGAAGATGCGCTCGAACTTTTGCAGGCAGTTGGATTACAAGAACCCGGACTTGCGACCTTGGCACGTGTTGGATTTGCAACGCTCGGTTTGCAGACTTATCTCACTGCAGGACCAAAAGAGGCGCGCGCGTGGACGATTCATCAAGGTGATACCGCTCCACAAGCAGCAGGTGTGATTCACACCGATTTCCAAAAAGGTTTCATTAAGGCAGAAATCATTTCGTTTAACGATTTGATTGAAGCTGGCTCTATGACCGAAGCGAAAGCCAAGGGCAAAGTGCGCATGGAAGGTAAGGAATACATCATGCAAGACGGAGACGTTGTGGAGTTCAGGTTTAATGTCTAATACCCATTCAAATAAATTTCGCCAAGCGCACTTAAAAGAACTTCCGCAGAAAAAGCGCGAAGATCTACGAAACGTTGCCATCATCGCTCACGTTGACCACGGTAAAACAACGCTGGTTGATGCGATGTTGTGGCAATCCGGCGCTTTTGCAGCACATAAGAAGCAAGAAGAAGGCCAAGACCGCATGATGGATTCGATGGATCTAGAGCGCGAAAAGGGCATCACCATCCTTGCCAAAAACACTGCAGTCAAGCGCGGTGACACCATCATCAACATCATCGATACACCAGGCCACGCAGATTTCGGTGGCGAAGTAGAACGCGGCCTGGAAATGGTCGATGGCGTTATCTTGTTGGTCGATGCATCTGAAGGTCCATTGCCGCAAACACGTTTTGTATTGCGTAAAGCGCTGCAAAAGAATCTTCCAGTTATCTTGCTTATTAATAAAGTAGATCGCCCTGATTCACGAATTGCTGAAGTTGTTGATGAGGCCTACGAACTCTTCTTGGATCTTGATGCCAATGAAGATCAAATTGATTTTCCAGTGGTGTATGCATCTGCCAAAGCAGGACGAGCTTCACTCACTCGCCCAGCAGATGGCGCGCTTCCTGTTGAAGAAAACCTCGATGTTCTCTTTGACACTATCTTCTCTGCAATTCCAGCACCGGTCTATCACGAAGGTGCACCACTCCAAGCACATGTCACCAACTTAGATTCGTCACCATTCTTAGGTCGTCTTGCGCTCTGTCGCGTTCACGAAGGCACTATTAAAAAAGGTCAGAACGTGATGTGGATGAAGGCAGATGGCACCCAAGAGCGCGTCAAGATTTCAGAACTTTTAGTAACCGAAGCGCTGGAGCGAGTTCCAGCAAATGAAGCAGGGCCAGGCGACATCATCGCAGTTGCAGGAATTGAAACCATCACACTCGGTGAAACTCTGGCAGATCTTGAATCACCTTATGCACTGCCTCCTATTACCGTAGATGAACCATCCATTTCGATGACCATCGGAATCAATACATCACCACTTGCAGGTAAGAGCGGCAAGATGCTGACTGCGCGCCAAGTGAAAGATCGCTTGGATAAAGAGCTTGTGGGCAATGTGTCGCTTCGAGTTCTTAATACTGATCGACCTGACACATGGGAAGTACAAGGCCGCGGCGAACTTCAATTGGCAGTGCTCGTTGAAATTATGAAGCGCGAAAGTTTTGAGCTCACTGTCGGTAAACCACAAGTTGTTACCAAAATGATTGATGGAAAATTGCACGAACCAATGGAGCGTTTATCAATCGATGCACCTGAAGAATATTTAGGTGTGCTCACTCAATTGATGGCGCTTCGTAAAGGTCGCATGGAACAAATGGTCAATCACGGCACTGGTTGGATTCGCCTTGATTACAAAGTTCCATCACGTGGCTTGATTGGATTCCGTACCGAATTCCTTACCGAAACTCGTGGAACCGGAATGTTGCACCACGTCTTTGATTCCTACGAACCATGGTTTGGTGAGTTACGTACTCGTGCAACTGGTTCGTTGGTGTCAGATCGCATGGGCGCTGTGACTTCTTATGCACTCGCTGGTATTCAAGAACGCGGCACCATCTTTGTCGAACCTGGCGATGAAGTCTATGAAGGCATGGTGATTGGTGAGAATTCACGTTCTGAAGATATGGATGTCAATTGCGTGCGCGAAAAGAAACTTACCAATATGCGTGCATCTGGATCAGATGAAGCTGAAAAATTAATTCCACCAAAGAAATTAAATATGGAAGGTGCGCTCGAATTTTGTCGTGAAGATGAATGTGTCGAGGTAACACCTGCAGTGGTGCGCATTCGCAAGGTCACTCTCGATGGAGCAGAACGCGCCCGCGCAACATCACGCGCCAAGAAGAGCAACCAGAGCTAGCTTCTCAGCCTCTGTCAGCCCTGTAGGGTTGAATACGAACCATGAGTAAGCAGGCGGCGTCACCTCTTCGCTTGGTGCGCGCTGCCAACCAACGCGACCACCTTGCACTCAGCGAACAACAAAGAGATGCGGTTGCTCATCGCGGCTGCCCATTAATTATTTCGGGCGCTACCGGCACCGGAAAAACCACCACACTCATTCATGCAGCAGTGAATCGCATCAAAGCTGGACAAAACCCCAATTCACTTTTGATTCTCACTTATGGTCGCGAACGCGCTGCCGAACTTCGTGATGCCATTGTTATTGCTGCCGCCGAAACGGTGCACGAACCACTTGCGCGCACTTTTCATTCACTTGCATATTCAATTTTGAAGATGCGATCTGCTTCAGAGAATTTCAATATAGTTCTCTTATCTGGTGCAGAACAAGAGAGTTACATTGCGCAGTTATTGCAGGGTGATATCGAAGATGGATATCGCGATTGGCCAACCGAACTCCGCGCATCAAGCCAATCCATGGGTGAACCACTTGCAACTCAAGGTTTTGTACGCGAGCTCCGTGATTTGATGATGCGCGCAAGCGAACGATCACTAGGTCCAGCACAACTTGCTGAACGTGGCCATCAATTGCGTGAGAAATATTGGCCCGCCGCTGCTGCATTTTGGCAACGTTACTTAAGTGCGATGGCGCTGCAAGCAGATGGCGCAGGTGATGCAAAAGTTCGTATCGATCCATCAGAAATAATTGTCGAGACCATCAAAACTCTCGAAAGAAACGATGCGCTGCTTTCCGAATTACGTCAGCGCTTCACCACAATCATGGTTGATGAATTTCAAGAGAGCGATCCGGCTCAACGAAAGTTGCTGCAACTCCTTGCTCCCCAAGATCTTGTAATTGTGGCCGATCCAGCAAGTGCAGTGGGGCGTTTTCGTGGCGCTGATCCTGAAGGCGTTCCGACAGCTCTCGATCATTACCGCGCACTCGGTGCGCGCGAAATAACGCTGACAGAAAATTTCCGCGGCGCTCCACGAATTGCAACCGCACTTTCATCATCAGAATCTGAAGAAGCACATCACATTGCACATCAATTTAAACGTGCCCACCTCATCGATGGAATTCCGTACTCCGAGATGGCTGTGATTGTCCGGTCACATGGCGGCACAGTGTCGGCAATTCGGAGAGCCTTTGGAAATGTCGGAATTCCAACTGCGTTAGATCTAGAAGTACTTGCTCACAACGCTGCAATTGCACCCTTCTTACTATTGGCAAAGGTTGCAACGGGTGCGCAACCACTTAATTTAGATACCGCCGAAAAATTACTACTCGCTGAGTTTGGGGGAGCAACATCAGTATCGCTGCGCCGCACTCGTGCCGCGCTACTTGCTGCACGCGATGAAGCAACAGATAAGCGCAGTGGTACTCAACTTATTCTCGATGCCATTCTTACGGGCGATGTCGCAATCGAAGATTCCGCCGAGTTACTTCGCATTCACAATCTTCTGGCAGCTGCTAAAAAAACTCTTCGCAAAAAGAACGCAACTATTCACGATCTCCTGTGGGCAATTTGGAATAACGCAGTAACTTCAGATGGAACTACCGTTGCTGATGCATGGAAATCGGCAGCGCTGCGTGGTGGATCACGCGGAGCTGCAGCTGATCGAGATCTCGATGCCATGATTCAACTCTTTGATAGCGCAGCGCGACATATAGAACGTTTTCCAGGTGCAGCCCCAGATATCTTCCTCAATGAAATTTCTCAAGAAACAATTGCGGCAGACATTATTACTGCGCGCGGCCAACGTCCCGATGTCGTGGAAATTCTCACTGTCCACTCTTCCAAAGGACGACAGTGGCGTTATGTTGCAGTTGCTGGAGTGCAAGAAGGAATCTGGCCTAATCTCAAACAACGTAGTTCGCTCTTAGGTGCAGAACGTTTGGTCGAACGAGAACGCCATGGTGATGAGATTGCAGAACACACCCTTAATGTCATTGCAGCGCAATCACTCGCTGAAGATGAAGCCAGACTTTTTCATGTTGCCACAACCCGCGCTCAAGAATATTTATTGGTGACTGCAATTTCGCGTGAAGACGATATGCCTTCTCCTTACTTTGAAAATATGGCAGAGCGCTATCCGCAGGCTGCCATCACCGAATTACCAAGACCGCTCACTGCGCCAGCACTCGTTGCATCCCTTCGCCGCGAAGTTACTTTGCATTCTGATCCCATGGCAGCTGGGCTTTTGAAAACTTTGAGCCAAGAAGGAATCTCCATTGCACATCCCAACACCTGGTTAGGCGCGCAATCACTTTCAACCGATGAACCAGTGATTGCAGATGGGGCACAGATTCCAGTATCACCGTCATCTGCTGAAAACTTTACTGAGTGCGGATTGAAATGGTTCCTCGAAAAAAGTGGCGGCACCAACGGAGACACCACAGCGCAATTACTGGGATCTGTGATCCACGAATTTGCGCGCATGAAGGTAGAAGAACCTGGTATCTCGGATGCTGATTTGCAGACTAAGTTAATCGAGGCATGGCCATTAATAGACGATAGCCAAGGTTGGGTCAGCGCTGCATCACTGTCACGAGCAAAGCGAATGCTCGAAAAATTTGCGCAGTATCACCGCGAAACCAAACGCACTGTGGTCGGCGTTGAAATGGGATTTGAAATTACTCTGGGACGGGCGACGGTAAAAGGAAATGTCGACCGTATCGAGGTAGATAGTGATGGCAAGTACTACATCATTGATTTTAAAACTGGCAAGAACGCTATTTCTCAAAACGATGCTGATGAAAATCTGCAATTAGCCTGTTATCAACTTGGCGTTATTCTCGAAGGTTTTAAAGATAAATTAACTGGTAACCAAGTAAGTGGATCCGAGCTTGTCTATGTGGCAACAGATGCACAAAAAGCATCGACGCGCACTCGCGCTCCTATTGATCCTGCCAGCGTGCAAGAAACAATCGAACTTATCGCAGATCAGATGAGCAAGTCGCACTTCACAGCACGCAAAAACGATATGTGCGCGCGTTGCAAAGTCAAACCAGTCTGCCCGCTACATCTTGAAGGAAAGGCGGTGCACGAATGAAAGAGATCTACAGTCCAGAGCGCATCGCTGAATTAATTCAAACCATTGATCCAGAGTTTCACCTACCGAGCGCCGAACAATCCGCCATCATTTCGATTACCACCAATCCACTAGAACCTGCAGTAGTGATTGCAGGTGCTGGCTCTGGCAAAACCGAAACCATGGCAGCGCGCGTTGTGTATTTGGTTGCCAATCAATTCGCACTACCTCATCAAATTTTGGGACTCACCTTTACGCGCAAAGCTGCGGGCGAACTCAATACGCGTATACGAAAGCGGCTCCGCCAATTCCAACAAGCACAAGATAAAGCGAAGATCCCACGCAATTTCACAACGCTGGAAACATCGGTCACGACCTATCACTCATATGCAGGTCGATTGCTCAGCGAGCATGCAATTCGCTACGGCATTGATGCTGATGTGCAGCCGCTTGGCGAAGCAGCGCTATGGATGAGTGCCAATAATTTGGTACGCACATGGGATGACGGAATCTTTGCAACTACTGATTCACCCAAGACCATCGTCGAAGATTTGCTCAGCCTCACCTCTATGGTGCTGGAACATCAGGTATCTCTCGATGCAATTCGCCAGACTGATCATGAAATCTTGCAACAACTTGCAGTGATGTCAGGTTCTACCAATGAAGATACTCGCAAAGCGGCCAAGGTACTTTCGCAGCGAAGTGCGATGTTGCCCATGGTTGCTGCCTTCATCGAACAACGCCGAGTATCTGGCGAACTTTCCTATGATGATCAAATTGCACTTGCTGCCGATATCGCAGTTAATTTTCCAGATGTTGGCCAACTCGAACGCGCAAAATATCCCGTCGTTCTCCTTGATGAATACCAAGATACGTCGCAATCTCAGGTGCGTATGTTGGAAGCGCTCTTTGGTGGTGGCCATCCTGTCACTGCTGTGGGAGACCCATGCCAATCGATTTATACCTGGCGTGGTGCATCAGCTGGAACTATTGGAGATTTCACTGCGCACTTTCCTAAAGCACAAGGTGCAACCGGAAAAGCGGTCTATGAGTTACTGACAACGTATCGAAATGACATTGCCATCTTGACACTTGCCAATGAAATTTCTCGTGATGTGCGCCGTGATGAGAAAATTGATGTAGCCGAACTCAAAGCACGTAAAAATGCAGGACCTGGCAATCTCGTGTGTGGCATTTATGAAAACATTGAAGCAGAAGTCACTGCTATCGCAGAGTTCATCACACCGCTATGGAATGATCCAGAAAGATTGAAACCAAAGAGCAAAGCTCCTAAAACTTTTGCAGTGTTGGCGCGAAAGCGGGGACAGATTCCAGCAATCCAGGCAGCGCTTGCTGCTGCAGATATTCCCTGCGAAGTACTTGGTCTCGGTGGATTAGTGCATGTTCCAGAAGTTGCAGACATTGTTGCCATGCTGCGCGTGATCAATGATCCCGATGCAGGGGCTGCCTTGATGCGCCATATCGCTGGTGCGCGCTTGAACTTAGGCGCACGCGATATTGCTGCGCTTGGCCGATATGCGCGCCAACGCGCCGAAAAGTTAAGCGCCGATAGCCGCAGCCATGTGAAAAATATTGTGGCAGGCAATCCAGATTCAGCAGAAGCTGATGACCAATTCATCGGAAGCGTTATTGACGCGCTCGATGAAATTGAAAAGTGTGATGCATCAAAGTTTTCCCAAGAGGGTTATCAACGACTCTCTGCATTTGCAGCAGATCTGCGCCGGTTACGTACCCGTGCTGCAGCTCCGATTACAGATTTGATCATTGAGATTGAACGCTATCTCAACCTCGAAACCGAGGTTATGTTGCGTGATGGCGGTATGCATGGAAGGCGCCATCTCGATCGCTTTATGGATGAAGCGGCAAAATTTGCGCGAAGCGGTGGTTCACTCTCTGCATTTTTGCAGTGGCTTGATGTTGCAGCAGATGAAGAAGGTGGGCTAAAGGCTGGCACTCCTGATGTTGATACATCGGTAGTTCAGATTCTTACCGTGCATGGTGCCAAAGGCGCTGAATGGGATGTTGTTGCAATTCCGGGGCTGGCAACGGGAGTATTTCCACTCACCAACTCGCAGCGATCTGATAACTGGTTAACAAATGAAGGACATCTTCCCTTCCCACTTCGTGGGGATTATGACTCGATGCCACATTTTTCATGGAACGCAGCAACTACCAATGCGCAAGCGAAAGAAGCTCTCAAAACTTTTACCGCTTTGTGCAACAGCTTTAAAGAGCGCGAAGAGATTCGTCTTGCCTATGTGGCAGTAACCCGTGCGCGCACACATCTTTTCTGTTCGACATCTCATTGGCGCGATGGCGTTAAACCGGTTGCCCCATCGCGCATCTTTGAAACTGTTGCACGAGTTGCAGAAGAAATCGGCACCTTGATTACTGCAGCTGAAACTCCGCTTCCTACCGATCGAAACCCGGCAGAGAATCTGGAAATCACTGCACAATGGCCGCGCGACATGTTAGGAAAGAAGCGCGCTGCATTTGAAAATGCAAAAGCGCTCGTTGAATCCACGCCTGCACTTTCACTTTCTGAAGTCGCTGATTCTTGGGGCGAAGATGCGCGCGCCATCATTGCCGAATTTCACGAGCAACGTTCTAGCGTGCGCACCATTGCACTTCCACCACGTGTATCAACATCAACTCTTGTTGCGCTCCATGCAGATCCAGTTGCACTTGCCGAAAGTATTCGCCGTCCAATGCCTCGTGCTATTGATGAATATTCACATCGCGGAACTGCATTTCACGAATGGATCGAGCAGCACTTCAATGCCAAGACGCTCTTTGACGATGCCGACTTTGAAACTCTTACTCCATTTGAAGAAGATCAGAAGTTAGAAGACCTTAAAAATAAATGGTTAGCTTCAGAGTGGGCTGCGCTCTCACCCCATGCAGTAGAAGTTCCATTTGAAAGTGAGATCGCAGGAGTTCTCGTGCGTGGGCGCATAGATGCGGTCTATAAATTTGGCACTGATGCAGAACCTAATTTTGTCGTTGTCGACTGGAAGACTGGATCGCAAGAGTTAGGTAGATCCGCCGCTGTTCAGCTTGCTGTCTATCGTCTTGCTTGGGCAAAGCTTGCTGGCGTTCAGACTGAATCCGTGAGCGCAGCATTTCATTATGTGCCAACAGGCATCACAGACCGCAGATCCGATCTCTTAAGTGAGGCAGAGCTCGTAGATTTATTGAATCTCGACCCCAATAGGTAAGTGGTCACTTATTCCAGTGGGTGGATACGAAAGTGGCGTAGCAAAAGTATCTTGATTGCCCGGAACCAACAGATAATCAAATTGAATCTTGCCGCCCCAACTTGGATAAGTATTTTTTGTGACGAGCGATTTCCATGAAGAGATCGCAACTGGCAGATTTTTCGGAAGGTTGAGATCGCCCACAATCACAACCTTTGTGCCTGTGGAATGTGCTAAGTGCAACGCCCAGCGCTTTACCTTCTTCAACTGAACGAGATTAAAGAACGGCACAAAAGAGAGATGCGTATTAATAACAGTCCAACCATTTTCAAGCACGGCAGCTAAGGCAAGACGTGGTTCATCTTTGACATAGAGAAAACGTGGTTTGCCTTTGCCAGTTTCATCACCAGGAACTAAGAGAGGAAGACCAAGTGGTGAATTACCTAAATGAAGATGGTGCCATTGCTTTACTGGAATCTTTGAGACGATAGCGATTCCATAACACTCATGCATGAGCTCAGCATGATCAGATTCATTTGTAATAATTTTTGGTTCGTTCTGGTTTTTCTTACGCCACTTTTCCCCTGGTGTTCCCATCACACTTGGCCCCATAGCCCAAGAGCGCGCACCAATTGCTTCTGCTATATCGCGGCTCTGTGCGCGAGAATCAGAGCGCGGAAGAAAGTGATCTACTTCTTGCAGTGCATACACATCAGAATCGAGTGATTGAATTGCGCTTGAAAGTGTGACGTGAGATTGTCCCGGTGGAATAGCCATTCCATGGAGCAGATTCCACGATGTGAGGCGCACCCCGTAAGACTAGTAACCTTCGCGCATGAGCGCGATAAATCAGCATCCATCTCGCATTGATCGCGCCAGCAATCTACGCACAGATGCAGCTGCGATTGAAGAACTCTGGCAAAGCGCACAGATTATCCATTGTGTGGATGGCAAATTAGCGTCGCATGATGGCGCATTGAAATTGATGAATGCATCTGATCTCACCGGTGCTTTCGTTGCAGATTTCACAGAAGGCTCTCGCTATTTCTTAGGTAAAGATCTCGCAACTGGCGTTGCTTACTTTGCCTGGGATTCTGATTGGAAGCACCAGGTCAGTGATGATGAAAGAAAAGCGCGTGACCAGAAGTTTGGATTCGCAACTTTGCGCGAATTAGGTTCGCACCTATCCGAGTTGCAGATGGAATTAGCGCTCCATGCCATCGCTTTGAGCAATTGGCATCGCGCACATCCGATGTGTCCGCGCTGCGGCGCACCTACACAGGTGGATCTTGGGGGAGCAGCACGTTTATGCCAGAAGGATGGATCTCAACATCACCCACGTACTGACTCTGCTGTGATTGTGCTGATTAAAGACCGCGCTGATCGCATTCTTTTGGGCCATCAACCAGTGTGGCCCGAAGGTCGTTACTCAACTTTTGCAGGCTTTCTTGAACCTGGTGAAACATTTGAGCAATGTGTACAACGTGAAGTACTGGAAGAATCAAATATTCAGGTTTCAGAAATTAATTATCTGGGATCACAACCGTGGCCATTTCCTGCAAGCATCATGATTGCCTTTGAAGCAGTCACAGATCATCCAGAAGTTGCTCGCGGTGATGGTGAAGAAATTACCGATGTTCGCTGGTTTACTCGCTCCGAACTTCTCGATGCTGCTGGTAACGGCTCACTTCTTCTTCCCCCATCAATGTCGGTTGCACGAAAGATGATTGAACGTTGGCTGGGCCACAAGGCACCCGGTGGCGAGACATGGCGTTAAAAGATGGCGCTAGCTGAAGAGATCCTCGCTGCGCTTGATCCTGATCAACGCGCAGTTGCACTTGCGACGCGCGGACCTGTCTGTGTTATTGCGGGTGCAGGTACTGGAAAAACTCGCGCCATCACGCATCGCATCGCTTATGCCGTAGCGATTGGAACGATGGATCCCACCAAAGTGTTGGCGCTTACCTTTACTGCAAAAGCTGCTGGCGAAATGCGCACGCGGCTTCGTGCACTGGGAGTTCCCAATGTGGCAGCGCGCACCATCCATGCTGCAGCTCTTAAACAATTGCTCTATTTCTGGCCCACTGTCTTTGGCGGACGCACACCAGATCTCATAACGACAAAAACTGGATTTCTCACCGAAGCAATAAATCGTGCCGGCCTTGCCGATTCACTGCGCGCTAGCAATCGCGAATTAATGCGCGATCTCGCCTCTGAAATTGAGTGGGCGAAAGTGTCACAAGTTGCACCCACTGATTACATCGCCGAAGTCAGCGCTCGCCAGCAGAAACCACGTGTGAATCCAGAACAGATGGTTCAGATATATACCGCTTACGAATCGATCAAGAAAGAAGAGTTAGCCATCGACTTTGAAGACGTTCTACTCCTATGCGCTGCCATGCTGGAACAAGAACCAGATGTGCGCGAGCGTGTGCACGATCAATATCGCTATTTCACCATTGATGAGTACCAAGATATTTCTCCGGTGCAACAACGACTAATTAATGCGTGGCTTGGAAATCGAAAAGAGATTTGTGTTGTGGGAGATCCTGCGCAAACTATCTATACATTTGCTGGTGCAACTCCAACCTTCCTCAACTCATTTACACAGAGATTTCCGGAAGCTGAAGTCATTCGTTTAACGACCGGATATCGCTCCACTCCTGAAATTATTTTTGCAGCGAATGCGCTACTGCGTCATGGGCAGATGGGACAAGAGTTGGTTGCTCACAATGGCCACGGCTCAAAGCCCATAGTCAGTTCGTATCAAGATGAGAGCGCAGAAGTTGCTGGCATTCTGGATGAAATTTCAACTCTGCTCAGTGATGGAACTCCTCCACAAGAGATTGCCATCTTGGCACGTACCAATTCTCAACTGGCCACTGCTGAAAAAGCGCTGCGTCATGCCAATCTTCCGTATCAAGTTCGTAATACTGAAAAATTCTTTGAGCGCAAAGAGATCAGAGATTTTCTTTCACAAGTACGTAAAGCATCGGTGATTCCATCAGATGGCTGGATTGATGAATTACGTACGCTCGCTCAGCCCTATCTCACTGGGGATGCAATTGATGGCATCGCTGCGCTCCTTCATTTAGCGCGTGAACTAGATGGCGATCCAACTTTTGAACCAAAAACTTTACGCACCTATCTGCGAGAAGTTGAAGATCGTGTGCAACAAAATAATCCTCCCACTATGCCTGTCTTAACGCTGGCAACGCTGCATGCAGCTAAAGGCCTTGAATGGGAACGGGTCTTTTTGATGGGGGCTTCAGATGGCCAACTGCCACTTGCTGGATCAGATCGTGATGAAGAACGTCGCCTCTTCTATGTAGGAATTACTCGTGCAAAGGCAGATCTGCATATTTCCTATCAGCGCACCCCCAGCCCCTTCTTGCGTGAATCAGGGCTCATACCTGCGTAATTCCTGCGTAATTCCCGCGTGAATTAATTCGTTTGCCAGCAGAGTGCACCATCGCGTACCCTTAGGGCTACGCATTAACAGATTCAGATAGACAGATGAAGAAGGGGTTGAAATGAACGCACAATTCACTTCAACAATCACAGCAGGCGCACGCGCTGCTGTTCCTTCTGCTGCTCATACAACCTCAAAGACCGCTACAAAGCGCTGGTTCTACGCCAACTTTTATGCGGTGGAAGAGGCCACAGGAGCTCTAATCGGTTAATCCGTTAAGACCCACCAAGGGCCTCAAATCCACAAAGGATTTGGAGGTCCTTTTTTATTACCCCGA
>CALMJL010000002.1 GCA_937864425.1 uncultured Candidatus Planktophila sp.
CAAATTGCTCAAGAAGCTGTGGGTCCCATTGCAAAGTCTCGAGATTCATTAACAAGGTACGGCTTGCATTAGTCACATCAGTGAGATGTACCCCAGAGCGAACTCCACCGGAGAGATTCCAAAGCAACCAGGAGTCAATCGTTCCGAATCGTGCGGAACCAGCGGTAATTGCCTTCTGCACAGATTCACAATTTTTAATCAGCCAGTTCATCTTGCTTCCAGAGAAGTAAGGAGCAATCGCCAATCCTGTTTTATGGGTGATTTCAGTACGAATATTTTCAGCAAATCCATCAAGGTATGAAGCCGTGCGGGTGTCCTGCCACACGATTGCGTTATGCAATGGCAAGCCAGTGGAAACATCCCAGGCAACAGTAGTTTCACGCTGATTAGTGATTCCAATTGCAGCTAAATCTGAACCGAGAATATTTGCTTGTTTCAGCGCTCCTGCAATGACCTCTTGGGTGCGCTCCCAAATCTCTAGCGCATCATGTTCGACCCATCCTGCTTGCGGAAGTATTTGACGATGTTCTAATTGATGCTGCCCAACAACCTTGCCGGTCACTTCAAAAATCATGAAGCGAGTGCTGCTAGTTCCTTGATCCAAACTTCCGATGAATGCCATATAGTTAAGACTACAGAAAGACCTCTTTTGATTGAATACAGAACAATAAGGAATTGGTAACACTTTCATCATGTTCAAGTCGCAACTGAACCCCGCACAGCGAGATTCCGCGTTGGAATCCCTCGCGAGCGAAGAATTTGATGTGCTGGTGATTGGCGGGGGAGTTAATGGAGTTGGAGTTGCACTTGATGCCGTGACTCGCGGTTTAAAAGTTGCCTTAGTTGAATCACAAGATCTGGCAGCTGGAACATCAAGTCGTTCAAGTAAATTGATTCACGGTGGTTTGCGTTATCTCGAGCAATACAATTTTAAGTTAGTGCGCGAAGCGCTACATGAGCGAGAGTTAATGGTCTCAACACAATGTCCCCACCTCGTAAAACCGGTAAGTTTTCTCTATCCGCTCACTGAAAAGGTAAAAGAGCGTACGTATGTAGGTGCAGGACTTGCGCTCTACGATGCACTACGTGGATTTAAGCGAGCACTTCCATCGCATCGACATCTCACCGGAAGAACAATTGCAACTATTTCACCATCGTTGCGCCAAGACATTATCAACGGCGCTATTCGCTACTTTGATGCACAGGTTGATGATGCACGGCATACGATGATGATTGCGCGAACCGCGGCTCGTCATGGGGCAGTCATTGCTACACAGATTCGTGTGGATGACTTAATTCATTCAGGCAAAAAAATCGTTGGAGCAACTGCTACCGATTTAATAACCAATAAGAAGATTTCGATATCTGCAAAATCGACCATTATGTGCGCGGGCGTGTGGAGCGATGAACTTCACCAAAAGTTCGGTCTTACTCCTGGATATTCAGTTGCGATGTCGAAAGGTGTCCACATTGTCGTGCCGAAAGATGCAATTAAATCTAAAGACGGCATCATTCTTAAAACTCCGGTTTCGGTTCTCTTCTTGATTCCTTGGGGAGATAAATGGATTGTTGGTACTACTGATACTCCATACGAAGCAGATCGGGCTCAACCACTTGCTACCTCTGAGAACGTGCAATACATCCTTGATCAAGCTAATCGTGTGCTCGAACCTCAACTTAAATCCGAAGATATCATCGGTGTTTTTGCAGGACTTCGTCCACTTGTTGCAAACAATTCTGAATCAAAAACCACGAAGTTATCGCGCGAGCACACGGTAGATCGACCAGCCCCAGGATTTGTCAGCCTTGCTGGCGGCAAATACACGACCTATCGAGTCATGGCCAAAGATGCAGTGGATTTGGCTGTTCTTGATTTACGCCGCCTTGTGAGTGATTCGGTTACCGAAAAGCTTCCACTTATTGGTGCAGATGGATATCACGCACTCACCCAACAAGTCGCCAAGATTGCAGCTGAAAGTGGATTAACAGAATCTACAGTCACCCATCTTTTAGATCGATATGGTTCATTGATTTCCGAAATTCTTGAAATTATTGAGGAAGATCCTCAGTATGCCG
>CALMJL010000003.1 GCA_937864425.1 uncultured Candidatus Planktophila sp.
GCAAACCGATTATTAAGACGGGTTCGTGATTTTGCTCAAGTGAACGGCTCTGATTCGCTGTCTCATTCGGATGCACTCGCTGCTCTTGAGATGTATGAAGTAGATGAACAAGGACTTGATCGCTTGGATCGCGCCGTCTTACTTGCACTCATCGAGCGCTTCAATGGCGGCCCCGTTGGAGTATCAACGCTAGCGATTGCAGTTGGCGAAGAAGTAGAGACAGTGGAATCGGTAGCGGAACCATTTTTAGTACGGAATGGATTTATGGCGCGCACTCCTCGAGGACGAGTTGCAACGGTGCAAGGTTTCCAGCATGTGGGACGTACGCCACCTCCGAGCCTTGCGACTCTTTTCGACACACCCGCCTCGTAGCACCTAGACTCTGCCCTCATGTCCTCACCAATCAATAGTGCAAAGACCCCTGTGAAAACGTCAGGAAAACCGCTGCGTGCGCTGGCAATCATGGCGATCATCGTCGTCGGATTACTTGGAACTGCAATTATCCAAGGAGCATCGTCGGTTCGTTTAGGTCTTGATCTTCGAGGTGGCACCAGTGTGACGCTGCAACCACGCGCTTCCAACGATGCCAACAAGGTGACCTCAGAAGCTATTGATCAGGCAGTGTCAATTATTCGTCAGCGCGTTAACTCACTCGGTGTTGCCGAATCTGAAGTAACAGCACAGGGCAGCGGAGCAAATCGTCAGATTGTCATTTCAGTTCCGGGCGAATCTGGTCGTCGCGTTGTTGATCTTGTCGGTCAAACTGCAGAGCTTCGCTTCCGCCAAGTTCTTGCTGAAAGTGCAGCGCTCGGAGGATCTGCTCAAGGTCAAGCAACTCCAGCAGCAGGTGTCTCCGCAGAAATCAATGCACGTTTTGCTGCACTCGATTGCACCAATCCCGCCAACTTGCAAGGAACTGGCGCAGATTCACCTGCAGATACCATCGTTGCCTGTGCGCGTTCTGGAACAAGCAAATATATTTTGGGCCCCGCCGAAGTTCTAGGGCGTCAAGTCTCTAAAGCTTCTGCTGGAATTGATCAACAAGGTGCAAGCGCTTGGTATGTCTTGCTTACATTTGATGGAGATGGAACAAAAGCTTTCGCAGCTCAAACCGCGCGAGTAACTTCGCTCCCATCTCCACAGAATCAAGTTGCAATTGTGTTGGACGGACTTGTTGTTTCTGCACCTTCCATTCGTGAAGCAATTCCATCAGGAAATGCGCAAATCACTGGTTCTTTCTCGCAAGTTGAAGCCCAAGATTTAGCAAATGTTTTGAAGTACGGTGCGCTACCTCTTGCTTTTGATCGTGGTGAAGTTCAACAAGTTTCTCCAACACTCGGAGCAGATCAACTCAATGCAGGTTTGCT
>CALMJL010000004.1 GCA_937864425.1 uncultured Candidatus Planktophila sp.
AGTAAATCAGGGGTCATATCTGGCCAGAGCACATCCATAAAAACAAATTCGGCATAAGAAGATTGCCACGGCAAGAAGTTGCTGGTGCGCTGCTCACCGGATGAGCGCAGGAACATATCGACATCGCGCATCACTGGTGAATAAAGATACTTAGCCAGAGTTTTCTCCGTTATCGAATCTGGTTTTACTTTGCCACGTTTCACATCGCGAGCAAGTGCAGTTGCTGCATCGACAATTTCGGCGCGACCGCCATAGTTAACGCACATATTTAAAGTTAATTTCTTATTTTTCTTGGTAAGTCGCTCTGCTTCTTCAAGCTCTGCGATGACAGATTTCCATAGACGCTGTGGGCGGCCTAACCAATTGATTTTCACGCCCATTTCGTTCAATTGATCGCGCCGAGTGCGCAGCATTTGGCGGCTATAACCCATCAAGAATTTCACTTCTTCAGGGCTACGTTTCCAATTTTCTGTTGAAAAGGCATATGCGCTGATTTCTTTCACACCAAATGTGATGGCAGCTGCAACGATATCGAAGAGTACTTTTTCGCCCGCTTCATGGCCTGCAGTGCGAGGTAATCCGCGCTCCTTGGCCCAGCGACCATTGCCATCCATGACGATGGCAATATGTTGAGGAACTTCAATCTTTTTAGCCATGCAGTTCTGATTAAACCCTCTCAACAATCGGCAGACTGCGCAGTCCGCGTTCAAGGTGCCATTGTAGGTAAGCAGTAATCAAACCACTAGCCTCTCGGCGATAACGTAATTCACTTGCTGCAGCGGTTTCCCAATCACTCGTCAGAAGCGCATTCATTAATTGCAACGCCTCCTGTGAGGAGGTGGCCGATGCTGAAGGGCGACAATCCATACAGACTGAGCCGCCACCTACCAATGAAAAATAACGATGTGGACCGGGCTTATCGCAGCGCGAACAGGAAGTCAGCGAAGGGGCGTATCCCCCAATCGCAAGTGATCGCAATAAAAATGCATCCAGAATGAGCGATGCATCGTAACGATTTTCAGCAAGCGCACGCATTCCACCAACGACTAGCGCAAATTCTTGAGGAGCAGGTTCAGCTTCTTGGTGGGTAAATCTCTCTGCAGTTTCTAGAATTGCATGTGCGATAGTAAATCGCTGGTAGTCATCGCTAATTGCATCGCCATAATTCATGATTGCTTCAACTTGAGTGATGGTGTCAAAAGTTTTTCCAGCATGCATTTGAATATCAACATGGCTACCCGGTTCAAGTCGCGCACCAAATTTAGACATGGTGCGTCGCACGCCTTTGGCAACGCCGCGGATGCGACCATGTTCTTTGGTCAGCAAGGTAATAATGCGGTCTGCTTCGCCTAATTTCTGCGTGCGCAGAATGATTGCTTCATCGCGATAGAGCGATGACTTAGGCGCAGACATACTGCGTACGATAGTTAGCGAATCGCGCGATTGATTGCCGACACGACCGCTTTAAGCGATGCTGTCGTTGTATTGGGATCGATTCCGACTCCCCAATAGACGCTGCCATCAATAGAACATTCGAGGTATGCAGCAGCAGATGCATCACCACCAGATGAGAGCGCGTGCTCATGGAAATCAAGAACGCGCACGTCAACACCATAGTTCTGCAAAATGTGGCAGAAAGCAGCGATGGGGCCATTTCCAGTTCCAGATAATTCAATCTCTTTGCCGCGATCTGTCATTTTTACGGTGAGCTGAACATCTTCGCCCATTACAGATGTTTGTGACATACCTTTGAGGCGGAATCTTCCCCACGGTGCAGACTCTGTTGGTAGATATTCATCTTCAAAGATTGCCCATAATTGTTCAGGAGTAACTTCTCCGCCTTCGTTATCGGTCTTAGCCTGCACAATTTTTGAAAGTTCGATTTGATGACGACGCGGCAAATCAAGGCTGTGTTCATTCTTCATCAGATAGGCAACTCCACCTTTACCTGATTGAGAATTAACGCGAATCACTGCTTCATAAGAGCGGCCAATATCTTTAGGGTCAATCGGAAGATAGGGAACTGCCCAGGTAAATTCATCAACTGCTTTTCCGGCAGCTTTTGCATCGCGTTCTA
>CALMJL010000005.1 GCA_937864425.1 uncultured Candidatus Planktophila sp.
CAAGCGATGAGAACGACAAATAACTGGCCAATAAACTTCATTTACGCCTCCACAATGATTTGCTGAGAGGCAGCGACTCCACCCACCATTAATTGCGCATCAACCGGAGTTGTTCGCTTCACCAGGGCGAGTGCAATCGGCCCTAATTCATGATGGCGCGCAACGGTTCCTAAAAATCCCACTTGCACATCGCCATTCATGACGGGCGTTCCAGATGGTGGCATCACCACAGCATGGCCATCTAAATGCAGCATCACCAAACGACGTGGTGGCTTACCTAAGTTGTACACCTTGGCAACTGTCTCTTGTCCGCGATAGCACCCCTTATTCATATGTACTGCGCTATTAAGAACACCGAGTTCATTAGGAATCGTCTTAAAGTCAGTATCAATGCCATGTCGCGGACGCCCTGCAGCTACGCGCTCTGCATCTAGCGCCCATGTGCCAATCTGAATTCCCGCCGTACCAAAAGCTTCTTCCATCTCAATAATTTCAGAACGCGGCACAAGTGCAAGCGGTCCACCAATGTCGGTGGGCAAACCAGGTGCTCGAAAGACTGCATATTCGGCAGATGCGTTATGCACCTCAACGCGCAACATAAATTTCATCTTCTGCAAATACTCAATGAGTCCTTGCACATAACCAGGATCAATCACCAACCATGTAGTTGAACCATCATCGACTAAGTTAAATTGAAACTCAACATGCCCTTGCGGATCCAAAATCATCGCAGGTAACCACTGCCCTGCCTGCAGATCAAGCAGATATTGCGTTGTTAAATCATGTAACCATTTCAAGCGATCTTCGCCGCTGACTGCAACAATCGAAAGGTGAGATAAATCAGCCCATGCTTTTCCCTCAAGGAGCGCGCGCTGTTCTTTATTGGGTTCACCGAAGTGCCATACGGCGCCTTTATCGGGACCTTCTTCTACATAAACAGCGGTCACAAAAGATAAGTGTACGCAGTGTTATTTAACGCAGGCAGCGCAGGTGCCATAGATGGCAAAGTGCGTGACATCGGTCTTAAAGCCATAGTCATCTGCCAAAGTCTGCACAAATGTTGCTGCCACATCGATGGGCGCATCGCCCACAGAACCACAAGTGCCACAGACAAGGTGCAAGTGAGTCAGCTCTTCAGCTGCGTGATATGTGGCGCCACCATGACCAAGGTGGGTGTGCTGAACTAAACCAACATTTTCAAGTGTTTCAAGGTTGCGATAGACAGTCGATAAATTAATTCCAGGATGTGTCTGACGAACTTTTTCAGCTACTTCTTCAGGAGTTGCATGTCCAAGTGCGCGAACTGCTGAGAGCACTAATTCACGTTGCGGTGTAAGGCGTAGCCCTTTTTCATGGAGTTCGTGTTTTTCAACCATAGAGGTGAGTCTACTTTCACTACGTATTGATGCGCGAATTCAAATATGTATAACAAGATCAGTAGGCACACCGCGTTGCGCACTGACTTTCTCTTCAACGCGAGCCCCTGGTGCTTGAACCACTAAGGTCCACACACCAGGGCTTGCGAAGAAGCGGAACTGACCAGATTGATTGGTCGGAACCTCTGCGGTGAATTCGCCAGATGCATCAAGCAATCTCACATGTCCATTTGTGACAGGTGCACCATTCGGTACTGAATCATCCACACCCTCTTTGAGGATGACTCCCTGAATCACAGTCTGGGTTGCAAGATCAATTCCATCAAGTGATGGACCGCCGGGCGTAGCACCGCATGTGCGCATTTAATTAAACCTACGCACCCACTGCTACAGGAACGCCGACGAGTGAACCGTATTCAGTCCACGATCCGTCGTAGTTCTTCACATTGTTCACACCTAGTAATTCATGGAGCACAAACCATGAAAATGCAGAGCGCTCACCAATGCGGCAGTAAGCAATAGTGTCTTTTGCTAGATCAACACCAGCACCTGTGTAGATCTCTTTAAGTTCTGCATCTGATTTAAATGTGCCATCTTCATTTGCAGCCTTGGACCAAGGAATGTTCTTTGCAGTTGGAATATGTCCCTTAATCTGACCACCTTCTTGTGGCAGATGAGCAGGAGCTGCCAATTCACCTGAAAACTCTGCAGGAGAGCGCACATCCACAATGTTCTTAGTTCCAATCGCCGCAACAACTTCATCACGGAATGCACGAATTGAGTTATCGCGCTCCTTTGCAACATAGCGGGTTGCAGTGCGTACTGGAACCTCGGTAACAAATGGGCGACCATCGAGTTCCCAGCGCTTGCG
>CALMJL010000006.1 GCA_937864425.1 uncultured Candidatus Planktophila sp.
GATTTACGCAGGGCTTTAGCCCATTTTGACCCGCCCCCTGCATGAAAGGTAAAGTTCATCCCCTGCGCCACACCGGCGCCGCCTGACATACAGAGCACAGAGTCACACAGCAGAAGAAAGTAGAAGGTAGTACAGCATGCGTACATACAGCCCAAAGCCAGGGGACGTCGTCCGTAAGTGGCACGTTATTGATGCCCAAGATGTAGTTCTTGGTCGCTTGGCAACTCATGCTGCCGCACTTCTTCGCGGAAAGCACAAGACAACTTTTGCACCTCACATGGATATGGGTGACTTCGTCATTGTTATCAATGCCGAGAAAGTTGCACTGACAGGTACTAAGGCAATTTCAAAGTTTGCACATCAGCACTCAGGTTTCCCAGGTGGACTTACCTCTACCGTGTACGGCGAACTTATTGAGAAGCATCCAACACGTGCAGTGGAAAAGGCGATTAAGGGAATGCTTCCAAAGAACCGTCTTGGTCAGCAGATTGCATCAAAGCTCAAGGTTTATGCAGGCCCTGAGCACCCACATGCATCACAAGCTCCAACACCATATGTCTTTAGCCAAGTTTCACAAGTAGCGAAGTAAGGGATACGTAGACAATGTCAGATACAACTTTTAACGATGTAGATCTCGAAGACGAAGTTCCTACTTCATACACTTCAGCTACACCAGCGCCTGCTACAAACCGCAAGGCAATCACCGCTCCTGGCGCCGGCACAGGTCGCCGCAAGGAAGCAGTTGCTCGCGTACGTTTAGTTCCAGGAACAGGTCGTTGGGTCGTTAACGGTAAGACTCTCGAAGCGTATTTCCCAAATAAAGTTCACCAACAATTAGTCTCCGAGCCTTTCCGCACTGTTGGTGCTGAAGGTCAATACGATGTCTTTGCCCGTATTAATGGTGGCGGAGTTTCAGGACAAGCAGGCGCACTTCGTTTAGGCGTTGCACGTTCACTCAATGAAATTGATACCGAAGCAAACCGTCCAGCGCTGAAGAAGGCTGGATTCCTTTCACGTGATGCACGTGTGATTGAGCGCAAGAAGTACGGCCTTAAGAAGGCACGTAAGCGTTCACAGTACTCAAAGCGCTAATCTCGAAAAAAAGAGTGGCCATGGCTCTCTTTGGTACAGACGGGATTCGTGGTTTAGCTAACGGAGAATCACTTACTGCTGAAATAGCTCTTGATGTTGCCGTTGCTGCAGCACACATCATGGTCGAATCTTCGAGCAATCAAGGTAAACGTCCCTTTGCAATTGTGGGACAAGATTCCCGCGCATCTGGAGAATTTTTAGAAGCTGCAGTAACTGCAGGGCTCGCTAGCGCTGGCGTTGATGTTGTCCGAGTAGGTGTTCTTCCAACTCCTGCGATCGCCTTTCTCGTTGCAGAAACTGGTGCAGATCTTGGGGTCATGATTTCGGCATCACATAACCCAATGCCCGATAACGGCATCAAATTATTTTCACGTGGTGGCGGAAAGTTAGATGATGCGATTGAAGCGGCAATTGAAAAGCGCATGGGCGAACCTTGGGTACGTCCAACTGGTCGAAACGTTGGCCGCAT
>CALMJL010000007.1 GCA_937864425.1 uncultured Candidatus Planktophila sp.
ACAATTTGTGCATATGACTTAACGCGCTGTTGCGAAAATGATGAACCGGTTGCAAGCGCTGAAATATCCAGCGTTGATGCGGGAGTTGACACGAAGATTTGGGCTTGAGATTCGTACTTTGGCGTCATCGAGAACGTGATTCCGGCAGAGACAACTAAACCGAGCATCGTGAATGCAATGATGACGATTTTATTTTGAACAATCAGGCGCCAGTATTGAATGAGTTCCAACCATGGCCCCCTTTCTCGCTACCCCACCAGAGCGAAGACAACAGGTCAAGGGTAATAGGGCAGGCCGTGAAAGCCCATATTAGGGTGATAACAATTAAGGGGACTTGCCCAAGAAATGGCCGAAAATTGAACAGTTAAAGCGAAGATTTAGTGAAAAATCGGCCAACTGCGATGATGGCGATGCCGATCAGCAAGCTTGCAGAATTTGAGGCAAAGTCGACTGGATCAGAGACGCGGCCCGGGATGAATATTTGAGCGATTTCAATGAGTCCAGATAGTGCGATGCCTGCGAAAAATAATTTCGCAAGGTGGACTTTTGGAAAGACTAAGTGCGCCATCACGATAAATGGTGTGAGCATGAAGTAATTGCCTGTGGCGACTTGATTGGCATCGGCATAGAGGATTTTGTAGAAGAAGTTTGCGTGCGCGCGGAGAAATTCTTGAATTTGTGCAGGATCCCCAGTTTCTAGAATCGGACGGGGAAAGAAGGTAAAGAGAAAGAGCGCGATGAGATAGAGCGCAAAGGCAGATGCTGCAAGGCGAAAGCGGAGCGAGCGATCTGCGAGCAACTTCACCCAGTAACCTTAACTCATGCGAATTGTGACTGTCTGCCGAATGAATCAGGCGCGCTCTCCATTTGCGCAAGCGGTACTCGAAAGAAATTTCCCAGAGGATCAGATTTCTTCAACGGGAGTCGAAGCCCATTCTGGCAATCACATGGTTGATTCCATTATGCAGATAGCGAAGAACTGGCAAGTGCCGATTACACAGGTCGAGTCTCGCCCATTAAGTAAGGCAGCCGATGATATTGCTTCAGCGGATTTAGTCATTGTTGCTGACAATCGCCAAAGAGATACGGTGCGTAACTTGGGGTATCAAGGCGCCTTACGCAGTTATGAAGAAATTCTAGAAGATCCAGATTTTGTTCCGATTGATCCAACTGGTTTGCTACCAGATGCCATGAGTCGCGAGCTCGGCAAAGTGGGCGCTTTAACGCTACGAGCGGCAATTGATGCAAAGGGATATCCCCATGCGCATTCGATACGCGCAGTGATTCCACATGGTGTCAGTGATTTAAGTTTGGCATTAACCACTGCGCAAATGAAACGAATCAACGATGGAGCAATCTTGATTGATGCAGATTTGCGTGCACCGCTCTCTGAAGAGGTAGATGAGCTAGGGCTCGAGCGCGTTTACTTTGACATAGATTTAGTTGAATCCATTGAGTTACCTGTCGTTGGACCTGGCCAGATATTGACGCATATTCGCCAAGTGGATTTTCCTGAGCGCTTCTTTCTCTCCCCTGCATGGCGAAACTGGCTCCAGAAAATGGCAGATAGCTCGCCCATCGTGATGGTGACTGCGCCTCGTCATTCCAAAGCGCGCAGGTTGGCAGATTCATATCTTGCTTCGTATATGTCAGATGAATTCTCGGTGATCTCAGGATGAGAAGAAAGATTGTTGCGATTGCTGTAGCAATTCCGGTGCTCTATCTCGTTCTTTTTGCGGTGCAGGTAGGAATTGCTTATACACACGCACAGTCATATACAGAGCAACTTGCAGGTGAATATGACAAAAAGCAGATAGTGCAAGATTCGGCAAACCTGGCTGCTGATGTAGATCGAATTTTCTGGATGCTCCACTTTCCGGTAGCAAAACAAATCGCACAAGTAGCAGGGCTTGATTTCACGCCTATTCGTGATGAAGTGTCGGCAGTTATCAGGGCAAGTTCCTGGCTGGCCGGAGCTGATGCACCGAAGCGTTACATGATTGCCTTTCAAAATAGCGCAGAAGCGCGAGGTACCGGTGGAATTCTGGGCGCCTTTGCCATTATCGAACTGAATAAATCCTCTCTAACAGTGGTGCGCACTGGCTCTAATGCGGTGCTGTATTCCTTGAAGGATGTACCAGTTGATGTTCCGGATGAGTTCACAAAGTTGTATGGAAAAAACCCAGCAATCCTGCAGAATTCCAACCTCTCCCCTCACTTTCCCTATGGCGCCGAAATCTGGATGGGGCTATGGAAGAAACAATTTGATGAGCAATTAGATGGCGTGATTGCCGTTGACCCAAGTGCGTTGAGTTATGTGCTGAAGGCAACGGGACCGATTACTCTAAAAACTGGTGAAGTGATCACTTCCGATAATGTCGTTGCAGATACTCTGCAGCAGGCATATAAGAGATATGAAAAAGATAATGATGCGCGCAAGCAATACCTTGTGGACATTATGAATGCGGCCGCCAGCAAAATCACCTCTGGAGATTTTTCAAAGATTGAAATGGTGCGTGCAATCAAACGTGGGCTCATTGAAAATCGTATTTTGATGTATTCCAGAGATTTGCCTGCTGAAAAAGAGTTAGCGTCAGTTCGGCTAGGCGGGTACTTAAGCAAAGCGCCCAATAATGAATATCGAGCAGTCATTCAAAATATTGACGCCAGCAAGCTTGATTATTATCTAGAGCGCGAAGTGAGCGTTAAAACACTCTCCTGCAATAAAGTGCAGCAGACCGAGGTAAAAGTACGGTTAACGAATACACTGAAAACCGGTCGAGGATTACCGGCGTATGTATTGACGAGAGCCGATAAAGATAAACCTGCTGATTTAGTAACTGGTCAGCATCGTTTTAAATTATTTATCTATGGGCCAACTCAATCCACACTCGTCTCCGTCTCTCGCGAGAATAAGAAAGATGGATTGGGAGGCGCCTCCACTGAGCGTGGAAGGCCAATCTATGTTGCAGACGTTGATTTAGCTCCCGGTGAAAGTGAAGAGCTACTAGCCAACTTCGCAGGCGGAGTCGGTAAAATTACATTTGTTGACCAACCATTGGTTCGCGAAACGAAGTTATCCATTAAAGGTGGCTGCTGATGCGCAGATTTGGAAAGCGGAGGACGCTGACAACCATCGGTGTTGCAGTGCTCGCGCTTTTTATGGCGCAACTTCCAAACACATCCGCACCTGCTGTTACTTATTGCATTGGTCCTGCTGCTTATCCCCCTGATCTTCCCGATTGTTTAGATCCGGTTAAAGAAGCAAAGAAGGAAGCAGATCGCATCGCTGCTGAACAGAAAGCTGCAGCAGATGCTGCTGCGGAAAAGGCTCGTAAAGATAAAGAAGAACAGGATGCAATTGCTGCATCAGTTGCTGCTGCAAAATCTAAAGAAGAATTTGCGGCTGCGGCTGCGGCTGCGGCTAAAGCCGCAGAGGCTGCAGAGAATGCACGAAAAGAAGCTGAAGCTGCTGCTAAAAAGGCGAAGGAAGATGAAGATGCCAAGAAAGAACAAGTTCGCCTAGCAAACGAGAAAGCTGCTCGCCTTGCAGCAACTTTGGCTGCTGAACAAGCCGCAGCAGCTGAAAAGATTAAACAAGCAGAAGCTGCTGCTGAAGCACAGCGGCTTGAAGTACTGCGCCAACAGGAATTAGCGGCTGCCGCATTACGTGCGTATCAGGCGCGCCAAGCAGCTCTCCAAGCGGAAATTGATGCTGCAAAAGAAGCTGCCGATAAAGCAAAGAAAGAAGCAGATGATAAAAAAGCGGCAGATGATGCTGCTAAGGCGGCGAAAGCTGCAGCAGATGCTGCAGCGACAGCAGCTGCAAATGCAAAAGCTGCAGCAGATGCAAAAGCTGCCGAATCTGCTGGCAACACTGCAAATGCACTTGCTGCATATCAAGCAGCCGGTGGAACTTTACTTATCTCAAGAAATTTTATTCCCGCTGAATCAGCAGAAGATGAATTTTTGCCCGATCTTCCTGGTGCTAAAAATGCAACATCACTGGAAGATTTGCGCCAAGCATATTTGACTGCGAAAACAAAGAGCGATGCCGATGCTGCAGCAAAGGCAACTGCGGATGCAGCAGCTGCTGCGGCAGCAAAAGCAAAAGCTGATGCAGATGCGGCGGCATCGGCGGCGGCAGCAGCTGCCGCGGAAGCGAAAGCTAAACAAGATGCAGCAGATGCAGAAAAAGCGCGTGCTGATGCTGCAGCGGCGGCAGCTCTCAAAGTTGCACAAGATGCAGCAGATGCGGCTGCTCGTGCAGCAGCTGAAAAAGCGCGACTCGATGCTGCTGCAGTAAAAGCTGCGCAAGATAAATTGAAACTTGAAAATGATGCAAAAGCTGCTGCGGCAGAAGCTGCAGCAGCACAAGCACAACTTGCTGCAGTTGCTGCAGCAAAGGCGGCAGCAGATGCTGCTGCGTCAGCTGCAGCTGCACGATCTGCAGCACTTGCATCAGCTGCGACAACATTAAATAACGTAGCAAATTCATCGGGTAAT
>CALMJL010000008.1 GCA_937864425.1 uncultured Candidatus Planktophila sp.
TTAGGTTATGGCGATGACAACATTCGCGCTAATCCGGTCAACATTGTCTTTCTCACCACCATGGGAGTTGTTCTGGCTCAAGTAGTCTTTGTAATTCTTGGACTTTTACTTGGCGAAGAATATGGAAGCACACAAGGGATTTTCTGGTTGCTAGTTGGCTCTGGATTTTGGACTGCAATTGTTTCTCCACTGGTTCTAAAAGTAGTTGCATTCATTCATAGCCGCGTATTTGGAGTGAGTTCTAGGTTATGAATCAACGCGCTCGACTCAGTTTGCTCGTTACTCAAATATTCATCGCTGGGTTGATGTTTGCTTTATTTGGCAGACTTTTCTATCTACAAATCGCAGCAGGTCCCACTTACCGCGATGCCGCGCTGAGCATCCAAAGTAGAGATGTTGTCACCCCAGCAAATCGTGGATTTATCGTCGATTCATCAGGCGTTCCGCTGGCTCTGAATAAAGTGGGATTAGCTGTCACAGTCGATCGCACCAAAATTGATAAGTTGTCAGATAAAGGTGAGAGCGTCATTCAAGATTTAGTGAAGTTACTCGGATTAAATTTTGCAGATGTATGGCAACGCACCAGATTATGTGGCGAACTTCCTAAGGGCCAAAAAGCTGGATGCTGGACAGGTTCTCGTTTTCAGCCAATTCCAATCACTAAAGAGGCAGATCCACAAATTGCCTTGAAAATAGTTGAACTTTCCGATCGCTATCCTGGAATTTCAGCAACACCGGTTGCAATTAGAAATTATCCAGAAACACTCGGAACCAATGCAGGCCATGTTTTGGGATATGTCGGACCACTTACTGAAGAAGATTTATCAGGTGCTTCGGGTAGAAGTTATTTCCGTTCCGAATCTATTGGAAAAGCCGGCCTTGAGATTAAATATGATGAATATTTACGAGGGATCCCCGGAATTAAAACTCTCATCGTCGATCGTAAAGAAGCAGTGACAACAACGAGCAAAAATACAAAACCAACAGCAGGCAATCACCTCGTGACAAGCCTTGATGTGAGAATTCAATCTGCTGCAGAACTTGCTCTGAATGATGCAGTTAAGCGGGCACGTGCTTCTGGATATCGCGCAGATGGCGGTGCAGCAGTTGTGATGGATGTTCGTAATGGACAAGTTCTCGCACTTGCATCTAATCCCACATTTGATCCCAATGCATTTGAGCGTGGCCTCACCGTGAAACAAGCAAGCAACTTATTTAGCGAAAAAGCGGGAGTGCCAGCTCTCAATCGTGCACTCCAAGGTTTGTATGCGCCGGGATCGACTTTTAAAGCAGTTTCATTAATTGCGGCAAAAGATGCGGGGTATTCATTAAAAGCGAATTACGCCTGTCCTTCAGAATTTCAAGTAGGAAATCGTGCCTTCCAAAACTTTGAAAGCAAGTCACAAGGAACCCTTTCTATGAAAAGGGCGATTGCCGTCTCTTGCGACACGATTTGGTACAAGATTGCATATGACGAATGGGTGCGCGATGGCGGCTTACGGCCTAAATCAAATCCCAACGATTACTTCTTTAACGCCGCAAAGAAATTTCAAATGGGCCAAAAAACTGGAATCGATCTACCTTCTGAATCTTCAGGCCGCTTAGCAAATCGTGAATGGCGCAAGAATTGGTATGCGCAGAACAAGGATTACTACTGCAATTATAAAGATCGCGCTCCAAAGGCTTCTCAGACTGCATTCTTGCTCCAACTCGCTCGTGAGAATTGTCTTGATGGAGACAAGATTCGCGCTGGCGATGCCGTTAACTTTTCGATTGGCCAGGGAGATACTGTTATTACTCCCATAAAACTTGCGCAAATGTATGCAGCCATTGCCAATGGTGGAACGATATGGAAACCCACAGTTGCCAAAGCCATTGTAAAAACGGATGGAACAGTACTTAAAACTTTTTCTCCGGAAAAACTAGGCAATCTCGGAGAAGATCAAGCCACCCTTTCATTTTTGCAGGATGCACTCCATGAAGTAACAATTTCTGGAACTGCTGCAGGAGTATTTGCGGGATTTCCGATTCCAGCAGCCGGCAAGACCGGAACGGCCCAGGTATTTGGAAAGAATCCGAATGGAAGTGCGAAATCTGATACTTCGTGGTTTGCTGGTTATGCTCCTTCTAATAATCCTGAATATGTCGCTGTCATGATGGTAAGCCAAGGAGGTTTTGGAGCAGGCACATCTGGAATCGGAGTTCGTAAAATTTTTGAAACTATTTTTGGAGTACAAGGCGGGAAAGTTAATCCAGAGTTGCAAGTTTTCCCTGACGGCAATCCTCCAACGAAATTGCCAAGAATTTCACCTGCTACTAAACCGAAGCCTTCTATTCTTGCGCCAGGTACAACTGCGCAAGTACAAATAGCTACATCTCCAACGCCAAAGGCAAAAAGATGACAACATTTCTTAATCGCAACCCTTACCGCAGGGCTCGGCGTGCCTCGATTTTTGCTGGATTTGATCCTGTTCTCACTGCAGCAGTTGGACTCTTGCTCATCACCGGAACTTTGTTGGTCTATGCGGCAACTCGAGATTGGTATGCCGCAAATGGTTTAGATCCGCAGTATTACTTAAAGCGCCACGTCATTAACATCGTGATTGGAATGAGTTTGGCGTTTGGGACCACCATTATTGATTACCGCTTGCTTCGCGCCTATACGCCATATATCTGGGGGCTTGGAGTATTTCTACTTATTCTGGTTCTGATCCCAGGAATCGGCACAGAGATTAACGGTGCCAATGCGTGGATTCCGCTTCCTGGCGGATTTCAGATTCAACCAGCAGAAATTGCAAAAATTTCCATCATTATCGGAATATCAATGTTGCTCTCAGAGCGCACGCACAATTCCGATGAACCGTCAAACAGAGATGTACTCAAAGCGCTAGCCATTGCAGCGCTTCCAATACTCCTTATTCTTTTACAACCTGATATGGGAACCGTCTTTATTATCAGTGCATCAGTCGTGACAATCATTGCTGTTTCAGGAGCGCCAACTCGTTGGGTCGTGGGATTACTTCTCCTGGCAGTTCTTGGCGGATTAGTTGCGACAAAATCAGGAGTCATTAGCGAATATCAGCTCAAACGTCTGCAATCTTTTGTTGATCCCAATGCCGATACGCAAGGAACGGGTTATCAGTTGCGCCAAGCACGTATCACTGTTGGTTCTGGTGGGTTGCTCGGCACCGGTTTATTTGATGGACCTCAAACAAATGGTCGATTTGTCCCTGAGCAACAGACAGACTTCATCTTCACAGTCGCGGGTGAACAATTAGGATTTCTTGGAAGTGGATTCATCATCTTCCTCTTATTTATTGTCTTAATGCGAGCTTTTGCAATTGCGCGAAGATCGACTGATCCCTATGGAACGTTGGTGTGTACAGGAGTTATTGCCTGGTTTGCATTTCAGATATTTGAAAATATTGGTATGACCTTGGGATTAATGCCTATGACTGGAGTGCCACTTCCATTCCTGTCCTATGGGGGTTCGAGTATGTTCGCTAATTTGATTGGCTTTGGTCTTTTGCAGAACGTTCATGCAACGCATCGCGGCTAATTCACGCTCAAAATAGGTAATCACTCCCTCCATCTGCCATACTTATCCCAGCAGTTTCGCGCGGCCAGCGATCTTTATCGCGCCTGCGGCGGGCTCACAACAAGTTTTGCTTACAACGATTTTCGGGGTAAGCCACGAGATTGCATATCTCGTTTGGGGTATGCGTTAAAGGATTTGGTGCCATGGCGATAGAGCCAAAATCACCGCGTAAGCGCGCGGTCAAGAAGATACGTGGAAAAGCAAAGGCAGAAGAAGTTGCTGCTGAAAATTCCCAAGCGGAAGTAACCGAAGTAGCAGATGCGCCTAAGCGCGGCAAGAAGACTGCTGCAATCCCTGTTCCAATTTTCCAAGCAGCAGAAGTTGTTGCTCCCAAGAGTCGCAAGTCTGTTGAAGAAAAGGTAAGCGCTGATTCTGAATCTGATTCAGATGATTCAGCGCGTGGACGGAATCGTCGTCGCCGTCGCGGCGGACGTGGACGTCGTAAGGGTCAAAGCGATGAGACCAACACATCAGATGAGAGCAGCGACGAATCACAATCTCAGGATGAAAATCAAGAAGATAATTCGGAAGGCGCCACACATCGTCGCCGTCGCCGTCGCCGTGCAACGGGCGAGGGCGTTACTCCAGGTGAAGTCATTGATGAAGATGGCGTTGTCACAATTGTTAAAGTCCGCGAAGCTCGCGAACGCACGGAACGCCCTGTCCGTGATCGCTCAGAACGTGGCTCTCGCCATCGTCGCGATCGCGATCGTGGACGTTCTGATCAACGCGAATACCGCGAGCCATATCGTCGCCGCGGAACCATTATTACTGATGGAGAATATTTAGCGCGACGCGAAAATGTTGATCGCGAGATGGTTGTTCGTCAGATTGGCGATCGTATTCAGATTGCAGTAATTGAAGATAATGTGATGGTTGAGCACTACGTTAACCGTAACGCTAACGTCTCTTATGTCGGAAACGTCTATCTCGGTCGAGTCCAAAACGTACTTCCATCCATGGAAGCGGCATTCGTTGATATTGGTAAAGGACGTAACGCAGTTCTTTATGCAGGTGAAGTTAATTGGGATGCAGCAGGTATCTCCGAATCAGAGCCACGCAAAATTGAAATGGTGTTAAAGACTGGTCAGCCAGTATTAGTACAAGTAACAAAAGATCCCATCGGACAAAAAGGTGCACGACTGACAAGCCAGATTTCGCTCCCAGGTCGTTACGTTGTCTACGTACCTGGCGGAGGAATGAGCGGTATTTCCAAACGTCTTCCCGAAGCAGAGCGCACACGACTCAAAGCAATTTTGAAGAATCTGATTCCTGAAGAAGCAGGAGTAATTGTGCGAACTGCAGCAGAAGGAGTTTCAGAAGTTGAACTCACTGCTGATGTAGAACGACTTAAGGCGCAATGGGAAGATATTTATCAGAAGTCTGTCAATCCAAATTTCCATGCACCAGCTCTACTCTTGGCTGAGCCAGATCTAGCTGTTCGTGTCATTCGCGATATCTTCAACGAGGATTTCCGCAAACTTATCGTGCAAGGTGATGAAGCATTTGATGCCATTACCAGCTACCTTGGATCAATTGCTCCTGAGCTGAATGCCAAAATCGAAAAGTATTCAGGCACAGGCGATCTCTTCGCTGACTATCGCGTTGAAGAGCAACTTGCTAAAGCATTTGATCGTAAGGTGTATCTACCATC
>CALMJL010000009.1 GCA_937864425.1 uncultured Candidatus Planktophila sp.
GGAGCGAGCGCCGCGACTGCATGTTCAAGGAGAGTGCGATTGCCTAATTGAATAAGCGCTTTTGGAATATCTGCCCCAAAACGTTCGCCGCTGCCCGCAGCAGCAATAATTGCGGCGATCATGGGAAGTTAAGAATTAAGAAGCGAGAACCTCGTCAAGGAGAGTTGCAGCCTTCTCTTCATCTGTGCGCTCAGCGAGTGCGAGTTCAGAGACGAGAATCTGCTTCGCCTTGGCGAGCATGCGCTTTTCACCAGCAGAGAGTCCACGATCAAGATCGCGACGATAGAGATCGCGCACGACCTCAGCGACCTTGATGACATCGCCTGATGCAAGCTTTTCGAGGTTTGCCTTATAGCGACGTGACCAGTTAGTTGGTTCTTCGGTATATGGCTGACGAAGTACGTTAAAGACGCGGTCTAGGCCGGCAGAGTCAACGACATCGCGCACACCAACAAGATCAACATTGTCAGCAGGAACGCGCACTGTGAGGTCGCCTTGTGCAACCTTAAGTACTAGGTAGGTCTTCTCTTCGCCCTTAATTGTTCGAGTTTCAATTGCCTCGATAAGAGCTGCTCCGTGATGGGGATAAACAACGGTTTCGCCGACCTTGAATGTCATGTATTGCCCTTCGCTAGACCGACAATTCTACCAGCCATCACCGACATATAAAAGTCAGTTTAATCTCACATCAGTAGCGTGAAATAGGCGTGAAATAAGGCTTATATCGCATGCGATAATTTGCCCATGCGCCGCCCATCTGTAAAGAAGATAACTCTTGCGCTCACAATTTCTTCACTTGCGCTAACTCTCACCGCATGTTCTGGTGCAGGTCCCAACGCATCAACCCGTTTGATTAAGCAAGTAACAGATGGTGTTGAAGCGAAAGTTCTTACCGATGGCAATGATCTGCGCATTGTGAATACCTTGCTCGTTGCCACCGAAGATGGTTCAGCAGTTGTGGTTGGAACAATGGTCAACTCCACCGCAACCCCAGATACTTTGCTCGGAATTTACGCAGGCGGCACTCAAGCAAAAATCAGCGGCACCACAACGCTTGATCAAAACAAGCCGCTTATCTTTGAAGGCGAATCAGCCACCACTAAAGCAGTCTTTGCTGGAGTCGGCGCCACACCTGGAAAGCATGTAACAGTCACTTTTGCATTTGCCAGGGCAGGCAAGGTTTCAGTTGATGTCATCATCCGCGATAAGCGCGATGATTATGCAAACGTTACTGCGTAACTATTTCTTACCCTGATTTGCAACAGCCTTAATGGCTTCTGCCGCAGCTGCCGGGTCTAAATATTCTCCGCCCGTCTTTACAGGTGTGAAGGTATCGCTGAGTTCATAGAGCAGCGGAATACCAGTTGGGATATTTAGCCCCGCAATATCGGAATCGCTGATTCCATCGAGGTGCTTCACAAGTGCGCGCAGCGAATTTCCGTGAGCTGTCACAAGCACAACCTTGCCGCTTTTCAGGTCAGGTTTAATCGATTCTTCCCAATACGGAATCATGCGAGCAACCACATCCTTAAGGCACTCAGTAAGCGGTAATTGCGCACCTAAATCGCTATAGCGCGCATCGCTATCTTGCGAGAATTCAGAGCCCTTTTCAATCGCAGGTGGTGGCACATCATAGGAACGACGCCACAACATAAATTGTTCTTCGCCATAGGCCGCAAGTGTTTGCGCCTTATCTTTTCCTTGCAGCGCTCCGTAATGGCGTTCATTCAGACGCCATGATCGCTTGACTGGAATCCAATGACGATCACATGCATCGAGTGCAAGTTGTGATGTGTGAATAGCGCGACGCAAAAGAGATGTGTGCACGATGTCAGGCAACAACCCACGTTCTGCCAATAACTTTCCACCGCGCGCAGCTTCGGCCTCGCCCGTCTTGGATAAGCGAACATCGACCCAGCCGGTAAAGAGGTTGAGTGCATTCCATTCGGATTCGCCGTGGCGCAACAGAATTAACTTCATCGACATGAGACGAATCTTCTCATACGACCACGTAAATATTAAATGAGGTGTTCGAAAGCCTTGAGGTTTGCCAGTGATTCACCGCGACTTACGCGCCATGCCCATTCGCGTCTAATCGCATCTGCAAATCCAAGTTCAAGCAGCGGATTAAATGATGAATCTGAATATTGCAACACTGCGCCAATTAATCGATCCAGCTCTTGCGCAGTCACTGCAGCAAGTGGCAAGCGCCCCACCAGATAGATATCGCCTAATTCGTTAATGGCAAAGGCAACTCCATACATCGTTGCATTCTTTGTCATACACCAGCGATGCACTGCATCCTCGTGGGTATCGGGCTTTCTAATCACAAATGCGTTAATGCTTAAGGAATGATCACCAACTACCAAAGCACAATGAGTCTGTAATTTCTTTTCACCTGGCAAGGTGACCATAAAGGTGTTGGCATCGGTTGCTTCAAAATCTAAATCATGTGATTGCAGAAAATCGGCAATAACTTCGCGCGGATCGAGCGACATCTAGCCAATATTCTTTGCTGCATCAATACGCGCTGAAATCACGCGATCGTAAATATCTAAGGTGCCGCGCGATGTGGCATCCCATCCGAAGTGCGATGCATGTTCAACTGCCCCGAGCGATAGCAGCACACGACGCTGTGGTTCTTGCAGCAAACGAGCTAAGACCGATGACCAAGCACGTGGATCGTGGCCATCGACCAAAACCCCAGAAATACCATCTGCAACCGCAGTGCGAAGCCCACCAATGGCAGTTGCAACAACAGGTGTGCCGCATGCTTGTGCTTCCAGTGCAACCAAACCAAAACTTTCTGAATAACTTGGCACACAGACTAAATCTGCAGCGCGATACCAATCGGGTAATTCAACACGTGGACAAGGGGGTGCAAAACGAACCACATCATCAATACCAAGCCATGCAGTTAACTCTTTTAACCGCTCAACTTCAGATTGGTTAGCACCCGATGCGCCGCCCATAATGTTGACAATCAACTTTGGTCGAAGGTGCTTGGAATGCGTCACCATTTCAGCAACTGCACGGATCAATACTTCAGGGCCTTTATGGGGCTGAATGCGGCCGACAAAGGTGATGATGTAAGCGTTCTTATCCATCGCCAGCCGATCACGCGCTGCAGCACGTCCTGCGCCCGGTGTGAAGGCCTTGAGGTTTACGCCAGGTGAAACTACTGAAACATTGTCGGGGCAGGCTTCATAGAGTGAAACCAAACTCGCTGCCTCAGCATCGGTATTGGCGATCAAAGCATCTGCTGCTGCCACCACTTGAGTTTCGCCTTGCACGCGAATCATGGGCTCTGGAACTTCACCTTCGGCCAAATTCAAATTCTTGACGCGCGCCATGGTGTGCATGGTGTGTACCAATGGAATTGCTAACTCTTTAGCAACAGGAATCGCCACTTTTCCGCTGATCCAATAATGTGAATGAATCACGTCGTAGCGATATTTCTTGAGCTCTTCGCTAAATCTTTCAGTGAGCGCCGGAATCAATGCTGGTAATTGTTCCTTCGTCACGCCATCAACTGCGCCGACATTGAGTTGAATAACGCGCACACCTGGGCTTACTTCAACAACATCGGCAACGTCGTGATTAGTGCGCCGTGTAAAGATATCTACTGCAACACCTTGCGATGCCATATTTTGCGCAGCTTCTGTCACATAAATATTCATGCCGCCGGCATCACCCACACCTGCTTGATCAAGCGGTGAGGTATGCACCATCAAAGTGGCAATACGGCGGGAAGTCACATAGAGAAGGGTACGCTTCTTTAAAAAGTAGCGCGAATGGTGCCGATAACCCTGTCTCCACCGAGCACATTCTCTTGCTCATAGGGGCTATCGATTCCAAGTACTTTCAAACCTGCATGCACTAAGACTCTAAATGGTCGAAGCGATCCATCGGCAACTTTAAATACCAATGTGCGACCATCTTTCATCGCAGCAACTTCAACTGCTTCAGCGCCATCTTTCATATAAAGGCCCGGCACAGCTTCCATCATCTGCGTCGTTAATCTGCCATTGCCAGCCACCATCACTGGATTATTACGTGATGCGTTCATTACCTCTTGATGTACTGGATCTGTTGAAAGTGTGATTGCTCTAATTGCTTTGGCTAACCCTGCAAGTGACAATAAAAATAGCGGTGCACCACATCCATCAGTTGAAGTGAGTGTGATTCTCTCGCCAGCTAACTCTTCCAACTCTTTTTTAATGGCAACTTGTAGCGGATG
>CALMJL010000010.1 GCA_937864425.1 uncultured Candidatus Planktophila sp.
TTAATTAATTCTCTGGCTTGCTTCCGATTTTCAGTGGGCGCATGGTTTCAGCAAAGAAATCATTTCCTTTATCGTCCACCACAATAAATGCTGGGAAATCCACCACATCAATTTTCCAGACAGCCTCCATACCTAGATCTTCAAAATCGAGAACTTCTACCTTCTTGATGCAATCTTGCGCTAGCCGTGCTGCCGGTCCACCAATAGAACCGAGATAGAAGCCGCCATGTTTGGCGCATGCATCGGTCACAGCCATAGAGCGATTTCCTTTTGCCAACATCACAAATGACCCACCATGTGATTGGAAATATTCAACATAGGAATCCATGCGACCTGCAGTCGTTGGACCAAATGATCCCGATGCCATACCAGTGGGAGTTTTGGCAGGGCCTGCGTAATACACCGCATATTTCTTCATATATTCAGGCATTGCTTTGCCTTCATCCAGCATCGATTTGATGCGAGCATGCGCAATATCGCGCGCCACCACGATGGTGCCAGTCAGTGAAACCCGCGTCTTTACGGGGTATTTGGAAAGTTGCGCGCGAATGTCATCCATGGATTGATTTAAATCAATGGCTACAACGTTTTCATCAAGATGCTCATGGGTGGTGTCAGGCAAAAATTGAGCAGGATCAGTCTCTAACTCTTCAATGAAGATGCCATCTCTAGTGATTTTGGCTTTTGCTTGGCGATCCGCAGAACATGACACAGCAATTGCAATTGGTAGCGATGCACCATGGCGAGGCAATCTGACTACACGAACATCGTGACAGAAATACTTTCCACCAAATTGAGCACCGATTCCCAGTTTCTGGGTGAGTGCAAAGACCTCTTCTTCAAGAGCAAGGTCGCGGAAACCATGGCCAGTAGCTGCATCACCGTGGGTAGGCAAGTTATCTAGGTAATGAGTGCTGGCAAGTTTGGCAGTTTTCACAGTGTGCTCAGCGCTCGTTCCACCGATCACAATTGCTAAGTGATACGGAGGACATGCTGCTGTTCCAATCGAACGCAATTTTTCATCAAGCCAGTTCATGAAAGAAGTTGGATTGAGAACTGCTTTGGTCTCTTGATATAAAAATGATTTATTGGCACTTCCGCCACCTTTTGCGATAAACATAAAGTTGTATTCATCGGCATGGTCGGTATCTGCATAAATTTCGATTTGGGCAGGCAAGTTGTTGCCGGTGTTCTTTTCATCCCATGTAGTGACAGGAGCCATCTGCGAATAGCGAAGATTGAGTTTTGTAAATGCGTTGTAGACGCCTTGCGACAGTGCGACCTCATCTTTTGCAGTTGTCAGTACATGCTGACCTTTTTTGCCCATGATGAGCGCGGTGCCCGTGTCTTGGCACATCGGCAAAATGCCGCCGGCTGCGATATTGGCATTCTTCAAAAGATCTAACGCGACAAAGCGATCATTGGCTGAGCTTTCGGGATCTTTCACAATCTTGGCTAACTGTTGTAGATGCTCTGTGCGCAAATAGTGAGAAATATCGTGCATCGCAACTTCAGTGAGTTCAGTGAGCGCCCGAGGCGCCACCTCAAGAAATTCGCGGTCTCCAAGTTTGGTGACTGTGACTCCATCACGACTGATGAGGCGGTAGCGCGTTGTATCTGGGCCAATCGGCAGTAGATCTGAATAGTTAAATTCGGGAGCCATTATTTATTTCCAGCTTTTGCTGCATCAATCTTCTTCTTGGCACCGTCTAACCATTCTTGGCAGATCTTGGCTAGCTCTTCCCCGCGCTCCCACAGTTTGAGCGACTCTTCGAGTGATGCGCTGCCATCTTCGAGAGATTCAACAATCTCTGCGAGTTCATCGCGCGCTGCTTCGTAGGAGATCTTCTTTTCGCTGGCGGCCATATGCTCAATCTACTCTTGTCACAGTTGCATTGGTTTCACCTTTAGCTACGCGTATGTGTAGCGCTGTTCCCAATTTCACTTTTTTAGCATCGCGCAGAACTTCACCGGTCGCAGTACGCACCACTGCATAACCACGGTCGAGCGTTGATTGCGGAGAGAGCGAACGGAGTTGATCGCGTATCCCCTTAATTTCTTTCCGCTCGATATCAAGTAGAGCTGCAAAGCCACGTAAGGCGCGATCGCGTAGTGATTTCATCTCATCGCTTCTGACGCTCACAATCACTCCGGGATCTTTCATGACCGGGCGGCTGCGCAATTGTGCAATCTGATTCATCTCTAGCTCAAGGGTTGCAAGCAGAGTTTTCAACATTCGATCTCGCAATTTACTTATCATGAGGATTTCTTCTTGAATATCAGGAACTACTTTCTTAGCCGCATCAGTTGGCGTTGATGCGCGATAGTCAGCGACTAGATCCAACAGTGGCGCATCTTTTTCGTGGCCAATTGCACTGACGATGGGGGTTTGGCACGATGCAGCAAGGCGAACCAACGATTCATCACTGAAGGGCAGTAAATCTTCAAATGATCCACCGCCACGCGTAATGATGATGACATCAACGTCGGGATGTGCCTCTAGCTCGCGCAGCGCACCTGCGACTTCGACAACTGCTGCAGCGCCTTGCACTGCGACTTCTCTGATTTCAAATTCTGCAGCGGGCCAACGACGGCGCGCATTTTCAACAACATCTTTCTCGGCATCCGTATTTCGTCCGCAAATTAATCCGATTCGCTGCGGCAAAAGCGGGAGCGAAACTTTCCGATCTGCAGAGAATAAACCTTCAGCATTGAGCTTCTCTTTGAGCGCTTCTAAGCGAGCTAATAATTCACCAACGCCTACTTGGCGAATCTCTTTGGCCGACATAGTAAGCGAACCATTTTTGGTAAACCAAGATGGTTTTGCATAAATAACAACGCGTGCATTTGTGGGAAGTGGTTGCACTGTTGCCAAAACAGATTTGTAACACATCACAGAAATGCTCATATCTGCAGATGTATCGCGCAGGCGCATAAATGCCATTCCACCGCTGCGTTCATTGAGTTCAGAAATTTCGCCTTCAATCCAGATTGGACCGAGTCGATCGATGTATTCCTTAATTGCTTCAGAGACCACCCTTACTGGCGCAGGCGAATCACTTGAAGTTTCAAACATAGCGCGAGCCTAATAGACTGAACCGTATGAGCAAGCGAGTTCTCTTAGCTGCGCCACGTGGCTATTGCGCAGGTGTAGACCGCGCAGTCGTGACCGTTGAAAAAGCGCTCGAACTCTATGGCGCTCCCATTTATGTTCGCAAAGAGATCGTTCACAACAAGCATGTCGTTTCAACTCTCGAAGAACGCGGAGTCATCTTCGTCAACGAGACCGACGAAGTTCCCGAAGGTTCAACAGTTGTTTTTTCAGCGCATGGTGTTTCACCTGCGGTGCATGAGCAAGCAGCGCAGCGCAATCTCAAAACAATTGATGCCACCTGTCCGCTTGTAACTAAGGTGCATAACGAGGTTAAGCGCTTTGCCAATGAAGAGACTGAGATCTTGCTGATTGGTCACAATGGCCACGAAGAAGTGGAAGGTACTGCAGGCGAAGCCCCCGGCAAGGTGCGCATCGTTGATGGACTCGATGAAGCGCGCACTATCCAACCAACACCTGGCAAAAAATTAGTGTGGCTTACTCAGACCACTCTCTCTGTCGATGAAACTATGCAATCAGTTGCCATCTTAAAAGATCGTTTCCCAGAAATTGCTAACCCACCTTCGGATGACATCTGTTATGCAACACAGAATCGCCAAGAAGCAATCAAAGCAATTGCTCCTCAAGCAGATTTAGTTCTCGTCGTGGGCTCAAAGAATTCATCTAACTCTGTGCGCCTTGTTGAAGTTGCGCTCGAGTATGGCGCAAAGGCTGCCTATCTCGTTGATTATGCAAAAGAAGTAAAAAATGAATGGTTTGATGGCGTTGAGACAATCGGTGTTACATCAGGTGCATCAGTCCCAGAAATTTTGGTTGATGATCTTTTGAAACATCTGGCCAGCAACGGTTATGGCGATGTGCAGGAAGTCCGTGCCACCGAAGAAACTCTGCTCTTTGCTCT
>CALMJL010000011.1 GCA_937864425.1 uncultured Candidatus Planktophila sp.
AATTGGATTGACCACGATGTTGCACCGACAAGTTTCATCACTCCAGTTTCGCGGCGGCGATTGAAGGCAGCAATACGAAGTGTGTTGCTAATCAAGAGCGCTGCAGTAAGAACAGAGAGCAATCCCACGGCAAGTGCACCATTGCGAAGTACTCCTAATAACTTAAAGAACTTCTCCAAAATTGTTCGTTGATCTTGCACAATGTCAACGCCAGGGCGTCCACTAAATGCGCTTACGACAACATCAAACTGGGTTGGATCCTTTAACTTCACGCGGAATGATTCAGGTAGTTGATCTGCTGTCACATTCTGTGCGATGGCAGAATCCTTAAAGCGCTCTTTAAATCGAGCAAAAGCTTCAGTCTGCGATTCATAAAAAACGCTCTCGACAACAGGAAGGGCCTTGAGATCTGCTTGAATAGATGAACGCTGATCAGGTGTGACTACTCCGCCCGAACATGATGCAGATTCAGAGAGAGTTCCGCAGAGAAATACTGATACTTCAATCTTGTCATACCAATAATCTTTCATCGCACGCACTTGTGAATTGGAGAGCAATCCAATACCAAGAAGAGATAGTGAAATCGCAACGGTGACAACGACAGCAAATGTCATGGTGAGATTGCGACGAAGTCCGATGCGAACTTCGCTAAGAAGAAAACCTGTGCGCATTCCTAGTGCTCCCTATTCCCGACCTGAGTATCCATCAACCGGTGTATCCGTAAACGCCGCGAACCTGATCACGGATGACGTGTCCGCCATCGAGTTCAATTACGCGCTTTCTCATCTGATCCACGATTCCAGAATCGTGCGTTGCCATCAAAACGGTGGTTCCTTCGCGGTTAATGCGATCGAGCAATTTCATAATGCCCACTGAGAGCGCTGGATCCAAGTTACCGGTTGGCTCGTCAGCGATGATGATGGCGGGTTTGGTGACATAGGCACGTGCAATAGCAACGCGTTGTTGCTCTCCACCAGAAATTTCAGAAGGTAAACGATCGCCTTTATCTTCAAGACCGACGAGTTCAAGCATTTCAGGAACTTCGCGATTGATTTCTTTCTGCGAATATCCAAGTACGTGAAGTGAGAATGCAATATTTTCGGAAATAGTTTTATTAGGAAGTAAGCGAAAATCTTGAAAGACTGTTCCGAGCTGGCGACGAAGTTCTGGAACTTTATGGTTTGCCAGAGTTCCTAAATCTTTTCCAGCCACATGGATGGTTCCTGCAGTGGGGCGCTCTTCGCGCAAGATGAGTCGCAAAAATGTGGATTTACCTGAACCTGACATACCAACGAGGAAGACAAACTCGCCCTTGGTAATTTCCAGGCTGACGCTATCGAGGGCTGGACGCTCCTGCCCCGAATAGACCTTGGTGACATTTTCAAAACGAATCACTACTGCTCCTTGATGACCATCACAATGAAGTAGCCCCTAGTTTATGGAGCGAGATAGCAATTTCTCGGTTGATTCGCCTTATTTATGGGAATTCACAGGCGAAAGAAGAATCACACATGCGGGTGCTACTGCGTGGAGGTGCTGCGGCGCCAGCGAATTCCAGCCTCAATGAAGTCATCAATTTCTCCATTTAATACAGCAGCGGTATTTCCTGTCTCGTGATTATTACGAAGATCTTTCACCATTTGATACGGAGCTAAAACATAGGAGCGCATTTGATTTCCCCATGATCCACCGGAATCACCCTTGAGCGCATTGATTTTTGCCTGCTCTTCTTGGCGACGGCGCTCCAATAACTTTGATTGCAATACCGCCATTGCAGTTGCTTTATTTTGTATCTGCGAACGCTCGTTCTGACACGAAACCACAATGCCAGTTGGAATATGGGTCAAACGCACTGCAGAGTCAGTTGTATTCACACCTTGTCCTCCAGGACCAGATGAGCGATACACATCGACTCTAATTTCTTTTTCATCAATATCGATGTGATCACTCTGTTCCACAACTGGAACTACTTCAACGCCAGCAAATGATGTGTGGCGACGAGATTGTGAATCAAATGGAGAGATGCGCACTAAGCGATGCGTTCCCTGCTCGACTGACAAGGTGCCATAGGCATAGGGAGAACTGACTCTAAAAGTCGTGGATTTAATTCCAGCTTCTTCTGCATATGAGGTTTCCAAAACATCTACTTTTAATTCATGGCGTTCGCAGTAACGCAGATACATGCGCATCAACATCTCCGCCCAGTCAGCTGCTTCCACGCCTCCTGCTTCAGAGCGAATCGTGATCAGCGCATCGCGATCGTCATATTCGCCATTTAATAAAGTGGTTACCTCTAAATCTTTAATTGCTTTTGTTGCTTGCGCTAATTCGCTCTCTGCATCCTGTAGCGCTGAACCATCTGGTTCACCAGCGGCTAATTCAAAGAGAACCGGCAAATCATCAACACGGCGACGCAAATTCTTTAAGCGCGCAATCGTTGCCTGCACTCGCGATAACTTGCTCGTTACCGCCTGCGCTTTCTCTGGGTCATCCCACAAATTCGGAACTCCCGCAGCTGCCTCTAACTCAACTGCCTCTGCCTCAAGTTTTGGCAGGTTCAATACTTTTTCAATAGAAGTAAGGGTCGCGCTTATCTCCGAGATTTCAGCTTCATAATCGCGCGCCATGGGGTAAGGATAG
>CALMJL010000012.1 GCA_937864425.1 uncultured Candidatus Planktophila sp.
GCAGCGATGAAATTAGAGATGTTCAGGTGAATGCAATCGGTGCACGTTGGCAAGGCTTTTCATTATGACGATTTCTTTGGCAATTGATACCTCTACCTCACGAACCTTAGTTGGAATAGTGAGAGACGGCGAAGTTCTCTTCGAGAAATTTCATGAAGGTGCTACTGATCATGGAAGAGTGCTCTCTGAATTGGTAGGTGCAGCGCTTGCTACGCATCTCAATATTGACCAAGTAGTTGTCGGAATGGGACCCGGACCTTTTACAGGATTACGCGTTGGCATCACCTTTGCCCGCACCTTTGCACTAGCTCGTCAGATCCCAGTGATTGGTGTCTGCTCACTTGATGCAATTGCACTTGATCAGAGTGATTACATCGTGGCAACTGATGCCAGAAGAAAAGAGATTTATTGGGCTCGTTATTCAGGTGGCATGCGAGTTGATGGACCACATGTTTCCAAACCTGCAGACGTTGCAGATCACATTCTCGGATTCTTTCCGGATGCTGCATCACTGGTCAAGCAAGCAGCAAAAGCTGACGTGAAAGAACCGATGTATTTACGCCGCCCCGATGCTGTGCCTACCGCGGAGCGATCATGATTACCTATCGCCAGCCGATTGCACTTGATATTCCGGTACTTGCTTCCTATGAAAAAGATTTATTTCCGTATTCACCATGGAGCACCTGGCAATTTAAAGAAGAATTTGCCGGTATTCCAACCACTCGATTTATGTCAGTAGCTGAATCTGATAACACCATCGTTGGTTATTGCGCTGTATTGCTTCCGGCAGCTGGCGTTCCTGCCGATGTCTTAACGGTTGCAGTCTTACCCAATTTCAGAAGGCGCGGAATCGCACGTGAATTGATGCGCCAAATGGAGCAATGGGCAAAAGAGCGCGGTGCCAGTTCCATGATGTTAGAAGTAGAAACCTTTAATGAAGCAGCTATTTCGCTCTATCAATCAATGGGCTATCAGCAGATCTCAGTACGGGCCAATTATTACGGCGCCGGCCAAGATGCTTACGTCATGAGCAAGGAATTCTGATGATTGAGCCAATTGTTCTGGGAATTGAAACATCATGCGATGAAACCGCAGTGGGAATTGTGCGCGGTCGGACTTTGCTCGCCAATGTGATTGCATCCAGTGTTGAAGAGCACGCTCGCTTTGGGGGAGTAGTTCCAGAGATTGCCTCTCGCGCGCATTTAGAGGCAATGTTGCCAAGCATTGAGCGCGCACTCACAGAATCGCGTCTGCAACTAAATGATATTGATGCAGTAGCAGTGACTGCAGGTCCTGGATTAGTGGGCGCACTCCTTGTTGGAGTTGCAGCGGCTAGTGGATTAGCACAAGGTTTGGATCGACCACTGTATGGAGTGAATCATTTAGCTGCACATGTTTCCGTTGATTATTTAACTCACTCTCAAGATATATCGCCTTCGATCGCGCTCCTTGTCAGCGGCGGACATTCTTCACTTCTTCAGGTTGATGACATCACTCAGTCTGTAAAAAAATTGGGTGCCACCATAGATGATGCTGCGGGAGAAGCTTTCGATAAAATTGCGCGCGTATTGCAATTGGGATTTCCGGGAGGCCCTGCAATTGATAAGGCAGCCCGTGAAGGTAATCCCACTGCCATTGATTTTCCACGAGGCTTGACTACATCACGCGATTGGGAAGAACGCCCATTTGATTTTTCATTCTCTGGACTTAAAACAGCAGTTGCTCGTTACTTGGAAGCAACTCCTGAATTTGTCCGTACTGATGTAGCGGCATCATTTCAAGAAGCGATCGTTGATGTGCTACTTCTTAAAGCACTCGCTGCATGTAAAGAATCAGGGATCGATTCATTGATCATTGCAGGAGGCGTTGCCGCGAATTCCAGATTGCGCACCGTCGCACGTGATCGCTGCGAAAAAGCTGGCGTTGAAC
>CALMJL010000013.1 GCA_937864425.1 uncultured Candidatus Planktophila sp.
TAAAGATTCCTTTGGTGGGTGTTCCTGTGATGGAGCCAAGTTCTCCTTGAAGCGCGGCTTTGATATCTGACCATAGTGAAACGTTCGGCCGGTCTTTCATTTGACGATAAGAAATAAGTCCAATGACAACAGCAATTAAACCTGCGATGCCGATGGTGATTTGAGCACCGTTGTAGTTAAGAGCTACGTTTTCAAATTGGTACGTGTGAACGCCAATGGTGGCGGCGATGATGGGGGCAATGGCTAGAACTGCCACCAAAGTAATACGAATCAGGGATTGCACAAAGGCGAAGGTGCGGCCCCGAATCTCATCCTGGACCTCCATGCCAAGCATGGTGAAGCCGGTAACCCAGGCGATTCCGCTAAATGCTCCAAGCAAAATGACAATGAAAACCGAGAGAGCAAGGTTTGAGATAAGTGCCAGAAGAACGAGGAAGATCCCTGATGTTGTAAGAGCTGCCCCAAATAATCTGCGCCTCGAAAATTGAGCAAAGATTTTGGGGCCAAATGCAATACCGATGGCAAGTCCGGTAAAGACTGCACCAAAGAGAACGCCGTATGCGGCATCTCCACCGCCGAGATCTCCAACAAAGGTACGAGCCAAACCAATGACTGCACCTGCTGCAGAGAATGCACCAACCATTCCGATGATGAGCCCACGAATAATTTTTGAATCAGATACAGACTTCCAACCACGAACAAGAGATTGACCGACATTGGAATTGGCTTCTGATTTGGAAGCAGCGCCTTATGGAATTTCCTTGAGGCCTCGAATAGTCCAGGCAGCAAAGAGGAATGAAAGGGCGTTGATATAGAGCGCAATATCGACTGAACTAGTTGGAAGCAATGGGCTGATTGCAGCTATTGCTCCAGAGACCAATGTAAGGAGCGAGAAGAGAATTGCAGCGATTGGAGCTGTGCCATAAGCGGCAAGAAGTGATACTTGATTTGCATTCTCAAGTTTTTCTTTTGGCACAAGATTTGGAACCGAAGCTTCTTTAGCTGGTGACCAGAAGAGTGTTAAGCATTCAACCAAAATCATGGCTGTATAGAGCCAGAAATAGGTGTGAACGATTGGAATTGATATATAGAGGGCTGCGCGCAAAATATCGACAATCACCATCAGTTTGCGGCGATCGAAACGATCGGCAAGAACTCCAGCTATCGGGCCAAGAAATACTGCAGGGAGCAAGCGAGCAATAAAGACACCTGCGATTGCAAAGTTAGCGGTTGCGTACGAACCACCAGATAGCTGCTGAGCGAGCGCGGTAGTTGCAAGGAGCCCAAGCC
>CALMJL010000014.1 GCA_937864425.1 uncultured Candidatus Planktophila sp.
CAGTCATTACATCAGCGGGAATTGTTTTAGCAGCAACTTTCGCAGTCCTTGGTTTGCTTCCACTCGTGCCACTTGCACAACTTGGTTTTGCTGTTGCATTCGGAGTTCTGCTCGATACCATCATCGTGAGATCAATTCTGGTTCCAGCACTGGTTCACGAAATTGGTCCAAAGATTTGGTGGCCTTCTAAACTCTCGAAAAGTTAGTTCACATGCGAGTTGGCATTGCTGGTTATGGGCTAGCGGGACGATCTTTTCACGGCCCGCTTCTCAAAGGATGTGGGTTTGAAGTCGTCGCAATCGCCACAAGCAATTCCACTCGCGCCCGGCAAGCAAAAGATGATTTTCCACTCGCGACCATTGCTCCAGATTTTGCGACCCTTCTGAAGCAAAACCTTGATCTTGTCGTGATTGCAACTGCCAATAAAGTTCACGCTGAGCAAGCGAAGGCTGCAATTGCAGCCAGGATTCCCGTTGTCATTGATAAACCTGCTGCGCGAACTGCCGCAGAGACAGCAGAGATATTTAAAGCTGCGAAGGACGCAGCAGTTCCAGTCACTGTTTTCTATAACAGACTGTGGGATAGCGATGCTTTGACAATTAAGCATGTAGTTCGTAATGGTCTTATCGGAAAACCGTTTCGTTTAGATTCTCGCTTTGAACGTTTCCGTCCACAGCTGAATCCTGCATCTTGGCGCGAAAATGAAGCTCCAGAAAATGGCGGTGGATTGTTATTAGATTTACAAACTCATCTTATTTCAACTGCGCTAGATTGGTTTGGACCTGCTCAACTTGTTCATGCGCAGATTCGCACTATCCGCGGTGAATCCGAAGATGACGTGCTCCTTGCACTCAAGCATGAAACAGGTGTTGATTCATATCTCTCAGCGAGTGCGATCGCAGGAAACCCAGGACCGCGAATCAGATTGCTTGGGTCAGAGGGGGCGCTGGTGATTGAAGATTTAGATCCGCAAGAGGCGTTACTTCGAGCTGGTGAATTCCCAGAAGGCGGATTGTGGAAAGTTCCTACTTCTTCGCGAGCCTATATTTATCGTGGAGATATTAAAGAAGAAATTGCAGCGCAGCCTGGAAACTATGGACAGTTCTATTTAGCGCTCAAGGATGCGCTTTCTCAAGGCAGCGCACTTCCGATATCAGAAGAACAAGTTCTTGCAGTTGCGAAAGTTATCGATAAGGCTCGTGAGATTAATGCTCGATAAGGAAGTTATTGTCATTGGTGCAGGACTTGCTGGGATAAGCGCTGCGCTCACTTTGCAAAGCGCAGGGTGTCGAGTTCATGTTATTGAGGCAAGCGATCGAGCCGGTGGTCGAATGGCAAGTGATCAGATAGATGGATTTATTCTTGATCGAGGTTTTCAATTGATTAATGCCAAATATCCTGAACTACAACGTTTGGGAGTTATTGAGGCGCTTGATTTTCAGGTTGCAGAGCGAGCCGTGGATGTGTCGTTACACGAGGAAGTTGTTGTCATTGGTGATCCCAGATCACATCTCTTTGCTGGAATTTCACATAAAACTGGCTCACTCGGTTCCAAAATTGGGTTCTTGAATTATCTTCTGAGTTCGGCCTCCAAGAGTGCAAACGTCGCTGACGAGTTATCTTCACTAGGGCCCCTGTATGAAAAAGTTCTCCGTCCCTTTCTTTCCGGAGTTTTCCTCACAGATCCTTCAAACGTTGGAGCAGTGCCAGGTAAGGAAATCATTCGTTCATTTATTAAAGGTAGACCAGGGGTTCCAGCGCGGGGAGTAGGACAATTGCCATCACAGCTGGCGGCGCGAATTTCCCAGATAACATTTAATCGCAGTGTTGATTCTCTTGCAGAATTTACAAACACCCCAGTCATAGTAGCCACCGATGTAACCACTGCAGCGCAGTTACTTGATATGCCACGAGTTCCGCGACTCGCGGCAAGTACTACGTGGTATCACGAAGTTCCATCATCAATGACACACTCTGCTCGACTGAGAATTGACGGTTTGCATCGTGGACCAGTGGTCAACTCAATTGCCATTTCACATTTAGCTTCGGGATATGCCCCTCAAGGCAGAACGCTACTTTCATCAACATCAATCGAATTCGCATCGGAATCAGAAATTCGCCGCCACTTGTCCATGATGTGGTCCTGTTCCTCATCGGATTGGTCGCTCATTGCAAAATATGAAATTCCTAAGTCGCTGCCAATTTTTGGCGTTGAATCACATCAAGTCACAAGTGCGAAAGTAAGAGATGGCGTGTATGTGGCAGGGGACTATCGGTCAGCTCCATCACAAAATGGAGCACTTCTGGCGGGGCGGTTAGCTGCTGAAGAATTACTCTTGAATCAAGGCATTTAGCGCATTAGTGATGTGCGGGTAATCCCAAGTAAAACCTGCATCAGTAAGCGCTTGCGGGATAACCTTCTTACTACCAAGAACTTCACTTGAAAATCCGCCAAGCGCTATTTTGAGTGCAATTGCAGGCGCAGGAAAGAGCGCTGGTCGATGCATGGCTCGCGCCAATGCAGATGTAAATTCTTGATTGGTGACTGGATTTGGTGAAGTCAGATTTACAGGTCCGCTGACTTTATGTTCAAGTAAAAATGTTATTGCGCGGATAACATCATGCAAAGTAATCCACGACCACCATTGCTTACCATTACCTAACTTTCCACCGAGACCTAATCTAAAGAGCGGCAACATTTTGCCAAGCGCACCACCAGTTGGATCTAAGACCAGGCCAGTGCGCAGTTTTACAGTGCGCACATCAGTTGCAATATCAGCAGCGCCTTCCCACTCGCGGCACACAGCAGCGAGGAAATCGTCGCCGACGCGGTCAGCTTCAACAACAGCGCGATTTCCAGATTCTCCATACCAGCCGATAGCGCTAGCAGAGATGAAAACTTGTGGCTTTACTTCGTTCACCGCTTTTGCAATTGCGGTAGTACCTAGTAAACGTGAATTAAGAATTTCTGCTTTATATTTCTTATTCCATCGCTTATCGCCAACACCAACACCTGCCAAATGAATAACTGCATCAACGCCGCGCAGCGCATCGATATCGACGAAGCCTGTTTTGGGATCCCATTGAATTTCATCAGGTGCAACTACATTTCGACGAACAAGGCGCTGGACAGTATGTCCTTCACTTTTTAGATGGCCGACGAGTGCAGTTCCGATAAGTCCAGAAGCGCCAGTGATGGCAATACGTTGTGGAAGTGACACAGAGATTAGAGCCCGAGATCAGCTTCGAATGAGCCGCCTTCTAGTCTCTCTTTGAGAGTGACTAAGAATCGAGCTGCATCGGCGCCATCAACTACGCGATGATCGTAGGAAAGTCCAAGGTAGACCATCGAGCGAATCGCAATAGTTTCACCGCCATCTTCGCCTTTCACAACCATTGGTCGTTTAACAACCGCACCTAATCCGAGAATTGCAACTTGTGGCTGATTGATGATCGGAGTATCAAAGAGCGCACCGCGCGAACCTGTATTGGTGAGCGTAAATGTTCCTCCACCTAATTCATCAGGAGTTACTTTGTTGTCACGAGTGCGAGCTGCCAAATCTGCAATCTTTCGTGCAACACCACCCATATTAAGGTCACCGGCATTGTGAATAACTGGAACAAGTAAGCCGCGTTCTGTATCAACAGCGATTCCAAGGTGCTCTGCACCGTGATAAATAATTTGATCACCTTCGACAGAGGAATTGAGAACTGGATGCTGCTTCAGAGCTTCGCACACTGCAACAGCAAAGAAAGGTAAGAACGATAACTTCACGCCTTCGCGAGCTTCGAAGGAAGCCTTCGCGCGATCACGAAGCCGTGCAATCTTTGTGACATCTACTTCGATGACCGTTGTTAATTGCGCAGAAACTTGAAGTGACTCAACCATGCGAGCTGCAATAACTTTGCGAAGCCTGGACATCGTCACGGTCGTTCCACGAAGTGGAGAGACTGCCGCTACCGCTGGTCGTGGTGAAGCTGGCGCACTTGCGGGCGAAGAAATTGGTGCGGATGAAGCCGGTGTGGATGCACCAGCACGTGGAGGTTGTGCCGCCATCACATCTTCTTTACGAATGCGTCCACCGATTCCGGTTCCGCGTACTTGCGCAAGATTGACACCTAGATCATTTGCAAGTTTGCGAACTATAGGAGTTACGTACGCATCTTGTGGTTGTGCACTTGTTGCAACAACTGGAGCTGGTGCAGGTGCGGAAACCACTGGTGCAGGTGCAGGTGCAGAGACTGGTGGAGCAACTGGTGGAGCAACTTGAACAGGAGCTGCTGCCACATGTGCAGCAGCGCTGACTCCGGATGCTCCAATCAAACCTAGTCGCGCGCCAACGGCGACAGTTGTGTCAACCGGTACATCAATTGCAAGTAATGTTCCTGCAATTGGTGAAGGAATTTCGGTATCAACTTTGTCTGTTGAAACTTCCAGTAGAGCTTCATCGAGTGCAACAGAATCACCAACATTCTTAAGCCAGCGCGTCACAGTTCCTTCGCTCACGCTTTCACCAAGTGCTGGCATAGAAATTACAGTTCCGCCACTAGATGCAGGTGCGCTTGCTGGTGCAGGAGCAGCCGCAACAGGAGCAACAGGAGCAGCAGGTGGTGGCGGAGGAGGGGTTGGAGCGGCAGGAGCCGCAGGTGCTGCAGTTTGTTCACTGGCTGCACCTGTTGCGATCACAGCAAGCTCTGCACCAACTGCAACAGTTTGATCTACGCCAACAATAATCTTTGAAAGCACGCCAGCCACTGGTGAAGGAATCTCGGTATCAACTTTGTCTGTTGAAACTTCAAGGAGCGGTTCATCAACTGCAACTGTGTCGCCTTCATTCTTGAGCCAACGAGTAACAGTTCCTTCACTCACGCTCTCACCGAGAGCGGGCATTGTGACTGAGAATGTCATATCGATTTTCTCCTATTACTTAACCGTGCGCGTGAAGTGGTTTACCTGCCAGCGCCATATGTGCTTCGCCCATAGCCTCTGACATTGTTGGATGTGCATGAATAAGTGGGGCAACATCATCAGCTGATGCTTCCCAATTAAAAATCAATTGAGCTTCGGCAAGAAGTTCGCCGACGCGAGAACCCACCATATGGATACCCAGAACTGGACCATTTTTCTGGCCAATTAACTTGATAGATCCGGCAGTCTTGAGAATTTGTGCTTTTCCGTTTCCGGCTAAGTTGTAATCAAGTTCAACAACATCGTATCCGCGTTCTTTAGCAACCTTTGTGGTGAGACCAACGGATGCAACTTCTGGCTCAGAGTATGTAACGCGTGGAACACCGTCGTAATTAATGGGACGTGGATTAAGACCTGCGATTGTCTCTGCAACCAAGATACCTTCCTGGAAACCTACGTGAGCTAGTTGCAGCGTTGGAATGATGTCGCCAACGGCGAAAATTCCGGGGATGTTTGTGCGACAGTGATCGTCCACCAAGACGTATCCACGATCCATAGCGATACCAGCTTCTTGGTAGCCAATCCCATCGGTGACTGGACCGCGTCCAACTGAAACCAAGAGCACATCGGCAGTAAATTCACGACCATCTTCAAGTGTCACGGTCACGCTATCTGGGTTGACTTTGTGAGATTTGAATTTCACGCCCAGCTCAAATTTGATTCCACGCTTTCTAAAAGCACGTTCCAATTGCTTGCTGGAAGATTCATCTTCGAGCGCAATCAAGTGAGAAAGACCTTCAATAATGGTGACTTCGGCTCCGAATGATTTCCAGACTGAGGCGAACTCGCATCCAATGACTCCACCACCCAGAACGATAACGCTCTTCGGGACATAGTCCATTGATGTTCCCTGATCTGAAGTGATGACTCGTTTTCCATCAATATCAAGACCAGGAATTGTTTTGGCGTATGAACCGGTTGCTAGAACAATATTTTTTCCGACGTACTGAGTGCCATTAACTTCGACGGTGTTATGTGAAACTAATTTTCCGTGACCTTCAACGAAGGTGATGTTGCGCGATTTCACCAAACCTTGCAAGCCTTTATAGAGCCCCGCGATGACGCCATCTTTATAGGAGTTCACTCCAGCCATATCAATTGAATTAAATGTTGCATTGACTCCAAAGTGCGAAGATTCTCGTGCGCTATCTGCGACCTCACCGGCGTGTAGCAGTGCTTTGGTCGGGATACAACCGCGATGAAGACAGGTCCCGCCAACTTTATCTTTTTCGATGAGCGCAACAGTTAAACCAAGTTGTGCACCGCGAAGGGCTGCGGCGTATCCACCACTGCCACCACCGAGAACTACTAGATCAAAATTCGCCACCCGGGACGCTCCTTCTATCTGCTTTAGCGGCCCTATCTTGCCAGCCTTTAGAGGGGCTGCCTAACTGGGCGGATGTGGTCTCTCTTACTGAGAAATTGAATCAAGCGCCAACTGCACCAGCGAACGAAGTGCGATTCCTGTTCCACCTACAGGGGTGTAGCCGTGGGCGGCGCTTTCGTTATAAGCAGGGCCGGCGATATCTAGATGCAACCATGGAAGTTCATCGGCGACAAAATCTTTTAAGAAAAGCCCCGCAACAAGCATGCCACCCATTCGCTCTCCGATATTTGCTAAATCTGCAACTGGAGAATCGAGTGATGCGCGGAGTTCTATGGGAAGTGGCATTGGCCAAAATGCTTCGCCAGTTTTCTTAGTTGACACTAAAAACTTTTCAGAAAATTCAGTGTTGTTTGTCATCACTGCACTCGTGCGAGTTCCGAGAGCAACAACTTGAGCACCAGTCAATGTGGCAACATCAACAATTCCATCAAGGTCTTTACCCTCTTGCGCCTTGACCAACGCATCAGCCAGAATCAAGCGACCTTCGGCATCAGGGTTAATCACTTCGACTGTTTTGCCTCCATAAATCGAAATCACATCACTCGGCCTCGTTGCGGTATCACTCACCATATTTTCAGCTAGTGGCGCATACGCTTCGATGGCGATAGGAACTTTCAAAAGAGCGATTGCAATAGTTGCTGCGCATACTGCTGCAGCACCACTCATATCCGATTTCATCGCCTCCATACCTTTGGCAGGTTTGAGTGCTAGGCCACCGGAATCGAAAGTGATTCCTTTACCCACATAAGCAAACTTTTTCTTGGCACCTTTTGGGGAATAAGAAAGTTGCAACAATCGAGGTGGATTGGAAGATCCCTGTCCCACCGCAATGATTCCACCGTAACCTTTGGATTTAAGTTGCGAATCTGTCATCACTGAAACTTTGAGACCTGCACTAGCTCCACCAGCTTTTTTCACCGCCTGGGTGATTGCGTCGCAAAATGTTTCAGGCGTGAGGTGACTTGGGGGAGTGTTAATTAAATCCCGAACTAAGTGGGTGTAGGTAGCAATGATTTCCGCCTTATGTATTGCATCCTTAACATCGGATTTTTTAGCAAGTTCGGAATGTATCGTGATCGATTTCAATGGGGTTTTTTGCTCAGATTTACTAGAACCGCGAAAGCGATCAAAGAGATAATTTCCAAGTCCCGCACCTTCTGCGATTGCCCCGATGGCTTGAGCATTTTTGGCAGGTAACGAGAACGTCGCACTGGAATTGCCAGCAATCGCTCGTGCTGCGCTTCCCGCCGCACGTCGTAGAACTTCGTTGTCGTACGTTGGTGAGGCTTTACCTAATCCAGTAAAAACAATGAGCCGAGTCGAATTTCCAGGAAGTTTGATGATTTCTTCAGCTTTGCCGGTTGCTCCTAAATCCTGCAAAGTTGCAAGGAGAGCTTTATTGTCCAATGCTAAATCACCGGATTCGATTGAGAGCGCAGTAGATTTCGAACCTTTGGTGGATTTATTGGCAAGCCCCACAACCAGGATTTCATCTTTCACGATTCCATCGCTGATTCGAATACTTGTCATCGTCAAACCTTTCAAATTCATCATTTACTGATAGTCAGGAAGTAGGGGCTAAGTGTAAGTTGTGAAGTATGAAAAATTCTCCTCTCCACCAGAAGCACCTAGATCGCAACGCCAAGATGGCTGATTTTGGCGGCTGGATGATGCCGATTGAGTACCCAGACTCAGGTGTCTTGGCAGAACATGCTGCGGTTCGAGAAAGAGTGGGGCTTTTTGATGTATCTCACTTAGGAAAAGCGCAGGTTATTGGATCAGGGGCACTTGATTTTCTTAATACTCAATTCACAAATGATTTGAATCGTATCTCTGACGGAAAGGCGCAATACACCTTGTATTGCAATGAACAAGGTGGCGTGATTGATGATCTCATCGCCTATCGCAACAGCAAAAGTGATTTTTTCCTTATCCCCAATGCAGCAAATACTGCAGATGTTGTTGCCGCGCTACAAAAGGCTGCGCCATCGGGGATCACCATCACCAATGCTCACCTTGATTTTGGAGTTCTTGCTTTGCAAGGGCCAAACTCAAAAGATGTATTAACTTCACTGGGAATCAATCCTGAAATGGATTACATGGCATTTAGCCACGTAAACATTGCAGAGTGCGATGTCATTCTCTGCCGAACGGGGTACACCGGAGAGCATGGCTATGAACTGGTACCAAAGGCAGCTGATTGTGAAAAAGTTTGGGATGCTCTCGTTGTAGCGATGAAACCATTTAACGGTGTGGTGTGTGGATTAGGTGCGCGCGACACATTACGCACTGAGATGGGGTATCCATTACACGGCCATGAACTTTCACTTGACATTACTCCGGTACAAGCAAGTGCCTCCTGGGCAATTGGATGGAAGAAGGAAGCGTTTGTCGGACATCAAGCGCTCCGCGATCAACGTGAGGCAAAGACGGCACGAACTCTTAAAGCGTTAACAGTCAAAGATCGCGGAATTCCACGTGCAGGAATGAAAGTGTTAGATAGCGCAGGAACTGAGATAGGAATTGTGACCAGCGGAACTTTTTCACCAACCTTGAAGGTTGGAATCGCGCTTGCATTGGTTGAGCCAGGCTTTGAGATTGGCGCTGAGGTGAGCGTTGAAATCAGAAGTCGAACAAGTCTTGCTGAGATAAGCGCTCTTCCCTTAGTCCCGGCGCGCGTTCGTTAACTGTACAAACTCAATCGGCGTATAAAAAGCTGCGCGGGTGTGCGCCCTTCTTAAGGTGTGCAAAATTGGCTTTCCGGAAATCACAATAAGCAAAGCAGTAAAAATTGCGCGCGGAATATCCCAAGCCATTGCTGAAAGAAAGTGGTAGCTCATGAATCTGCTGAGGTTTTCAAGAATAGGTGCACCTGCAAGGTAAGAGAGTTGGGTATCTGTGCCAAGTGCCCATGGCCAGAACTGTAAATCCATCGCAATCCCAAAGAATTCAGCTGCACAAATCCCGTAGATAATCAGAGCAATGATTTCTTTTTTACCAGACAATTTTTTTGGGATAAGTGCAATCCCTAATCCAATCCACCCTGCAGCGAATGATTGATAAGCAAGCCATGGACCAAGTCCGCCGGTGATAAAGCCGGAAAGAACCATTGACAGCGCTCCGAGCAAAAATCCGAATGATGGCCCGAATACGCGCGCTGCTAATATCAAAATAAACCACATTGGTTCAATTCCTACGGCACCTGTTCCAAGTGGTCGAAGTGCCGCGATAAGCGCACTCAGCACGGCCAGGAGTGCGATGGATTTTGAATCGAGTTTGTTGTTACTGACGCTTGCAAAAAGAGTCACAAGCGCAAAAGGCAGCGCCAAAGCAAAAATCCACTGCGGATGAGAACGTGGAGATTCGATTAGGAACGGCCAGAGGAATCCGACAGCACTTACACAACTTGTCATGAAAAGTGCAATGGACGCACTTCCACTAAATCTAAAAACTCCCGAAGTGCGTTGTGTCATTGTTGTTCCAACGCTTGGACTACATCAGAGACGGTCAACCAAGGCTTTGGAGACATCACTTTGGCTACTTGTGGAGCAAAAGCAGGAGAAGAGAGCAAGACATCGAGCGTTGCACCGTCTGCCACAATCTCGCCTTCAGCAAGAAAAATTACGCGATCTGCCAGTTCTGCAACGAGTTCTACATCATGGGTTGCCATGATGATGGGGCGCTTAAATTCATGAGCGAATTCACGAAGTGCTAGTGCAAAGAGATGCTTCGCTGAATAATCAAGACCGCGCGTTGGCTCATCCAGGATCAAAATTCGTGGATGAGCCGCAAGCACAATACTTAAAACAAGTGCAAGGCGCTGACCTTCAGAGAGATCATTCGGATGAGTATGCGCTGAAATATGTGGTACCAGTCGATTGAGAAAAGCAAGTGTCGTTCCCGGATTAATTCCATTGTCACGATCTGCAGCATCGCATTCGGCTTGAACTGATTGTCCATATAACAAATCACTTGGTTCTTGTGGAACAAAGCCAATACTGGAGCGTCTTTCGGCACCTTGGAGTTCTGAAGGATTGCGATCGAAAACTGAGATTGACCCGTGTGCGGGTGCATTGATGCCAGCAATTGCATGAAGCAAAGATGATTTTCCGGCGCCATTTCTCCCCATAACAGCAACGATCTCTCCCGCAAAGATTTCTGTTGTAGACGGTTTGAGAGCAATGTGATTTTCGTAGCGAACTTCTACTTTGTTGAGTGAGACCGCAACGTCACCATGTGTAGAGGGAGTTCTTACAGGCAAAAATTCTTGATTACGGATATCTTCGGTTAAGCGGCGTACTTCTCGGACGCTCGTACCAACTTCGCTGAGATTGAGCGCACGCGCTAACCGAATAATTGGGGGCACCAACTCGGCAGTTTTGAGAATTTCTTCGGCTGGTCCAATTGCAGCTGCACCGTCTCCTGCGATGCAAATGATGCGATCGACAAACTGAATCACTCGCTCTAAACGATGTTCTGCAATCACAACAGTAACGCTTAAGTCATGCACAAGTCGGTGAAGTACAGATAAAACTTCTTCCGCAGCAATTGGATCGAGTGCGCTCGTTGGTTCATCAAGTACCAAGACTTTAGGATGCATGACAAGAGCCGCACCGATGGCAACTCGTTGTTGTTCTCCGCCGCTGAGCGTTGCAATCGAACGATGGCGGACATTGTTGAGACTGAGTAGATCTAGTACTTCTTCTACGCGTTTGCGCATTACCTCAGGTGGAAAATTGAGAGATTCCATTCCAAAAGCGAGTTCTTCTTCCACGATATCTGCCACAAAACCATGAGCTGGATTTTGTCCGACAATCCCAACGACGTGAGCTAATCCACCTGGTTTGACATGCTGAGTAGTGATTCCATCAACTGTAATTTCGCCAGCCAAAATTCCACCTGTGTGGTGGGGGACTAACCCATTGATCAAGCGCAAGAGTGATGATTTTCCAGATCCCGTTTCACCCATCACTAGAACCATCTCTCCCTCTTCAATCGAGAAGGAAAGATCTTCAATAATGGTCTTGGTCGAGTGCGGGTAGATAAGTGAGACGTTTGAAAATGTAATCATAAGAGAGTCAGCCATCCCACTATGGCGACTGTTACCGCAATAATTATTGAATCGCGCATCAACCATGGCTCTGGCCGATATTTACTCCGCTTTCGACTCACACCAAACCCACGAGAATCCATCGACGCGGCAAGTTGAAGCGATCTCGTAAGTGATTCCTCAAGGAGAGGAAGTGCTAATTCGCGAATCGAGAGTTTTTCATACCCCCGTAAACGGCGCGCTAATTGGATGCGGCGGGCACTCTGAGCAAGTTGGGGAAAGAGCGAGGTTGCAATTACCAGAGTAATTCCAATTTCATAAATGAAGAAGGGAAGGGTTCTTAAAACTTTCCTTGGACTCGTAAGCGAAGTTGCAGCGCCAAAAAGTGCGATGACTGTGGCGATGATGAAACCTTCATGTACGGCAGATGACAGACGCTCTTGTGTGACGGCTCCGCCCAGTCTGATTCCAGGCATCCACGACGGAAGATCAATGATTGGCAATGTAAAAAGATTTGTTCCTGGAATGGGAACTCCAATAAGTATTCCAACCATGGTTCGAATCGCAATAATGATCGCGCCAATCTTGATGGAGATGAGAAAACTTTTGCTCCACGGAGATTCTTCATATCGAATGGCGACAAGAGCAGCTGCACTTAACAGAGCTGCACCTGCCACCCACCCACTGTGGGTGAGCACTACCGCACAAGCCGTCAGTAGTGCCCAAGCCCACAGTGTGAGCGGGTGGAGAGATCTCTTCACGTGAGTGTGTAGCGAGTTATTTCTTCAATAACTCTGCGGGAGTTTCAATTTCAACTCCACATTCACGTTTTGGATAACCATTAAATCCACAGATGAGCCCCGAAGATGCTGCACGCACTTTTACCACCTGGCCAAGGACATCAATCCCTTGTGAAGATTTTGCAGTGGTGACACAGCGAACGATTGACTTTGGAATCTTTTCACCTTTTGGCGCGTATGCCTTTTTACCAAAATCGATTACCAGTGCAATTCGCTTTGTATCTGGGTCCTTCTTCACCTTTCCACAAATTTTTGCAAAGTCAGGTTTGGTTGTAGGAGCAGCTTGTGGAACATCATCGCTACTAAAAACAAAAGACCAACCTTCGACGGCTCCATCTTCAATATCAACGGTTGGGCCAGTCATGGCAGCTTTCCACTCTGATGTTCCAGGAGCTGCTTGGAAGTATCCCCAGTAACGCCAACCTTTCGTTGCAGCGTTCGCTGATGGGATGACAAGGATGTGAGCAGAGATGAGAAGAATTGCAGAAAGTAAAGCAATAGCTTTCTTTGGATTAAATAACTGAGTAAGTAGATGAATCACTGTGTGGAACTCCTCTGTAAAGGAAGTTTCACAGGGGTAGTTCGCTAGTGGTGGGGGGCTTGAATCAGCACCTTTTACCGTTGGACTACACCCCGCAAACCTCGGCGGGTGTTGGTCATTTCTCGTACCTAGCAGGTAATCCGACTTGAACAGTGATAGCTGTCTTACGGTTGCGGGTCAGCGTCGGAATTTCACCGAACTTCCCCTACATAGGTACCTATGAAGTTGTGAGCGAAGAGAACCACAGTGACTCTTGGTTGGCAACTCACCACGCACGACCTAAGGTAATTGCATGGAATATAGACGCCTTGGCAGTACCGGAATGTATGTCTCAGAAATCTCATATGGCAATTGGATTACGCATGGTTCTCAAGTTGAGACAGAAGCTGCGATCAAATGCGTGCGCGCGGCGCTCAATCAAGGGATAACCACTTTTGATACTGCAGATGTCTACGCCAAAACAAAAGCTGAAGTTGTACTCGCCAAAGCGCTCAAAGGTGTACGACGTGAATCGTATGAACTCTTCACAAAGGTTTATTGGCCAACTGGACCTGGGAAGAATGATGTTGGTTTATCACGCAAGCACATCATCGAGTCATGTCATGCATCGCTCAAGCGACTCAATACCGACCACATTGATCTCTATCAGTTGCACCGTTTTGATTTTGAAACCCCACTGGAAGAATCATTGGGCGCACTTGATGATCTCGTTCGTCAAGGCAAGGTTATTTATGTTGGATTTTCAGAGTGGACCGCTGAACAAATCGCGCGCGGATTAAAGATTCAAGACCAACGTGGTTACAACCGTTTTGTCTCAAGCCAACCACAGTATTCAGCGCTCTGGCGCGTTATTGAAGCCGAGGTAGTGCCGCTTTCACGTCAAGAAGGAATCGGTCAAATTGTGTGGTCACCGATGGCACAAGGCGTTCTCTCCGGGAAATATCTACCTGGTAAGAAACCTCCAACTGGTTCTCGCGCTACCGATAAGAAGAGCGGTGCGGCCATGATTTCTCGGTGGATGCGTGATGACGTTCTTTCTGCAGTACAGAAATTACAGCCCATTGCTGAGAGCGTAGATCTGACCATGTCACAACTTGCACTTGCGTGGGTTTTACAGAACGACAATGTTTCTAGCGCAATTATGGGCGCAACCAAACCTGCTCAAATCAAGGACAACGTCAAAGCATCAGGAGTGAAGTTGCCGCAAGAAGTAATGGCGAAAATTGATCAGGCAATTGGAGCGATTGCAGAGCGCGACCCCAAAAAGAACATCAGCCCAAATCCACGACCCGTGTGGGAGTAGCTAGATCGAATCTCCAGCTTTGACTTGAGGTTTTGGCATGCGCATACGTCGCATTTGAGTTGAACGTAACCACCCGTACATCCCAATGCCTTTGAATTCACCACCCGGAAAACGCTCTGCTGCAAGCGCCTTGATGCGACGGCTCAGGAAAAATCCATCAACTACCGAAATCAATAGGACTCCGTACATCAGCGCAATACTTCCAAGTTGAAATATTGGACTTGGAATGAGTGTGAATATCAGAACGACAAAAATAATGGGTAGGAAATATTCGCCAATCGATCTACGCGAATCGACATAGTTGCGAACAAATCTCTTGACTGGACCGCGATCGCGTGAAGGCAATGCATTCTCATCTCCGCGCATATAGGCAGCGCGGGATGCAACACGTGCTGCGCGAGCCGCCTCTTTAGCGCGCTTCTTCTCAGCTTTGGTGGAAGCTGGAGCTAGAGAAGAAACTTTCCGTGCAGCTTCTGCTTCTTTCCGCTTGGGAGTTGGTCGCCCCTTTTTCTGCGAGTTGGTTGATTCAGTTGATTCACTCATGGCGGCACTATAGAGCGAGCATCTGCTGCAGCGCTAACTTCGAATAATGCGCCACTCGTTCATCTACCTGTATGTGATTCACGAGATGGCCATTAGCTACTGACTCCAGCGACCACACCAAATGGGGGAGATCGATTCGATTCATGGTGGAGCAGTAGCAGACAGTTTTATCGAGGAAAACTATTTCCTTATCAGGGTTCTGCGCAGCCAGGCGAGCTACCAAGTTCAATTCGGTACCAACTGCCCATTTGCTTCCGGGAGCAGAATTCGAAACAGTCTGAATGATTTTTTCTGTGCTGCCAATGACATCTGCAGCAGTGACAACATCATGTGTGCACTCTGGATGCACAATTACTTGCACACCCGGGATACGTGCTCTTATCTCTGTGACATTGTCTCGAGTAAAGCGACCATGAACTGAGCAATGTCCGCGCCACAAAATCATGGTTGCGTCCTTTATTTGCGCCTCGGTCAATCCACCCATCGGTTTCCATGGATTCCACACCACACATTGATCGAGTGAAATTCCAAGAGAGAGCACTGCAGTGTTACGACCAAGATGTTGATCGGGGAGGAAAAGCACTTTGCTCCCTTTAGAAAGCGCCCATTCCAATGATTTTTGAGCATTTGATGATGTGCAGATGGTGCCGCCATGCTCTCCGGTAAAACTTTTAATTGCGGCAGATGAGTTCATGTACGTCACTGGAATTGTTGTTGATGCGACACCAATGCGTTCCAGTTCTTTCCAGCATGATTCGACTTGTTGCGCTGTTGCCATATCTGCCATCGAACAACCTGCAGCTAAGTCAGGAAGAATTACTTTCTGATGCGGTGATGTAAGAATGTCAGCGCTTTCGGCCATAAAGTGAACGCCACAGAAAAAAATGAATTCCGCTTCATTCTGTTCTGCCGCGGCTTGCGCCAACTTAAAGCTATCTCCAGTGATATCAGCAAATTGAATTACTTCATCTCGCTGATAGTGATGTCCCAGAATGAGTGCGCGTTTGCCCAGCACTTCCCGCGCAGCCTTTGCACGTGCACTGAGTTCTGGGTCACTCGCGGCTGGCAATTCTCCCGAGCATGAAACACCCCGCTCGGAAGCAAGATCGCGACCTTGTCCAAGAATGAGTAATTCCTGTAACGAGATGGTCATGGCTTTATTCTCCTGTGTTTCAGTTCGCAACGGCAACCTGACAGGGCTATTCTTGGCACATGACAACAGAGACAACACCCGTAGACATTTCAACTGGCATTACTTTGACAGATGGAGCTGCTGCGAAAGTTGCAGCGCTGCTTGCTCAAGAAGGTCGTGACGATCTCTACCTGCGCGTTGCAGTACAGCCTGGTGGCTGCTCGGGTCTTCGTTATCAACTTTATTTTGATGACCGAAATCAAGATGGCGATATTTTCCGTTCATTTGGTTCAGTCCGAGTCGCAGTCGACAAGATGAGTGATCCATATTTGATGGGAGCGACAATCGATTTCGTCGACACCATTGAAAAACAAGGATTCACCATTGATAATCCAAATGCACAAGGTTCTTGTGCGTGCGGCGATTCCTTTAACTAAGAACCGTACCTAGCAACACGTTCTGTAGTTAGATACCCCTTATGAAAATCGGGGTTGCTGGATCTGTCGGGCTTGATCACATCATGACTTTTCCCGGAAAGTTCACGGATTCTCTCGTTGCTGGCTCTCTGGAAAAAGTCTCGCTCTCTTTTCTCGTTGATGGACTTGAAGTTCGGCGCGGCGGCTGTGCTGCCAATATTGCATTTGGAATGGGAGTTCTTGGGCTTAACCCAATACTCATCGCAGCAGTGGGTAAAGATTTCGGCGACTATCAAGCCTGGCTTACTCGTCACGGGGTCGACACTTCGCACGCACTGGTATCAACAACACAACACACGGCGCATTTCACTGTCACCACCGATACAGAACTTAATCAGATCGCCTCATTCTTTCCGGGAGCGATGTCAGAGGCGCGCAATATTGAACTCACGAGCATTATGGAGAAGATTGGGAAGTTGGATTTGCTCGTAGTTTCACCTGACGACCCAGAAGCGATGCTGCGCCACACCGAAGTTGCTATTGCTCAAGGTGTGCCAGTTGCGGCCGATCCATCACAGCAGATGGCGCGTATGACTGGTGAAGAAATCAAGCAGCTCATCAATGGCGCCACCTATCTCTTTATGAACGAATATGAACTTGCACTTGCAATCCAAAAAACTGGATGGTCTGATCGAGAAATTCTTGAACGTGTTACCTATCGCATCGTTACGCAAGGATCGCAAGGTGCGCGGATTGAAAGCATTGATGGCACATTTATTAGAGTCGCATGCGCCAAAGAGAAAGCGAAAGTGGATCCCACTGGAGTGGGGGATTCTTTTAGATCGGGGTTTGTGGCAGGCCTTGCTTGGGGATTATCGCTTGAAAGATGTGCTCAATTGGGTTCGATGATTGCAACGTATGTCATTGAAACTATGGGCACTCAGGAATATCGCTTCACCAAAACTGAATTCGTCTCTCGTTTTGAAGAAGCGTATGGAGCAAGTGCGGCGGCAGAGGTAGCTGCACACCTACCCGCGTAAAACCAGCAATATTTCAGTGAGTACTTTCGCAAGGTTTTCCAAATCAGCGCTTGTTACTCCATCGTGCAGTGTCAATCGCAATTGACCTGACGTTGGATAACCCATCGCTTCGAGCACATGGCTTGGTTGCAAATCGGCGGGAGAACAAGCAGAACCAGTATCGACATCTATACCTCTTTCAGCGAGCGCACGAATTAATTGTTCGCCGGCAACTCCATCGACAGTAAATGAAATTTTGTTGGGTATTGCTGGAGCATTAGGGGCGACAACGCGAATTCCAGGAATAGCGGCTAACAAACGGGCAACTTCCGAGCGAAATTGCGCGTGAACTGGAGTGAAATTTTCAAGGGCAACAGCAGCTGCGATCAGCAGCGGAAGTGAATATGTTCCAGGAGATTTGATAGGCGCGATGTGAGGGATTGGATATTTATAGCGCGGGGTATTGATCGCAAGAATCGCTAATCCAGCAGGTCCTTGCCAAGACTGGGCATCAAAGAGTGCGGTATCCCATTTTTCAGGTAAGGCAACATATGTACCCGACGTTGTTGCATCTATAGCGATGCACGAAAATTTTGCTTTCGGAAATTCTTGAATGACACCAGTTTCAGAGTTGGCTAATTGCAGCGACAGAACGCTGGAGCCAAAGTCATGTCGAGGGTAAAGAAGCTTGCCCTCGTTATCTACTTGGAGTTCTTCAACAGCACCCGAATGTGATCGAGCAACCGCACGAATCTTTCCTTTATCTGTTGCTGCATATGCAAAGGTGTCTTCGTTGTGCAGCAGGCCACCAATTCCCAAATAGTGCCCCAGTGCTGGTTCGCCAATGACTTCAAGAGAATCTGGCTTAACCCGAAGAGTGGCGGCAATATTTTCAAGAGCTTGGTTTTTCAAAATCGCGGCCTTGGCAGAGTTCTGGGATATCTTTTTGGGATCGGCCCATCCTTGGTCAAAAGCGGCTAATAAAGCGCTCTTTGCGGCAGGGTGAAGTGGAGACTCTGAGGTGAAATTTCCTGTGACACGAACCACCCAACGAACGCTACTCGCTCGGGTGAGCACATGCACACCTCACGACTATCCTTAGGCCTATGTCACGCACCTCGCGCACTGGCCGTTTTATTCGCACGACCGCCTTGGTTGCACCACTTCTAGCTCTCCTCAGTGGCTGTTCTCTCGATTCCAAGAATATTTCTGGAATGGGCTTTCCTAAGGATGCTTCAAGCGTCAATGACATTTCAATATCGCTCTGGCAAGGCGCTTGGATCGCAGCCGCTGTAGTTGGAGTCTTCACTCTTATTTTGATTTTGTGGCCAGCGGTATTTCATCGCGCCAAAGTAGGTCAACCGGAATTTCCTAAGCAGACTCAGTACAACATTCCCGTTGAAATCTTGTACACCGTTATTCCATTTATCATCGTGGCAGTTCTTTTCTACTTCACTGCAGTGAAGCAAGAGAAGATCATCGATAAAACTTCTCCGGTAAAGCACGAAATTTCTGTAAATGGTTTCCAATGGTCATGGCAATTTGGATATCAAGAAGCAGGCGAAAACGCGGTCGTCACCGGAACTCCAGCACAGCCTCCAACTTTGTACCTTCCACAGGGTGAAAAGGTTCGCTTTACATTGACCGCCAATGACGTCGTCCACGGTTTTTGGATACCTGCATTTATGATTCAAATGCAAAATCTGCCGGGGGAGACTAATCACCTTCAGTTCACCGCAAATAAGCTCGGTGAATTCCCGGGTCGTTGCAACATTCTCTGCGGTCGAAACCACTCTCAAATGCTCTTTAAGGTCAAAGTTGTCACTCCAGAGCAATACCAGAATTACCTCAACACGTTAAAGGCAGGTGCTGCATGACCACGTTTGCAGAACGTCCAACACTGACTGTTCCACGCCAGGGGGTTCAAAAGACTTCACTGGGTAGTCAATTCGTCAAGACAATTACTTCAACAGACCACAAGCGCATTGGTTATCTCTACCTAGCGACATCATTCTTCTGGTTCCTCTTTGCCGGAGTTTTGGCGCTCTTTATTCGCGCCGAATTGGCTCGCCCGGGCATGCAATTCATGAGCGTTGAGCAGTACAACCAAGTTTTCACGATGCACGGCACCATCATGTTGCTGATGTTTGCAACACCGCTATTCGTTGGTTTTGCCAACGTGATAATGCCGCTTCAAATTGGGGCTGCGGATGTGGCCTTCCCGCGTCTTAACATGTTGTCGTATTGGCTCTACTTTTTTGGATCTATTCAAGCAACCATTGGCTTTCTCACTCCTGGTGGCGCAGCTTCCTTTGGTTGGACTGCATACGCACCCCTTGCAAACTCAACATACTCACCTGGTATTGGTGCAGATTTATGGGTCATGGGACTTGCAATCTCTGGACTTGGAACAATCCTTGGTGGCGTAAATTTCATTACAACTATTTTTACAATGCGTGCTCCAGGAATGACGATGTTCCGCATGTCAATCTTCTCCTGGAACGTTTTATTGACATCAATTTTGGTGCTCTTGGCATTCCCGCCACTTGCTGCAGCGCTTCTTGGACTCGAATCTGATCGTCTTTTTGGCACCCATATCTTTGATCCAGCAAATGGTGGAGCCATGTTGTGGCAACACTTGTTCTGGTTCTTCGGACACCCAGAGGTATATATCTTGGCGCTGCCATTCTTTGGAATCGCAACTGAAATTCTTCCAGTCTTTAGTCGCAAGCCAATCTTTGGTTATAAAGGTTTGATCGCTGCAACTATTGCAATCTCTGCGCTCTCTGTTGCGGTGTGGGCTCACCACATGTTCGCAAGCGGAAAAGTGCTCTTGCCATTCTTCTCATTTATGACATTCCTGATTGGTGTTCCAACTGGAGTGAAATTCTTTAACTGGATCGGAACCATGTGGCGCGGCCACGTTACCTTTGAAACTCCGATGTTGTGGGTAATGGGATTCTTGGTGACATTCCTCTTCGGTGGTTTGACTGGAATCATCCTTGCTTCACCACCACTTGATTTCGCAGTCTCTGCCTCATATTTCGTGGTCGCACACTTCCACTACGTTCTCTTTGGAACCGTGGTCTTTGCGATGTTTGCCGGCTTCTATTTCTGGTGGCCCAAGATGACAGGACGAATGCTGGATGAGCGGCTAGGCAAGATTCATTTCTGGACGCTCTTCTTTGGATTCCACCTCACCTTCCTCATTCAGCACTGGCTCGGCATTAAAGGGTTCCCGCGTCGTTATGCAGATTATTTAGCGACAGATGGCTTTACAACTATGAACATGATTTCGACAGTGGGTTCATTCCTGCTTGCGCTTTCGATGATTCCATTCTTTGCAAATGTATGGATTACTCGCAAGGCACCGAAGGTCGAAGTAGATGATCCATGGGGTTACGGTTCATCACTTGAATGGGCAACTTCATGCCCACCACCACGACATAACTTCTTGTCGATGCCACGTATTCGTTCAGAGCGACCAGCTTTTGATCTCCACCATCCACACATTAAGACTGAAGGCCACTAAGCATGAAAGTTAATTGGCGACTCTTTGCTTTTCTTTCCGTTTTCTATGTGATTATGACAGTCATCTATTACTACGTAGGTGGCGAAGCAGTGGGAATCACAGGAATGCTGCTCTCTGCTTGCCTTGCCGGCATGGTTGCTTTCTATGTGTGGTTTACGCAAAAGCGCATTGGAACCGCCATTCCTTCCGATAATGAAGATGCCGAGATCGCTGATGACGCCGGAGAACTTGGTTTCTACAGTCCACATTCTTGGTGGCCACTTCCTGTTGCGGTCAGTGCGGTCGCGATGAGCCTTGGTCTCATTATCGGTTGGTGGCTCACTCTTATTGCACTCGGTGCACTGATTATCAGCATTATCGGCATGGTGACCGAGTACGAAAAACCAATTTCTCAGCACTAAGTTGCTGAAAGGATCACCGTCGTGAAAAGAGCGACGATAGTTGCACCCTGGATCTTTACTCTTATTTGGAGTTCAGGTTTTGTTGTCGCCAAATATGCATTCGCAGATGGTGATTCGCTCTATTTCTTAGCGCTACGTTTATTAATTGCTGCAGCAATCCTCTATCTCTTAACCTTGATACTTCGACAACCAACTCGCCTTAGCAGAAGTGACTTTCGTGCAACATTGTTAATCGGCTTGTCATTACATGGGCTCTACCTTGGGGGAGTCTGGTATGCCATCGAATTAGGTGCTCCTGCTGGTCTCTCATCAGTCATCACCAGCATGCAACCCATCTTGGTATCACTCATTGCGGTGCGGCTATTGTCAGAACCTTTAACATGGAAACAGATAGTGGGGCTTCTCTCGGGATTGGCAGGCGTAGTACTTGTCGTTTTGCCTAAATTAACAGGTAAAGATGGATTCACGGCAGAGTCGTTATCCCTGCTCTTTGTTGCTCTATTTGGAAGCACCGCAGCTACATTGATGCAGAAAAAGATTGGACACGATATTCCCTTGATGATGGGAACTACCTACCAATTTCTCGTAGCAGGCATTGTGATGCTGGCAATTTCTATTGCACGTGGGCGCACTCGATTTGAACTTACTCATACATCTTTTTGGACAATGACATGGGCAGTCCTTGTCACCTCAATTGCAGCCATCCTGCTCTTACTCTGGCTGCTCAATCATGGAACAGCTGCCAAAGTTTCCAGCCTTTTATATTTGGTTCCACCAATGGCAGTTATTCAGGGGTACCTACTCTTTAATGAAAAAGTTGCACCGCTTGGCATTGCTGGAATTGGATTGACCGCACTCGGGGTAGCCCTCGTTATTCAAAGTTAAAAGTGATTAGATAGCGCAATGAGCGAACCACAAGCCAATCCAGAACGCGGTAAAGCGGTATTTGCCACAGATCGTGCCCATGTTTTTCATTCCTGGAGTGCGCAAGCACAGATTTCTCCACTGCCCATCGCAGGTGGCGCGGGAAGTTACATCTGGGATTTTGATGGCAAGAAGTATTTAGATTTCTCCGGTCAATTGGTCTTTACCAATATTGGATTTCAACACCCAAAGGTTGTTAAGGCCATTCAAGATCAAGCAGCACAGTTGACCACCATTGCTCCACAACATGCCAACGAAGCGCGCGGAGAAGCAGCCAAGCGGATAACTGCCAGAGCAGGAAAGCAGCACAACAAAGTTTTCTTTACCAATGGCGGTGCGGATGCTGTCGAAAATGCAATTCGCATGGCTCGTTTACATACCAATCGCCACAAAATTCTCTCCTTCTATCGCAGCTATCACGGCAATACAACATCAGCCATTGCATCAACAGGAGACCCACGTCGTTGGCCAAATGAGTATGCCTTCGGTCATATCCACTTCTTTGGTCCATATCTCTATCGCTCACCGTTTTGGGCAACAACGGAGGCCGAAGAGTGCGCGCGCGCTCTTGAGCATCTTGAACAAGTCATCATCTTTGAAGGTCCGAACACAATCGCAGCAATTCTGATTGAGTCAGTCGTCGGTACTGCGGGAGTTCTCATTCCTCCAGCTGGATATCTAGAAGGTGTTCGCGCCCTCTGCGATAAGTACGGAATCAAGTGGATCGCAGATGAAGTGATGGCTGGATTTGGGCGCACTGGAAAATGGTTTGCTTATCAACATGCCGCTGTCGAACCAGATCTGATTGTTTTCGCTAAGGGAGTTAATAGCGGTTACGTTCCACTTGGTGGAGTCATCATCAGCGATGAAATCGCTAAAACTTTTGATGATCGCGTATTCCCCGGGGGACTTACCTATAGTGGTCATCCCTTGGCATGCGCTGCTGCGGTTGCAACCCTCGACACTATGTCTGAAGAGAAAATTGTTGAGAATGCCGCAGATATTGGAGAGCGCGTCATCAAACCACTGATTCATGAATTAATGGGAAAACATAAAATGATCGGCGAAGTCCGCGGACGTGGAGTTTTCTGGGCACTTGACCTAGTGAAGGATCGCGCAACTCGCGAACCGCTTGCTCCGTATGGCGGAACAAGTCCTGCTATGACTGAACTAGTAGGTGCATGTAAGAAATTAGGGTTGATGCCATTTACCAATTACAACCGCATGCATATCTGCCCACCATGCAATGTTTCAGAGGCAGAGATCCGTGAAGGTTTTGCCATTTTGGATCAAGCATTTACCGCAATTGCAGGTCATTACACCGGCAATTAACCGAAGGGTTAGTGATGGCCCTCTAGTTCGCGACGCTCGGTCTCCGTTGCTTTTGGAACTGCAACAGCATGTGCGCGTGAGAAGCGATTGCGTAATCTATTTTTCAGAGCCTTAGGGCGACGCACTCCTGCTTCATCATGCTCAGGCAATTCAAGCGGCGCTAATTGTTCGTGCGATGTCAGCACCCAAGCCTTTTCAGGAGAGATAGGTTCATGAATTTCAGTGAATTCTCCATTAGGCATACGCACCAAACGACCAGTTTCGCGCCCGTGTAGTACGAGCTCGCGATCTGCACGCTGTAATGAAAGGCATAGTCTCTTGGTGACGATAAATGCAATCGGTGGAAGCACAATGACGCCAATGCGCGAGAACCACATCATCTGATTAATAGTGAGGTGGAACTGCTGCGCAATAATGTCGTTACCACCGTTGAGTAAACAGACAAGTGTGAATGTCAGCGCCATAGCGCCGAGTGCGGTGCGGTTTGGCGCATTGCGTGGACGATCGAGTAGATGATGTTCGCGCTTATCGCCGGTCATCCAACTTTCGATAAATGGATACAGAGCAAGCAAGGTAAACATAATGCCGGGAAGGATGAGACCTGGAATCAAAATGTTCCAAGAAATTGTGTATCCAAAGGCATGCGTTTCAATTGGAGGAGCCATACGGACTAAGCCATCGAGCCAACCCATATACCAGTCAGGTTGTGAACCTGCTGAAATTTGTCCCGGTGTATAAGGACCATAGAGCCAAATCGGGTTAATGGAAGCGACTGCTCCAAGAAATGCAGTGACACCAAAGACGATAAAGAAGAATCCACCAGCTTTTGCCATATAGACCGGCATTAATGGATATCCAACGACATTCTTTTCCGTGCGTCCTGGTCCAGGGAATTGCGTATGTTTCTGGTACCAGACCAGCATCAAGTGCACAGTAATCAGCGCCAAGAAAATACCGGGCAAAAGTAAAACGTGTACTACATAGATACGAGGGATAAATGCTTCACCCGGGAAGGCGCCACCAAATGCAAAGTACGCAAGATAAGAACCCACTACGGGTATGGCTTGAATAATTGCTTCTGCAATACGGATACCTGTTCCTGAAAGAAGATCATCAGGAAGTGAGTAACCTAAAAAGCCCTCAACGATTCCGAGCGTTAAAAGTCCAACACCAATGATCCAGTTGAATTCGCGTGGCTTGCGGAATGCGCCAGTGAAGTAGACGCGGAGCAAGTGAACCACTATTCCCACCATAAAAATAAGAGCCGCCCAGTGGTGAATCTGGCGCATCAAAAGTCCGCCGCGTACCTCAAATGAGATATGCAGCGTTGATGCGTATGCCGCTGACATGCTCAAACCTTTGAGAGGTTCGTAAGAACCTTCATATTCAACTTCGCGCATCGATGGGTCGAACCAGAATGTAAGGAATGTTCCTGATAAGAGCAGGATGATAAATGAGTACAAGCAAATTTCACCGAGCAAGAATGACCAGTGATCAGGGAATACCTTGGTGAGATTCTTCTTCATCCATTTGGCAGCACCCGTGCGGTCATCAACATAACCGGCAACATTTCCAGCGATACGTTCGCGAGCTGTCATGAATCTCTCTCCCAGAAGCTAGGTCCTACAGGTTCTGTAAATGGTGCTTGAGCCACTAAATAGCCTTCATCATCAACAGTGAGCGCTAATTGTGGCAGAGGTCGCGCTGCGGGGCCAAAGATAACTTTGGCAGCACGAGTGACATCGAATGTTGATTGATGGCAGGGACAGAGCAAATGTTTGGTCTGTTGTTCATAGAGCGCAACTGCACAGCCCATGTGCGAGCAAATCTTCGAGAAGGCAATAATTCCTTCGTGAGTCC
>CALMJL010000015.1 GCA_937864425.1 uncultured Candidatus Planktophila sp.
CTCGTTGCATTTCTCATTCTGGGAGAAAAACCTCAGCGAAGTTGGTATCTCGGCACTGCAGTCACCATCTTTGGCATCATTCTTGTAGGAACGGCTAATGGAATTTCTGGATTTAGTGCTGCAGGTGTTGGACTTGCTGCGTTAGCAGGGTTTGGTTTTGCAGTCTTTAACGTGCTGTGCCGCAAATCCTTAGAACGCGGAGCTAGCGATCTTTCTGTAACTACCTCAACTTTTACAGTCGCTGCACTCATTAGTTCGCCATTCTTATTCGCACAAAATCCCCGCTGGCTCTTCACCCAAAATGGTGCGCTGACCATTCTGTGGCTTGGATTGATTACGACCGCTCTCGGTTACATCCTCTTCATGTATGGACTCAAAAGAATCAGTTCCAGCATGGCTGCCACGGTGGTCTTGGCAGAGCCAGCGACTGCAACCCTCTTGGCTGCGCTCGTCATTGGAGAACCACTCGTCGCTCAAAGTTATATCGGAGTCGTTACCGTTGCTGTGGGAATCTTGTATATCAGCAAGAAAAAATGACCCGATTTCAGGATGCAGTAAGGAAGAACTACATCTAGCCTAGAGATAGTTAAGCGATTGGGCATCGACATGATTCGTCACGTAATGGCAACATCAATTCTTCTCGTTTCCACAATTTTTGTTGCACCTGAAGCAACTGCCGCAAAGCGACCTTGTTCTGCGCTGAAAGGTGATATCCAAGCGATGTTGAATGCGCCTTATTCTGGAGCCGAAGCAGATGCTGCGATGGAGTATGCCCGGCGGATTGTGAAGGCATATTCGCTTGGTTTTGCCAATAAGAATTGTTTAACAGCCAAGGAATACAACGGCTTGATCACTGGCGTGAACCAATTACGAGATGATTGCGCAAAAGCAAAACTGGATAAAGCAACATGGGCAGATATTTCTAAGCGGTGCAATATCTACAAAGCGCTCTATAAATTTGCAAAACTTAATCCGTAGCGTCAAAAGTTATAAAATGCGAGAGCTGCAGCTAGCGCAAACATGATGCAGGCGATTACAC
>CALMJL010000016.1 GCA_937864425.1 uncultured Candidatus Planktophila sp.
TAAATGCCGATGGTGTGCCAGACCGTCTTGGACTCCATAAATGCCGTGATACGTGCAGGGCTTTGTGACTGGCCACCTTCATAAAAGCGCTTGAGATTTTCCGCGCCAGCTTCTTTTAAGGCAGCACGGTTCTTCTTTGTGATGATAGAGATATCAAATCCATCGATATCCATGTGGGATGCAGCCCATGGAGATAATTCTGCAAGTGAACCAGTAAGAATATTGATTACACCTGCAGGCAAATCACTCGTTGCAAGAACTTCAGCAAATGTCATAGCAGGTACAGCTAAACCACCGTCAACGAGAGCAACGACTGAGTTACCACTCACGACTGCGGCTGCAAGCGCATCAATAAAATCAAGGAATGAATTTTCTGCAGCAATAGTGACAACACCGAGTGGTTCGGGAATAGTGAAGTTGTAATACGGACCAGCAACTGGATTCGTTGCACCTTCGATTGCCGACAACTTATCACTCCAGCCTGCATACCAAACCCATCTATCGATTGACTCCGTAACAATCCCACGTGCTTTGAGAGGAGTGAGGCCAAGGGCTGCAGAGAGTTCGAGCGCCACTTGTTCGGCGCGACCTTCGAGCATTTCTGCAATGCGATAGAGAATTTGTCCGCGATTGTAGGCAGTTGCTTTCGCCCAGCCCGATTGCGCAGCACGAGCTGCGGTCACGGCATCGCGCAAATCTTTACGGGATGCCAAACATGGGTTTGCCACAAACTCATTTTTAGCGTTCAGGACTTCGTAGACTCTTCCAGATTCGCTCCGTGGAAATGCGCCGTTAATGAATAACTTATACGTCTTCTTCACTTCAATGCGCTTCTGTGGAGTCATGAACGTTTCCCAGCTTTGAGATAAGCAGCAAGTCCATGTCTTCCACCTTCGCGGCCCCAACCAGATTCCTTATAACCACCAAAAGGAGATGTGGGATCAAATTTATTAAAGGTATTTGCCCAGATAACTCCAGCGCGCAATTTTTGAGTAGCCCACAAAATCCGCGAGCCCTTTTCGCTCCACAC
>CALMJL010000017.1 GCA_937864425.1 uncultured Candidatus Planktophila sp.
GCAACTGGTTATTGGATCGGAACTTACGATCCAACGGGTGCGCTCAAACCAGATGGCGGCAAATACACCGTCTACACCACAGATTCAGGTAGCGGCGATGTAGTTCTTTCAACATACAAGCGTCCAGCAATGCCTGCGAAGGGATTACCGAACTAATATGAAAATCTCAAAGAAATCTCGACTACTCACATCCGTTGCTGCTGCAGCTCTTGTAGCAACAGCGGTAGTTGGAATCCCATCAACAGCACAAGCTGCTGATCCACAGTGCGCAACTGCAAAGTTCGTTACTCAATGCGCAGGTGTTGGCTCTGATGGAGCTCCTTACCTATTTATTGCAGCAGCTAACTTCAATGGAACCGTCTTTGTCTGGTCCCACGGAATTCGCCCAGCAATTAATATTCCAGCAACTCTTGCTCCTGCTGGTCCATACACAATTACCAACGCTGCAGAACCTGGTCCGTTAACGATGGAAGGCGACATGTCAGTAGTCAACGCACTTGTTGCGCAAGGCTATGGAGTTGCTGGTTCTGGATTCTCACGTCAGAGCTTGAACGTAAAGGAAGCACTTGCTGCCAACGTTGAACTTATTGGTGCATTTAAGAAGAAGTTCCCAACAACAAAGAAAGTTATTGCCTGGGGTCAATCACTTGGTGCGCTACACAGCCAGAAACTTGCCGAAACTAATCCTGAATTAGTAGATGGCTTAGTTCTTGGTTGCCCTGCCGCAAATCCAGATAATGCATTAGTTCCATACTTTGGCGATGCGCTCTGGGGATTCAAGGCGCTCTTTGATCCAAGCATCAAAGTTGGTGGATACTCAACTGACCCTGTAAAGCGTCAGCAAGAGCAACTTGAGAATATTGGCAAAGTGCTGATGGTTCTGGGCAAACTACAAGGTGGACTTTCATCTGGCGCATGGCCAGATACTTCAAGCCCCGCTGGTAAGGCGCTCGAAGCTGCAGGAATTCCATCTCGTTCAGCGCTTCTTACTGTTGGCTTGATGGCAGGAATTCCAACACGCAGCAAGCATGTTGATGGAACTTCAGGTCCTGCAGGTGCAACAGAAACTTATCCATTAGCAGTTGCACCAGCGGTTGCAATTCTTGAAAACATGGGAACTGTTGGAGTTGCTGGAACGCTTTTGATGGCAGATGGTGAATTGCTCACAGGTGGAAAGGTCTTTGATAACTCAAAGACTGATTATGCAGCACGTGTTGCAGCTGATCGCGATCTCTATTCATTCGCTCTCAGTGGTAACTCTGCCGTAGATGCAATCATCGGTTCACTAGCTGCAACACCACGCGAAACTGCGGATGCAGCAGCAGTTGCCAAGATTCCATCACTCATTGGTATTAAGGGATCCATTGATAAGCCAACAGTGATGATGGCTGCAGAATCTGATGAGTACACACCTTCATCAATTGCACAGTGGTATATCGATGGCTACGGCGAGCAATTCGCAAAGGCTAAGGATGCAGCGATTGCAGCTGCAAAGCAGTCACGTGATTACAAAGCACCGGTCAATAAGATGATCGCACTCTGGGCAAAGACCGCACCTAAGTACTCCAAGTTCACATCAGCAGGCACACCTGATCTCTCAGCTGCTGTTGGTGCTGGTACCGGACACTGCCTCTACTCATCAGCGCAATGGCTACTTGCTGCCAAGATGGCAGCAGGTGCAGTTGCAACAGGTAAGTTCCCTAACCAGGGTCCAATTACCTCACAGGCGAGAAAAGTTGGCTTGTCATATGACAAGAAGTTCCGCGTTCCAACTTTCAAATCGCTCTCATAAGTAACACGTAAAGGAGATGGGCCCCCATGTGGGGCCCATTTTCTTTTTCACCTATCCTTCGCGAGTGAAGATTGCATCGACTGCGGATATGCACGAACTCGGAAAACGTATCGGTGCAATGTGCCGTGCTGGCGATCTCATCTTGGTCAATGGTCCATTGGGTGCAGGAAAGACCGTATTGGTGCAAGGCATCGGTGCAGCGCTTGGAATCAATGACGTGACTTCACCAACTTTCGTTATCTCGCGGATCCATAAGGCAGCTCTTCCGCTTATTCATATTGATGCATACCGACTTCTAGATAGTGGCAGCGCTGCTGCATTCTTAGATGACCTCGATATTGATACGCCGCGCGAAGGCGCCGTAACGGTGATTGAATGGGGAGGCGCAGAATC
>CALMJL010000018.1 GCA_937864425.1 uncultured Candidatus Planktophila sp.
ATCGCGTTGAAGAGCAACTTGCTAAAGCATTTGATCGTAAGGTGTATCTACCATCTGGTGGTTCGCTAGTTATCGACCGCACCGAAGCCATGGTTGTCATTGACGTGAACACCGGAAAATTCATTGGTAAGGGCGGAAACCTCGAAGAAACTGTTACTAAAAATAACCTGGAAGCTGCTGAAGAAATTGCGCGCCAACTGCGACTTCGCGACTTAGGTGGAATTGTTGTTATCGACTTTATCGATATGGTGCTTGAATCAAATCGTGAAGCAGTGTTGCGTCGATTAATTGAATGTCTTGGCCGCGATCGCACTAAGCACCAGGTTGCTGAAGTAACTTCGCTTGGACTTGTACAAATGACTCGTAAACGAGTTGGACAAGGTTTAATTGAAGCATTCTCAACAACATGCGATTCTTGTAATGGACGCGGAATTCATATTCACACTGAACCCGTGAAGATGAAAGCTCCGATGCCACAAGTAAATGCGCAGAGCAATGATCAGCCAGATATTGAAAGCGATGTCGATGATGATGACCAATCATCTGAAGGACTTGAATCCACGCCTTCGCCAAAAGGAAAGCGCCGCCGCAGGGCAGCAACCTCTGGGGTGATTACTGCATAAATAAATGGTCAATTTGACCTTGGGGGTTCGAAATCCGTACCCTTAGCGTCTGCCGCAGGCTCACGGGCCCGGCGCACAATCTGAAAAAGAACTGAGGCAATGAGCATGTATGCAATCGTGAAAGCTGGCGGTCGCCAGGAGAAAGTCACTGTCGGCGAGACCATTACTGTCGATCGTATCGACGCAGCTGCAGGCGCATCAGTTTCATTTCCAGCATTGCTCGTTGTCGATGGCGCAAATGTCACAACAGATCCAAAAGCGCTTTCAGCAATTAAAGTAACTGGCGAAGTTATTGACGAAGTAAAGGGTCCAAAGATCGACATCCTTCGTTACAAGAGCAAGACCGGACATCGCCGCCGTCAAGGTTTTCGTGCACAGCACACTCGCGTCAAGATCACTGCAATTAGCGGTGCGAAGTAAAGGTTAAGGGAGCAGAATAAATGGCAAGTAAAAAGGGTGTTTCCTCAACACGTAACGGTCGCGATTCCAATCCACAGTACCTCGGTATCAAGCGTTTTGGTGGCCAAGAAGTTAATGCAGGAGAAATTCTCGTTCGTCAGCGTGGAACTCACTTTCACCCAGGCAAGAACGTAGGACGCGGTAAGGATGACACACTCTTTGCTCTCGCAGCAGGAGCAGTTGAATTCGGTCGCGCTCGCGGTCGCCGCGTAGTGAATGTAGTCCCTGCAGTTTAATTTAGGTTTCTCTTAAAGGAGCGGGCCGCACATCACGCGGTCCGCTTTTTTATTTCACTCCCACTAGCAGAAAGGAAGTACATGAAATGACAACATTCGTTGATCGCGTCACGGTCTTTGCTTCTGCTGGAAAAGGTGGAGATGGTTGCGTATCCGTCAAGCGCGAAAAATTTAAACCACTGGGTGGCCCAGATGGCGGCAATGGTGGTCGTGGTGGAGATGTCATTCTGGTTGTTGATTCATCTGTGACAACGCTTTTGGATTTTCATCACTCGCCACATCGCAAGGCAACTTCTGGCCATCAAGGTTATGGAGATCGTAAAGATGGAGTCTCTGGCGAAGATTTAATTTTGGCAGTACCCAATGGCACAGTTATTTATGATGAATCAGGCAATCAGATTGCAGATTTAGTAGGAATCGGTACAACATTTTTAGCAGCTCGCGGTGGGCAAGGTGGTCTTGGCAATCTTGCGCTTTCATCATCAAAACGTCGCGCTCCAGGATTTGCTCTCCTTGGTGAACCCGGTGAAGAACGCACGCTGACCCTTGAATTAAAGTCGGTTGCAGATATTGCGCTGGTGGGATTTCCCAGTGCAGGTAAATCATCGCTGATTGCTGCAATTTCAGCAGCTCGCCCAAAAATTGCTGATTATCCATTTACGACTTTGGTTCCAAACTTAGGAGTAGTCCAAGCGGGCGACACTCGTTTCACTGTCGCTGATGTTCCTGGACTTATTCCAGGTGCTTCACAAGGAAAAGGTTTAGGTCTGCAATTTCTTCGCCACGTTGAACGATGTGTTGCGCTCGTACATGTACTTGATTGTGGAACTCTCGAAACTGATCGCAATCCAATTGATGATTTACAGGCGATTGAAGATGAGTTAGCGCTCTACGGTGGACTTGAAGACCGCGCGCGATTAGTAGCCTTGAATAAAGTCGATTTACCCGATGGCAAGGCGATGGCCGATATGGTGGAAAGTCAATTGCGCGAGAAGGGTTATCAGGTTTTTCAGATATCAGCAGCGTCCCGTGAAGGAATTCAAGAGCTGCTCTACGCCATGGCAAAGTTGGTGCAACAAGAGCGCGCTGCCGTTATTACTGATGAACGCACTCGCATTGTGCTTCGTCCTCAAGCGGTCGATGATTCAGGATTCACTGTTGTAAAAAATGGCGATGATTCATTTAGCGTTTTTGGCGCCAAAGTTGTGCGCTGGGTGCGGCAGACCAATTTTAAGAATGCTGAAGCAGTTGGATATTTAGCAGATCGACTTGCTCAACTTGGGGTTGAAAAAGAACTTTTCAAAAAAGGCGCTGTTGCAGGTTCTGAAGTTCGTATCGGCCATGGTGATGATGCAGTTGTCTTTGATTGGGAACCAACTATCGAAGCAGGTGCAGAACAATTAGCTGGCTTCTTGCATCGGCGCGGTGAAGATGCACGATTAGAAACTGCTTGGAAAGCAGTTCCACGCGAAGAAGATCGCTTGACTGATGAAGAGATTGC
>CALMJL010000019.1 GCA_937864425.1 uncultured Candidatus Planktophila sp.
TGTTAAGCACGCCGCCAGCGTTCGTCCTGAGCCAGGATCAAACTCTCCATAGAAAGTTTTTTCTCATGGCTTACGAGACAAACAAACTGTCGTTTAATTTTGTCTATACCAAAGGAAATCAACGAGTATTGCAAACGCTATAAATAGCGTCTAGCACTTACTTCATTGAAGTTATTTAAATTAGAGAATGCACTTGCTTTGTTGCACAAAAATTGCATAACAAAATAAGCCATTCTCTGGCATTGACTTATGGCACGCTGTTGAGTTCTCAAGGTACGGATGCGCACTGCTGCGGGAATTTCTTCCGTTTTTCAGGGCAGACCGCCAAACCTAGTCCATCGCTTCGGGCACGGTCAAACCAGCTCGAAATGTCCTAGATTGGGAAGTTGTGCTGTACGGCCTGTATCAGTCCGTTCCACAGCAAGGGGCATAACTATAGGGGGGCTCCAGCAGGGGGTCAAATCGGCCAGATTCACCCAGGAAAGGCTTTTCTGGGTCGGGATTTACACCGAAAATTCGAGCACTTTATGCGTAAAAATGTGGGTTTTTCAGTATTTTGCGTATCAATTAAATCAGCTCGACTGCAGCCAAATCGCGCTTTCCTTTGCGTAAAACTGCATATTTGCCGCATAAAAAGTGGCTTTTTTCGAGACGGAAATCTTCGCCAGAAATCTTCTCGTTATTCAGGTATGCACCGCCTTCTTTCACAATGCGGCGAGCAGCAGATTTTGAATCAACCACTCCCGAGGCTGCCAAGAGATCTACCCATGTAGGAATTTCTTCGCCCTTTTTCACAGTTGCTTTAGGTAATTCTGCAAGAGCTGCCGTGAGAGTTGCCTCATCAAGTTCTGAGATATCTCCCTGTCCAAAGAGCGCTTTGGCAGCAGCTTCTACACGTTCACAAATTTCTGGGCTATGAACAAGCGCTGTCAATTCGCGCGCAAGTTCACGATGGGCAGATCGTGCTCCAGGGTTTTCTAAATGCGCTTTCTCAATTTCCTCAATTTCGCTCCGTGATTTAAAGGAGAAAACTTTCAGAAACTTAATGACATCTTTATCATCAGAATTCAACCAGTACTGGAAGAAGGCATAAGGAGAAGTCATTTCAGGATCTATCCATACGGATCCCCCCGCAGTTTTTCCAAATTTTGTTCCATCAGCTTTTGTTAATAGCGGAACAGTGAGGGCATGGGCGGTTCCACCTTCAACGCGACGTATGAGATCTAGACCCGCAGTGATATTTCCCCATTGATCTGAACCACCAATTTGAAGTGTGCACTGATGGCGACGATAAAGCTCGAGGTAATCGAATGCTTGCAATACTTGATATGAAAATTCGGTGTAAGAAATTCCATCTTTCTCAAGGCGAGATGCCACTGCATCTTTGTTCAGCATTTGATTGACGCTAAAGTGCTTACCAACATCTCTCAGGAATTCAATCGCTGAAAGCGGCGCGGTCCAATCGAGATTGTTAGCCATTTTCGCGGGGTTTGTGGCTACTTCAAAATCCATGAATTTAGAGAGCTGTCCTTTAATTCGACTTACCCATTGTTCAACAATGTCAGTGGTGTTGAGTGTGCGCTCTTCATTCTTGCCGCTGGGATCTCCCACTAAACCGGTTGCTCCACCTACGAGCGGAATTGTGTGATGACCTGCTAATTGAAAGCGGCGCAACACCAGCAGAACGACCAAATTGCCAACATGGATGCTGGGGGCGGTGGGGTCAGTCCCCAAGTAGACGGTGATGGGTTTTTTCAGCGCATCACGAAGAGCGCTCTCATCAGTGGTTTGAGCAATGAGACCGCGCCACTTGAGATCATCCAATAAATCAGCCATCACTGCCCCATCATCTCGGAAAAAGCCTTGGACTTGCTGGCAATTACGCTAGCTGTATCTGCATTTTCTTTTTTAAGAACTTTTATTTGCTCAGCGAATGCAGCAGGAGAACTGGCTCCCTTAGTAATGCGCGCTGCGAGGGCTCCCTCAGTGGTCAGAACAGAACGTACATCTTTCGTTAATTGTGGATGCACCGATGCAAATTGCTCGTCAGTCAACTGATGCAATTCAATACCTTGAGATTCGCAGAGCGCAACGCATTTTCCTGCTGCCTCATGAGCGCTAGCAAATGGCACATGTGCACGAACTAGGAAATCTGCAATCTCTGTTGCAAGTGAGAAACCAAGTGGCGTAGCCGCCAACATCTTTCTGCGATCAAATGAAGTTGTCGCAACCATTCCGGTGATAGCAGGCATGACGAGCAGCAAGGTATCGATTGAATCAAAGAGCGGTTCTTTATCTTCTTGCAGATCGCGGTTATAGGCAAAAGGCAATCCTTTGAGCATCGTTAAAACACCAGTCAGATTTCCAACGAGTCGACCAGCTTTGCCGCGCGCAAGTTCTGCCATATCTGGATTCTTCTTCTGGGGCATGATCGAAGAACCAGTCGAATATGCATCAGCAACGTGCGCCCAGCCAAATTCAGTAGTCGCCCATAAGCACCACTCTTCGCCTATTCGCGACAAATGTATTCCCACAAGCGAGAGAATGAAGAGAGCTTCGGCTACAAAATCTCGATCAGAGACAGCATCAATTGAATTTCCAGCACTTGTTGAAAATCCTAAATCGGAGGCTGTAGTTTCAGGAGATAGTGGAAGTGACGAACCAGAAAGTGCGCCTGCACCCAATGGGCTCACAGATGTGCGTTCCAACCAATCCATAATTCGATCAATATCTCTTGCAAATGCATGCACATGTTTAGCCAATTCGTGGCCAAAGAGAACAGGTTGAGCATGCTGCATATGTGTAAAACCTGGTGCTGGTGCATCACCATATTCGGCAGCTTTTTCCATCAGTGCAATCTGCAACTCTGAGATCAGACGAGCAATTTCCAACATATGATCAATAGCAAATAATTTCAGATCTGTAGCTACTTGATCATTGCGCGAACGACCTGCTCGTAGCGACCCACCGATTTCGCCCAACTTTTCAGTGAGCCCTCTTTCTAGTGCGCTATGTACATCTTCATCTGCTGCAATCGGAAGAAACTTTCCGGAGGCGACTTCACTCTGTAATTCGCCAATGGCCTTACGGATTGATGATGCAATCTCTTTGCTTAGAATGCCGCTCTTTTCAAGCACTGCAAGATGAGCTTTTGAGGAACGCAAATCGTAAGGCGCGAGCCGCCAATCAAAGTGCACGCTGCGCGAAAGCGCGAAGACAGCATCAGCTGGTGCATCAGAAAATCTGCCACCCCACAACGCCATTATTGGCCTCCCCTTTTCGTGAGCCCACCAAAGATGCGTAATTCTTTCGCGAGATCTGCTCCCCCTGTTGCTTTTCGAGAGACAACTAACACCGTGTCGTCTCCTGCAATCGTTCCGATGATGTTCTTATTTCCAGAATGATCGAGAGCGCTTGCCAATAATTGCGCTCCACCAGGAGGAGTGCGTACCACAGCCAAATTTCCACTCGCTTCTACCGACAAGATCAAATCTGCCGGCATAGGCAATGCTCTTGAGATTGAATCATCATCGCTATTGGGTATTTGATAAATCGATTCACCAGCTGTGTTTCTACCCCGAACCGCCCCAATCTCTTCGAGGTCTCGACTTGCAGTTGCTTGGGTAACTGCAAAGCCTGATTTCTTGAGCGCCTTCACAAGGTCTGATTGAGAATGAATGACTCCAGATTTAATGAGAGCAATCGCCTTTGCGCGACGCGCACTTACGCTAGCCATTTTTCACCTCAGCAATCGCGCGTTGCAAAATTTTTACACACTGTTCTGCTTGCTTCATAGAGATATTGAGCGCCGGAGCGATACGTAGATATGTCTCACTCGGTGCATTGAGAAGTAATCCAAGCGATTCGCATTGCTTTACAACCTTCTTTGCAATTGGAGTATCAAGGGTTACGCCAATCAATAGACCTGCTCCGCGGGTTTCAGTAACTCCTGGTATGAGTGCAATCTCACTCCTCAAATATTCTCCAACCTTTTTTACGTTGAGAAAAATCTTCTCTTTTTCAATAGTTTTGATAGCCGCAATAGCTGCAGCTGTTGCGATTGGATTTCCACCGAAGGTAGATCCATGATCTCCTGCTTGAAAGAGGTGCGCTGCCTTACCGAGTGCAACCATGGCGCCGAGCGGTAATCCACCACCTAGCCCTTTTGCCAATGTGATGACATCAGGTGTTATTTCTGAATATTCAAATCCAAACCAATCACCAGTTCGCCCCATTCCAGTTTGAACACAATCAAAGACAAGCAGTGCTCCTGTTGCATCGCAATATGCACGAAGATTTGCCAAGTAATCACTCGGTGGAACTAAAACTCCGGCTTCGCCCATCAGCGGTTCAACAATCACCATTGCTGTCTTGTGAGTGATTGCTCTTTTGGCAGCACGCGAATCTCCAAAGGGAACGTGTTTGATTCCTTTGATCAATGGTTTAAATGGATTGCGCTTACTTGGCTGACCAGTCAGTGAAAGGGCACCCATTGTGCGTCCATGAAATGCCTCTTTCGTTGCAACAATTTTCGTTCTCCCCGTTTTACGAGATAGTTTCAGAGCAGCTTCGTTGGCTTCAGCGCCTGAATTGCAGAAAAAGGTGCGCGCTGATTTATCTCCAGTCATACGCTGCAAAAGCGCGGCTAGCTCCAGTACATTGGGATGGGCATAGAAATTACTCACATGGCTCAATTGCGAAGCCTGCTGAGTGATTGCCTTGACTATTGCCGGATGAGCATGTCCCAAAATATTTGTGGCAATTCCTGCTAAGAAATCCAAATAAATCTTGCCATCTGCATCTTTGACAACTGAGCCTTTTCCGGAAACCAGTTCAATGCTCGGTGTTCCGTAGTTTGCTTGCAAATATTGATCCCATTTTTTCATGCCATCACCAACGTTCCACCTACACCAAGAAGCGCGCTCTCTAAGGCACTCGGATTAGTACCATCAATAATTCTTACCGCTTTTGCTCCAGCTTCGATTGCATCAAGACAAGCCTGCACCTTGGGTGCCATTCCTTCGCTAAAAGATGCTTTGAGTGATGCAAGTTCGTTCGCTGAAATATGTGAAATGAGCGAATCAGAATCTGGCCAATTACGATAAATACCCGGAACATCAGTCATGATAATGAGCCACTGCGCATCGAGCGCTCCGGCAATCGCAGCAGCCGCCAGATCGGCATTCACATTCAAACCACCAGAACCATCTACATTCTCCGCTACTGGCGCGAGAACTGGAATACATCCTTCCGAAACTGTTGATTCAATCTTTTCGGTATTTACAGAAACAACTTCTCCCACTAGACCAAGATCTACCGGAGTTCCATCAACAAGGTGATTCAATACCTGTGCCATCAAAATCTTCTCTGTTCTTGCCGAGAGTGCAACTGCGTTAACTCCGTGACTTTGTAAAGATTGAGCAACACTAGGTCCGACCTCTTGGGTTAGAACTCTTTCAACCACCTGATAACTTTCAGGAGTTGTCACTCGAAAACCACCCACGAAAGAGCTTTCAATCTGCGCTTCCTTGAGCGCTGCAGCAATCTGAGGTCCTCCCCCATGAACGATCACCGGATGAACTCCTTCGGCTATCGCCTTTGCAATCGACTGAGCAAATTCACCATGTTCATCAGTCATCGCATGTCCACCAAACTTAATGACAATCATGTGGAATACGCCGAATTCTCGTGAACATAATCATGAGATAGATCATTGGTAACAACTGTCGCCTGTTCGCTGCCGAGATGAAGGTTAATTTCAAGAGTAACCACGCGGTCGTTAAATGAAACCGCATTTTTATCCGCGTACGGAGCAGAATTTTTGGCTACCTGGACCCCATTGAGAACTACATCAATAGTGAGCGGGTCTAGCGCAACTGGTGCAGTACCCACTGCTGCAAGCACTCTTCCCCAATTAGGGTCACCGCCAAATATTGCGCACTTCAAAAGATTATTGCGGGCGCAAGCTCGAGCTACG
>CALMJL010000020.1 GCA_937864425.1 uncultured Candidatus Planktophila sp.
GCTCCCTGACTTGGATTCGAACCAAGAACCTGTCGATTAACAGTCGACTGCTCTGCCGTTGAGCTATCAGGGAATAGAAGCCGAACTCTACCGCAGCAATTCGAGAGCGCCAAAATCAGCGTTCTGCTTTGGCTTTAGAGAGATCCCATCGCTTGTTCGTGTAGGCCACGCTTTTCAGACTCAAGCGCGACAAGTTCTGCAAATGCTTCGTTGTATAGATTCTGATTTTCCACTGGATTTAAGCGCTGCAATTTAGATTTAAGTTCTGCAATTTTTCTGCTCACTAAAACTTCGCGTAAACGCGCCACAATGCTGATGACATATCTTTCTGAGACTGCCCCGTCAGTTCTTACTGGTTCGACTGAAAGCTCGGTAAAGAGCATGCGCATCCGCTCATCGGTAATTTTCTCAAGTTCGATAATCTCATTTCCAAAGGAATCAATAATTTTTCTTAACTCTCGATATGCAGGATGTGTAAATGCAGCTTCTTCGATTGTTTTCCAATCCTGCATCAGCCCTGGCATTTGCAATTTTGCCTTGATGACTTCACGCTCTAACATCAAAGTAGGCTCTTGCGGATTAGGGCGCCATGAATCATCTGCAGCTGCTGGTTGCGGTGCAGTTGGTGTTTGCGCAACTTTCTTTAAAGCGGTGTTCACCGATGCAGTCACAACTTCTATCTCGCTGCCGAGCCATCCAGCCAGAGATTTGATGTATTCAGGTCGTAGTGATTTATCGCGAATAGCCGCAACCAGTGGTGCGGTTGTTGCCAGTGCATTGACGCGACCTTCGGGGGTATCAAGATTATGTTTTTTCAACTCAGTGCGGATGGCAAATTCAAAGAGCGGCACGCGCTTTGCAATCAAATCTCGGAGCGCTAAATCGCCCTTTTCTTGTCGTAGATCGCATGGATCAAGTCCATCCGGTTCGACAGCAACAAATGTTTGGGTAACAAATTTCTGGTCATCACCAAATGCGCGCATGGCAGCTTTTTGACCTGCTGCATCACCGTCAAAGGTGAAAATTACTTCTCCTCGAAATGCATCTGCATCCATCAGGAGGCGTCGAATAATTCGAATATGGTCATCGCCAAATGCAGTTCCGCAGGTTGCAACCGCAGTAGTGATGCCTGCTAAATGACAAGCCATCACATCGGTATACCCCTCAACCACAACAACTTGGCGATTTTTGGCAATATCTTTCTTTGCCATATCAAGTCCGTATAAAACTTGAGATTTCTTATAAATCGGAGTTTCGGATGTATTTAAGTATTTTGGTCCTTGATCTTCTTCGTCACTAGCTAATTTACGAGCTCCAAATCCAACAACATCTCCCGAAATATCTTTGATTGGCCACATGATTCGGTTACGGAATTTATCAATGGGCCCGCGCTCACCCATCTTGGAAAGTCCAGCTTCCTCTAATTCTTCAATCGTAAATCCAGCTGCTCGTAAATGTTTTGTCAGTGAATCCCATCCTTGCGGTGCGTAGCCAACGCCAAAAGTGTCGCAGGCTGCTTTATCAAAACCGCGTTTAGTTAAGAGTTCGCGCGCATGTGCTGCATCTACTGAAGTATTGAGTTGATCCCTATAGAACTTGGCTGCCTCGACATGTGCTGCATATAACCGAGAGCGTTTTGAAGTTGGCTGTGTTGGACCACCTTCTTCATAGCGCAAGGTGTAGCCGATCTGTGACGCTAATCGTTCGATAGTTTCTGTAAAACTCAAGTGATCTGTCTTCATGATGAAATCGATAACGTCGCCACCAACTCCACAACCAAAACAGTGATAATAATTTTTTGCGGGTGTTACGTGAAATGAAGGAGATTTCTCATCATGAAATGGGCAGAGACCTTTTTTCTGTCCTCCACCAGCGCTCTTGAGTGCAACACCTGCTGCAGTTACGACATCATCGATATGTGCGTGTTCTCGCACATAGACAATATCTTCAGCTTTGATGCGCCCGCTCATATCCGTACCTTAGCGACGGCGAGATAGGTGCGCATGAAGTGCATATGCGCCGGGGTCTGTCAGGCTGGCAATTTGGTCGATCACGACTCGCAATTTTTCGCTATCACTCGAAGCGCTCTTCCAATCATCTTCAAAAATCGGGTCAAGTTCGTGTGGTGCGGCGTTAAAGAGCATCTCAACGAGTTCGACAATGACAGTGCGCTGCTTCGCATATCGTTCTTGAGATTCTGCCGCCTTAATCAAATAGTGGCTAGCAACTGCCTTTAAGAAATCAACTTCTATGCGTTGTTCGCGTGGAATTTCTAGTTGCGCATTAAAGCGAGATAAGGGTGCGCTGCCATGAATCTTTCGAGTTTCAACCTCTGCAGCTAACACAAAACGGCCAATCAGTTGTGAAGTCGTATCTTTTAATCGTGCCAGCGAGCGATGGGTGCGATCGAAATTCTTTGGCCAGCATGACAATTGCTGAAGTCGAGCTAGCGCGCTAGCCGCCTCATTTTCAGTGGCATCACTCTTGTATTGCGACACCATTTCTGAATAGAGAATTGGTAGATCTCGATCAAAATCTTGAACGGTAATTTGTCCTGCAAAGATGGCATCCTCTAAATCATGGACTGAATAGGCGCAATCATCTGACCAATCCATAATCTGAGCTTCAATACACGTTTTTCCATCGGGAGCACCTTGTCGTACCCACTGAAATATTTCGACATCATCGTCATAGACGCCAAATTTGCGTGGGTTATGTGAACGTGGCCAAGGATATTTTGTTGCCGCATCGAGTGATGCGCGAGTGAGATTGAGACCAACACTTCTTGATTCAGGAGTAACCGTTTTAGCTTCGATGCGAGTCAATAAACGAAACGACTGTGCATTTCCTTCAAATCCTCCGCACGGTGCTGCAACTTCGGCTAGTGCTTCTTCACCATTGTGGCCAAAAGGTGGATGGCCTAAATCATGTGACAAACATGCTGTTTCAAGTAGATCTGGATCTGCACCAAGTGATTCGCCTAGTTCACGGCCGATCTGTGCGCATTCCAGTGAATGCGAAAGTCTGGTGCGCTGAAAATCGTTTTCCCATGGAACTGCAACTTGTGTTTTTGCAGCTAATCGACGAAGCGCCGCTGAATGAATAACGCGGGCGCGATCGCGCACAAATTCAGTGCGACCTGCACGCTTGGCCGGTTCATCGAGAAAGCGCTCTTGATCTGCTGCGCTATATCCCTTAACTGAATCGGTCATACACGTACCTTACAAGTCCACTATTGGCGAGATGATCGCTCACATGAATGCCCCGTCGACCGAGAGTGATGTAGGCAAGATACGCACCAGCTTCGCGAATTAAGTAACGAGAGCGAGAGTTTTCAAGATTATTGGGTCCACTTTGTACTGGTGAACAGGTAGCAACTGCACCAAGGTCATTGGCCATCGTCATCGCGCGCTGACAGTGATAAGGGTCTGTGGCGATAATGACGTTGTAAATTTTTCGAGAGCGCATTTCAGAAATATAAGTTTTTGTTTGAGTTAATGTATCCCGTCCAGATGGAAGCGAAATAATTTTCTTTTTCGATATCCCATGTCGCGTCAACCAATATTTTCCAGATGCAGCCTCCGTTGTGCGATCGCCAGGTGCTCCAGCACCAACTGTAATAATGAGTGGTGCATAACCAAGATCGGCGATGCGTTTAGCTTCTTGCAAACGAGCGAGCAAGACATCACCTGGCGCTCCATTGAGTTGTGCTGCACCCGGAACCACAATCACATCTGCAGAAGTGCGAAATGGTGGATGGTGCGCGCTCTTCCATGTCATAAAGAGTGCATATCCAGGAATCGCAATGACGAGAGCGAGAAGCGCGGCGATAATGCGGCGAAATAATTTAAACATTAACCACCAGAGAACATATCTTCGATGTCGAGATGAATCATTTCGTCTGGATCGTTAAGCCAACCATCAGGCAGCGTTGGTGGACGTCCGCTGCTGGTACGACCACGCGGTTTCTCAGCAACCTCAACTGGATAAGGCTGGTCATCGAGTTGATCGAGTAAAGACCTTAATTCAGCAAGTGAACTCACCATGCCAAAGCGGCGGCGCAATTCAGATGGAACTCGAAAACCTTTGAGATACCAAGCCATATGTTTACGTAAATCTCGGCAGCCGCGATCTTCAGATTCAAAGTATTCAACAATCAGTTGTCCATGGCGGAACATCACTTCGCGCACTTGGTGCAGCGATGGCAACACCTTCTTCTCGCCACCTTGAAAAGCTTCAACTAAATCAGCAAATAACCATGGCCTGCCTAAGCACCCGCGACCAACGACAACTCCGGCGCAACCAGTTTGTCGCACCATTTCAACGCCATCTGCACCTGACCAGATATCGCCGTTTCCTAAAACCGGAACTCCAGTTGGTTTGAGATGTTCCACTAAATTTTTAATGGCAGACCAATCTGCTTTTCCTTCATACATCTGCTGCGCTGTGCGAGCATGAAGTGCTACCCACGCCACTCCTAAATCAGCAGCGCTCTTGGCCGCTTCCAAATAGGTGTGGTGATCAGTATCGATTCCAATACGCATCTTGACTGTGACAGGAATTCCAAATGGTTGAGCGTTTTCTACTGCTGCTTTCACAATTTCGCGAAATAAATTGCGCTTAAAAGGAAGCGCTGCCCCGCCACCTTTTCGAGTTACTTTAGGTACGGGACATCCAAAATTCATATCAATGTGGTCTGCTAAATTTTCGCGACCAATCATTTTGACTGCTTCACCCATGTGGTGCGGATCAACGCTATATAACTGAACTGAACGGGGCGATTCACCAGGACCTGGAATGATCATGCGCATTGTTTCGGGAACACGTTCCAACAACGCCCGCGCAGTCACCATTTCAGAGACGAAGAGTCCAGCACCTTGTTCGCGGCATAACATGCGAAAGGGAGCATTGGTAATTCCTGCCATCGGTGCAAGAACTACGGGTGGATCTACGTAATGAACTCCTGATGCAAGCGGAAGTTCGAGCGGCGCTAGCAGCCGAGTAGACGTGGAGCTAGCCATGCTTCTACTTGGTCGATAGCAATACGTTCTTGCGCCATGGAATCGCGGTCGCGAATTGTGACTGCTTGATCTTCGAGTGATTCGAAATCAATGGTGATGCAATATGGAGTTCCGATTTCATCTTGGCGACGATAGCGACGACCGATTGCACCAGAATCATCAAAATCGATATTCCAGTTCTTACGCAATTGCGCAGCCAAATCACGGGCTTTCGGAGATAAATCAGCGTTTCGTGAAAGTGGAAGTACTGCAGCTTTGACTGGCGCCAAGCGGTAATCCAATTTCATCACGGCGCGCTTTTCCATCTCGCCCTTTGCATTTGGCGCTTCATCTTCGGTGAATGCATCCATCATGAAAGTGAGCGTGCAACGATCAACTCCAGCCGCTGGTTCGATGACATATGGAGTCCAGCGCTCGTTCTTCTCTTGATCAAAGTAAGAGAGGTCTTTTCCAGATGCAGCAGAGTGCGCTTTGAGGTCAAAGTCAGTGCGATTAGCAATTCCTTCAAGCTCGCCCCATTCGGTGCCGGCAAATTCAAATTTGTACTCGATATCTGCAGTGCGCTTTGAATAGTGCGATAACTTCTCTTTAGGGTGCTCGTAAATACGCAAACGATCAGGATTGATTCCTAAATCTTTATACCAAGCAAGGCGAGTATCAATCCAATATTGATGCCACTCTTCATCGGTACCTGGCACTACAAAGAATTCCATTTCCATCTGTTCAAATTCACGCGTACGGAAGATGAAGTTTCCAGGGGTAATTTCGTTACGGAACGATTTTCCGATTTGGCCAATACCAAAAGGTGGTTTCTTACGTGAAGTAGTGAGTACTTGATCAAAATTGATGAAGATTCCTTGCGCAGTTTCTGGGCGCAAATATGCCAAGCCAGACTCATCTTCAACTGGTCCAAGAAAAGTTTTGAGCAATCCCGAAAATTGCTTGGGAGTTGTGAACTGGCCTTTATTTCCGCAAGCTGGGCAATTCACTTCAGCAAGTGATGCTGCCTTCTTGCCGTGCTTTGCTTCATAAGCTTCTTCAAGATGGTCAGCGCGATAACGCTTATGACAGGAAGTACATTCGGTAAGCGGATCGCTAAAGGTTGCAACGTGACCTGATGCTTCCCATACTTCGCGCGCAAGAACTACAGATGAATCAATTCCCACAATATCTTCGCGACCGGTGACCATGGATTTCCACCATTGGCGCTTTACATTGTTCTTGAGTTCTACTCCGAGCGGACCGTAATCCCATGATGCGCGAAGTCCTCCGTAAATTTCAGAGGAAGGAAAAACAAATCCACGGCGCTTTGAAAGCGAAACAATATTTTCTAAACGATCTACGGCCATCTGATTGCTCCATCCGGCTGGCTGTCGGCGAAGAGCAACGGGCGTTGCTCACATCGGCAAAGTTTACTCGTATGCCCCTGGCTCATCGATTGCGCGAGCAAGTACTGGAATCGCCTCCAACTTTGCGCGCGTGGAACTTAACGCTCTGCGATAGGAACCAACGTTCTCCCATTCAGTTGTGAGAACCCAGAGAGTTGGATCATCGAGATTCTGGCCAACAGTTGCCGATTTAAATCCAGCAGCTTCACCCAATACTGCTTTTACCGATTCGAGTTCGCTGCGAAAATCAAGCGCATCCTTGAGTTGTACCTGAAATCGGGCGATGGCAATCATGGGGAAAGGGTAGGGCGGCGCTCATTGGAAATGAAAATCATTTTCATTTCTGCTACCTTCTTCCCATGAATACAGCGCTTCTTCTGGCAGCCGTGACATCTGGCGCCACGTTCCTCGGTGGATTTCTTGCGATTCGATCGCGTGATCGATTGCATCTAGTTCTTGGTCTTTCAGCAGGATTACTGCTCGGCTTAGTTGCCTTTGATTTACTTCCAGAAATCTTTGATCTCAACACCAACACCTTCGGGAGTGTTCCGGTAGTTGCCATCGCATTTGTAGCTGGTTTTCTGCTTTTACATTTTGCAGAACAAATTTTCGGGTCTCACGAACCTGCTGAATCTGACTACGGCCATGATCACGCTCACTCTGTCAATGTTGCAGGAACACTTGGTGCGCTTGCGATGGGAGGCCATGTATTTCTTGACGGTATCGCTCTTGGGTTATCGTTTAAATTAAGTAATGCACTCGGTATTGCAGTATTTATCGCAATTTTGTCACACGCTTTTTCAGATGGACTCAATACTGTCTCACTTCTTATTAAGAGCGGACACTGGACTAAGCGAGCTATCTCTTTATTAGGACTTGATGCAGTAATGCGCATTGGTGGTGCGGCACTTGCAACCTACATCACCGTCAGTGACCCAGCTCTTGCAATCTATCTGGCGCTCTTTGCCGGATTTGTTATTTACCTGGCAACTTCGCATATTTTGCCTGAAGCTCATTCGCGACATCCATCCAAATTAACAATGATTGCAACGGTTGTCGGTGTGATTGCAATGTGGCTTATCGTAGGAAATATCGGTGAGTAGATCTCATCCGAGAGTGTTAAGCACTCTAGAACGTGCTGGTGGATTTGCTAGCGCGCAAGAGGTGTATCGCCGGATGCAAAGAGATGGCGAATCCATCGGGCTGACAACGGTTTATCGCGCACTGCAAAGTTTGGTTGCTGAAAAGGTAGTCGATGTACTACGGCGCGAAGATGGAGAAGCCATCTACCGTTTATGCGGAGAATCCCATCACCATCATTTGGTATGCACCAAATGCGGAAAGACAGTAGAAATTGAGGGTGGCGCCATTGAGAAATGGGCAAAAACAATGGCTGCAGAGCATGGTTTTCGCGATGTTGTTCATACCGCTGAAATTTTCGGTCTCTGCACTAAATGTCAGAAGTAAGGAGAGACTATGACGGTGTGGAGATCAATCAGTGCAGCACTTGGAATTGCACTCGTCCTCATCTATGCCGGTGGATCTAATTATTGGAATCGCCAAGATGGTTGGTATCAATCACTCACTCAACCATCATGGCAACCACCTGGTTTTGTCTTTGGCTTAATTTGGCCCTACAACTTTGTAGTCATCGGGATTGCTCTCTACACCATTGGGTTGCGCGCTCATCCATTGCTAGTAGCAGCTGCGCTATCAATCTTTGCGTTGAGCGTTTTCTTTGCGCTGCGCTGGTCTTATCTCTTCTATTCAGTGCACGACCTTAAAGGTGCAGCGCTTTCGCTACTCATCACTGCACTTCTTACAGTTCCGCTTTTCGTTATAACGTGGACGCAATCGTGGAAAGTGGGGCTAGCACTTGTGCCCTACCAAATCTGGATTTTCCTAGCCGCTGGACTTTCATCCAGCTATTCCAAGCTCAATTAATT
>CALMJL010000021.1 GCA_937864425.1 uncultured Candidatus Planktophila sp.
GGGCACAATCTGTTGGCGAACGTGAAGCTGGTGTTGCATCTGTATCTGCACCTGTGCGCGGACCTAATGGAAAAGTGATTGCAGCGGTATCAATTAGCGGACCGATAGAAAGACTCGGTCGTCAACCAGGACGCGTCCATGCAGCTGCAGTGGTTGCAACTGCTGAAAGACTTACTGAACATTTAAAATCTGGAAAGTAATTAGCTATCTAGTAATTGCAGTTCGCGAAGAACCCGCGAAATAATCGAAAAATTAAAGCCTTTACGAGCAAGCAACGATTGAATCCGACGAATTTGAACCTCGGGCTCAAGGCGCGACATAGAATTAAATTTCTTAAAGGCTAAATCAAAGGCAGCTTGATACTCGGACTCATCGTCAATTTCGGCAAGTGCTTCATCAATCTGCTCTTGCATCACACCTTTTTGGCGAAGTTCGCCAGCAATGATTCGCTTCGAGAGTTTCTTATGGCGATGGCGCGATGTTGCCCAAGCCGCCGCAAAATCTCGATCATTGACTAGACCGGTCTCTTGCAGACGAAAAATAACGGCTTGAGCTACATCGTCTTCAATGCCACGTGATTTCAGATGAGCGAGCAGCTCGCCCTTACTCTTCGCTCGAGTGACCAACGCATTGAGCGCGATCGTATGAGCAATGTCGTAAGGGTCAGAGCCCTCGCTGCGATCTACTTTGGCAAATTGGAGAGAAATTAGAACTCAACCTCTGCTGTCGCCTCATCGATTTCTGCGATGAGTGCAGGATCTACTGCGACAGGGACAAAGGATTCGCGAATCTTCTTCTCGATCTCGTTGGCAAGATCTGGATTATCGATGAGGAATGCGCGTGAATTCTCTTTACCTTGGCCGAGTTGGTCACCTTCGTAGGTGTACCAAGCTCCGGACTTCTTGACGATGCCAAGTTCGACACCCATATCAAGAAGCGAACCTTCGCGGGAGATTCCAACACCGTAGATGATGTCGAACTCTGCCTGCTTAAATGGTGGCGCCATCTTGTTCTTCACAACCTTGACGCGGGTACGGTTTCCGACAGATTCTTGTCCATCTTTAAGAGTTTCGATGCGGCGAATATCCATACGCACTGATGCATAGAACTTGAGAGCCTTACCGCCTGTTGTGGTTTCAGGAGATCCGAAGAAGACGCCAATCTTTTCGCGCAGCTGATTGATAAAGATTGCAGTTGTCTTTGATTGGTGAAGCGCACCAGTGACTTTACGAAGCGCCTGTGACATCAAACGAGCTTGAAGACCCATATGAGAATCACCCATCTCGCCCTCAATTTCAGCGCGTGGAACGAGCGCTGCTACAGAGTCGACGACAACGAGATCAAGTGCGCCAGAGCGGATCAACATATCCATGATTTCAAGCGCTTGTTCGCCGGTATCTGGTTGTGAAACAAGGAGCGCATCAATATCAACGCCGAGCTTCTTCGCATATTCAGCATCAAAGGCATGTTCTGCATCGATAAATGCACAGATACCGCCAGCTTTTTGCGCATTGGCAATTGCATGCAATGTCAGCGTTGTCTTACCAGAGCTTTCTGGTCCATAAATTTCAATAATGCGACCACGTGGAATGCCGCCGATTCCAAGTGCCATATCAAGTGCGATAGAACCTGTTGGAATAACTTCGATGACTTGTGCCTGTTTTTCAGACATCTTGATTACTGAGCCCTTACCAAACTGACGTTCGATTTGAGCGAGTGCGGTATCTAACGCCTTCTGGCGATCAGATGTGTTCTTATCTTCTGGCTTAGCTTTTTCAGTAGCCACTATCTTCTCCATTTCATGTCGAACGTCTGCATATGCAGCCGTTGGTAATCGGCCCAGAAGGTACGGAAATCTCGTAGGCGGCCCGGCGCGTTATAGAGACGCTGTGGGCGGCACATGAGCACCGCTCTGGCTGTGCAATCAGTTGCCTGATTGGGATAAGGGTATCCGAACATTTGTTCGAAAGGTAGCACCCCTCACTGACAAGGGAGGGCGTGTCGCTTGAGAAAGAGTTAGCTAAATGGAGCCGTCTCTACTGGGCATTGCTTACAGACAGCCTTCCAAATCTCATCTGCCTCACGCCCTGCTGCGAGCGCCTCATCCACTGTTAACGACCCGAGCGCCGCAATCGCAATATCTTTTGAGAACGAAGGTGCCCAATCAGGGCCAAATGAAAGATCTAATCGTTGACGTAAATCCGAGATACGCATTTGCTACCTGTTGCACATCATTGGTTGTGAAAGCGTCGAATAGATTCTCGGGTTAGAGATTTCCTTGGACCAACGCCCGGGCTTGTTCGCGGGATTGAATTTCAGTCAACGGTTGCATCGCTTGCCCCAAGAGCCAACGCATGGCGATGCCAGTACCTGCTTCGGTTCGCACCAATTCATACAGACATTGCGCCAAGGATAAATACAGTGGATTTTCAGCATGGCTCAACACTGCTACAAGGAGCTCTTGGTCGTGGATACGCATGGATGCAAGTGCCGCATCACCAGAAATTTCACGTGATAGGAGTTCGAGTGCTTGTACCGGAGAAGCTGCGCCTTCTGCCACAGAAACCAACCGTTCAACTTCAGATGCAATCAGGGCTGACAGCACCGCGTTTTTATCACGGTAGTGGTTATAGAGAGTTGCTCGAGATACTTGGGATTCATCTGCAATCTCAATCATGGAAATATTGCAGATACCTTGCTGCGAAATTAATTTTTTAGTGGCAGAGAGAATCGCGCTTTCAGTACGACGATGGATTCCGCTTTGCAGCGAATATTTAGGCTGCGTCGACAACGGAGAGTTTTGCACTTTCACGAGATTTAATTTCGTGGGCAACGCCTGTCATCACTGAAGATAAAGTGAGACCTAGTGCTTCGCAGATTGCATTGAGAAGTTCTGAAGATGCTTCTTTGTGACCACGTTCTACCTCTGAGAGGTAGCCAAGTGATACGCGTGCTTCACGCGCTACATCACGGAGGGTGCGAGATTGCTGAGTGCGAGCATCACGAAGCGTGTGGCCAACTGCCTCGCGCAAAAGTGTCATTGTGCTTCCCTTCGCTTCCAGTGCTGTGCTTTCAATCTCTTGCGCTAAGGATACGCGCAAAGGCGCCCATTGCGCTGGATATAGCCCCTTCGCGCACCTGGTCACGCCCACCTTCTAGTTGTAAATGGAGGGTCTCAGAAGTAGGGCCAACAATGGCGATCCAGACTGTGCCGGCTGCGATTCCTTGGTAATCGCCGGGTCCGGCAATTCCCGTTGTAGAAATTCCCCATGTGGTTGCAAATTTAGCTCGCACACCTTGTGCCATTTCTTGCGCAACTTTTTCGCTGACAACGGTATGTTCTTTGATTGCTTTTTCAGTCACTCCAAGCACATCAATTTTTACCGAATCAGAATATGCAATCACTCCGCCAAGAAATACCACGGAGGCACCCGGTATGCGAGTGAGTGCATGACCTAATCCACCAGCGGTGAGAGATTCTGCAATCGCTAAAGTTTCTTGACGTTGTGCCAAAGCATCAATCACGACTTTGGCATACGAATGAACGGTCATTTGCAGAATCTACTTGAGCGGGGGCGAATCTGCTAGCGCAAGTTATCGCGCACGCATCCAGCTGCGTACGTAGTCATAAGCCGTAGTAACAGTCAGGATGATTGCGACAGAAATAAAGGAGATACGAAACCACTCAAGCCAGGATGGGAATGGAAGCATAAAGAATCCAACTCCAAAATTCTGCATCAGAGTTTTAGCTTTCCCGCCTTTGCTCGCTGGAATGACTCCCCCTCGGATTACCAACAATCTGAAGATGGTGATTCCGATTTCGCGGGTGAGAATCACAATCGTGATCCACCACGGAAATCTGTTCAAGATTGAGAGCGAAATCATCGCTGAACCAATCAAAACTTTATCTGCGACTGGATCGAGAAATGCGCCGAGCGGCGTAATGCGATTGGAATTGCGCGCCCACTTTCCATCGACGATATCTGTCATGCCAAGGACAAAGAAGATGCACCAAGCGAGGATTTGAAAACGTGGATTATCTCCGCCATCCAAAAATAAGGTGTAGACGCCGAATGGTGTCAGCGCAATTCGCGTTACCGTCAACGAGTTAGGTGTGATGAATCCAGGAATACGCATAATCTCTTTATTGAACCTCAGCAACAAGATCTGCGCCCATAGAATCAACAATCACTGCATCAATATATTCGCCCACTGCAAAATCTGTTCCGATAAAGGAAGTTGTGCCATCCACTTCTGGGCCTTGATGTGCAGCACGACCCTCTTGCAACTCAGCATCTTCGATGAGAACCCGCACGCTCTGTCCGATGCGGGATTGCGCCCGGTTTGCCACCATCTCATCTGCAATAGTCGACAAAGATTCCACTCGCTCACGAATTATTTCTTCAGGAACTTTGTGATCAAGACCAAGGGCTTCGGTATTGTCTTCATCAGAATATCCAAAGATGCCAATCGCATCTAACTTTGCTGAGGCTATGAAATCTGTCAGCTCTTCAAAATCCGCCTCTGTTTCGCCTGGGAATCCCACAATAAAATTGGAGCGAATTCCTGCTTCAGGCGATAACGCCCGGATTTGAGTAATCAGATGAAGAAACTTTTCAGAATCACCAAATCGGCGCATTGCCCGTAATACGTTAGGTGCAGAGTGTTGAAAAGAAAGATCAAAATAAGGTGCAACTTTTTCGGTCTCAATCATGGCTTGTAAAAGCGTCGGGCGGACCTCCGCTGGTTGCAAATATGAAAGGCGAACTCGCTCCACTCCAGGAATTGCCACAAAATCAGACAGAATTTTCTCCATCAAACGCAGGTCGCCTAAATCTTTTCCATATGAGGTTGTATTTTCGCTGACGAGAAAAAGTTCGCTGACTCCGTTTTCAGCCAACCATGCACCTTCTTGCAGAATCTCAGTGGGGCGACGTGAAATAAAAGATCCTCGAAAATACGGGATTGCACAGAAAGAACAACGTCGATCGCACCCTGATGCAATCTTTAAGGGTGCCCAAGGAGCGTTACCTAATCGTTTGCGATAGAGCGAACCCCCAGCGCCTAAGTTTGATTGATAATTTTCATCTCGCATCGCTGCGCGTTCAATTGGTGCAATAGGTAAAAGAGCGCGGCGATCACGCGGAGTATGTGGGGCAGGCGCATGTCCACTGACGATGGCACCAAGGCGCGCTGAAATTTCTTGATAATCATCAAATCCCAAGATTGCATCTGCTTCAGGGAGAGCTTCGGCTAGCTCTTTTCCGTAGCGCTCTGCCATACATCCCACTGCAACAACAGCGCGGGTAACCCCGTGGCCCTTAAGAGAATGGGCTTCCAGCAATGCATCAACTGAATCTTTCTTGGCTGACTCAATAAAGCCACATGTATTTACCACAGCAACTTCTGCAGATTCAACATCGGAGACCAGAGTCCAACCATCTGCTGCTAACCGTCCAGCTAATTCTTCTGAATCAACTTCATTACGGGCGCAACCCATTGTCACAATTGCAACAGTGCGAGCCATACGCAGATGTTATCGGAAGGTGCGACGAACCTCTTCGTTTTCTCCGCCCAGATCAGTAAGAAGCTTGCCATTGAGTGTGACATCAAGCCCACCAGGATTACTCAAATACACGCTAATAGCTTTTTGCCCCACATATCTTTTCGTTTCACCTTGGAATATTGAACCCTTCACGATTCTTTTTCCATCGACAATGATGTCAATATATGAGTTTCCTCGAGTGGCAACTAACTTCAAAACAACAGAGCCGGCTTTGGAATTTGCTGGTGTGCTCGCAGTTGGAGTTACAGAAGATGTCGGTGACTGCGAAGGTGCAGCGCTCACTTCACTCCTGGTTGGCTGTGGAGTGGTTGGCTGTGGTGTGGTCTGTTGATTGCTCATAACAATTTGTATCACCGCAATAACCAGAAGTACCACCAGCGAAATTCCTGCCGGCAATTTCCAGGAAATTCTCTTTGGCTCTGGCGCTGTTGAAATGACATTGTTTTCAACGAGCAAATCTTGCATTGCACGACTTTCAGTCGAATGTTCCGAGTTAAACATTTCTATGAGTACGCTGGGATTGACTCCGATTTTGTTAGCGATACTCCGCAAGTGACCACGCGCGTATGTATCGCCGCCACAATGGCTAAAATTATTGCTCTCCATCTCTGTGAGCAAACCAATTCGAATACTCGTTAAATTGGATAAATCTTCAATGCTCAGGCGCGCTGCAATACGGGCGTCACGTAGTGCGTCGCCAAGAATCATAAAATCCGCCTAAAAATGAATCTGAAAGAGAGTACTAATTCTAAGGTTAGACCTTAAAGGCAATTTGGTGAAGTGTCTCCCTTTCGGGTATATCACCCTAAGAATTCACCGAGCATTAACTGAAAGAGAATCAGTCTCGCAAGGTAGCAAGCACAGACTCGAGTTCGTCTGGCTTAACCAGAACCGCACGTGCTTTGGAACCTTCAGATGGTCCAAC
>CALMJL010000022.1 GCA_937864425.1 uncultured Candidatus Planktophila sp.
CCAACTCTTTCAACACCGGATGCGGCAACGCTTGAACCAATTCGCGGCGTAGGTGCACGAGTCGTTGCAAGTATGGAAGCTTCACTCTCGGTTCCTACTGCAACGTCGGTACGTGCAATTCCTGCCAAATTAATGATTGATAACCGCATTGTGATTAACAACCACATGAAACGTCATCGTGGTGGAAAAGTTTCATTCACCCACATCATCGCTTACGCAATGATCAAGGCGATGCGCAAGATGCCAGAGATGAATAACTTCTATGGCGAACTTGATGGAAAGCCTGCGCTTGGAAAACCGCAACATATCAACCTAGGTATTGCTATTGACCTGGCAAAGTCAGATGGAACGCGTCAACTCTTGGTGCCATCTATCAAGGGTTGCGAAGCTCTTGAATTTGGCCAGTTCTGGGTCGCCTACGAAGAGATTGTTAAGAAGGCGCGTGCTGGAACTCTCACTGTTGAAGATTTTGCTGGAACAACAGTTTCACTTACCAACCCAGGCACCATCGGAACCGTTCACTCTGTTCCACGATTAGTACAAGGGCAAGCGCTCATCCTGGGCGTTGGTGCGATGGATTACCCAGCAGAGTTCCAAGGAGCATCCGAAGCAACGCTTGCTCGTATGGCAATTAGCAAAGTATTAACGCTGACAAGTACCTACGATCACCGCGTCATTCAAGGTGCGCAATCAGGAGATTTCTTACGCCACATCCACGAATACTTACTTGGCGCCGAGAATTTCTACGATGAAATCTTTACCGCACTTCGCATTCCTTACGAACCAATTCGGTGGGCTGCAGATATTGCATTTACTAAAGATGATGAGATTGATAAGACTGCGCGCGTTCAGCAGTTGATTCAGGCATATCGCACCTGGGGCCACCTCATGGCAGATATTGATCCACTGGTTTATGTGCAGCGCAAACATCCTGATCTTGATGTGGTCACACATGGTTTAACGCTCTGGGATTTAGATCGTGAATTTGCAACAGGTGGATTTGGTGGAAAGAACTTCTTGCCACTTCGTAAGATTCTCGGAATCCTGCGCGATTCATACTGCCGCTCAATCGGCGTTGAGTACATGCACATTTCAAATCCCGAAGAGCGTAAATGGATGGCTGAGCACATGGAAGTCGGTGCACCTAAGCCGCCACGTGAAGAACAGCTGCGTATTTTGCGCACTCTCAATAGCGCAGAAGCATTTGAAACATTTTTGCAAACAAAGTTTGTCGGTCAAAAGCGCTTCTCGCTCGAAGGCGGCGAATCCGTTATTCCATTGACCGATGCCATCGTCTCATCTGCTGCAGAAAGTGGTTTGGATGAAGTCTGTATCGGTATGCCACATCGTGGTCGCCTCAACATGCTCGCCAACATTGCTGGTAAATCTGTAGGACAAATTTTCCAAGAGTTCCAGGGCCACTATGCTGAAAATGAAGTACATGGTTCTGGCGATGTGAAGTATCACCTCGGAACCGAAGGCGTATTCACCGCCCAATCAGGGGCTACAACAAAGATTTATCTCGCTGCCAACCCTTCACACCTTGAAGCAGTCAACCCAGTTCTTGAAGGAATTGTGCGCGCCAAGCAAGATCGCCTCAATAAAAAGGGAACCTACACAGTTCTTCCGATTCTCTTGCATGGTGATGCTGCCTTTGCAGGTCAAGGCGTCAATATGGAAACGCTGCAACTATCTCAGCTTCCGGGTTATCGCACTGGTGGAACCATCCACGTTGTCATCAATAACCAAGTTGGATTTACAACTTCGCCGCAATCATCTCGTTCATCGCGCTATGCCACAGATATTGCAAAGCTAATCGAAGCACCGGTCTTCCATGTCAACGGTGATGATCCTGAAGCATGTGTGCGTGTTGCTCATATTGCATTTGAATATCGCCAAGCATTTAATAAAGATGTCGTCATCGACATGGTCTGCTACCGCCGCCGCGGACATAACGAAGGTGACGAGCCAAGCTTTACTCAGCCACTGATGTATAAGTTAATTGATGCCAAGCGCTCAACTCGTACTCTCTATACCGAAGCGCTAGTTGGTCGCGGTGATATCACTCCTGAAGAAGCTGAAGAAATCGCACGTGATTATCAGAGCCAGTTGGAAGAAGTATTTGCATCAGTTGCTAATTACCAAGAAGAGCATGATCCCAACTTCGTGCCACCTATTGTTCCTAACGCAGAAGATGTGCCTACCTTTATCTCAGAACAGCTCATCCGCGAAATCGCTGCAACACAACTTGCGATTCCAGAAGGATTTAATGTGCATCCTAAGTTGCTCCCACAATTGCAACGTCGCGCTGAATCCATCAACGATGGCACTATCGATTGGTCTACTGGAGAAATGCTCGCCTTCGGTTCTCTCCTCAAAGAGGGGCGACCAGTACGTCTTGCCGGACAAGATTCACGTCGCGGAACATTCTCCAATCGCCATGCGGTGATTATCGATAAAGAAAATGGCAACGAATGGACTCCACTTCGCGGTCTTATCTCTGATGCAAACCAATTCTTCGTAGTTGATTCACTTCTTAGTGAATATGCAGCGATGGGCTTTGAATATGGCTACTCGGTAGCGCGCGCAGAAGCGCTCGTTCTATGGGAAGGTCAATTCGGTGACTTTGCTAATGGTGCACAAACTGTTATTGATGAATTTATCTCCTCAGCGCTGCAAAAATGGGGCGAGCGTTCCTCTGTAGTTCTTTTGCTTCCTCATGGATATGAAGGACAAGGACCAGATCACTCATCTGCTCGCATTGAACGTTTCTTATCACTCTGCGCTGAAAAGAATATGACGGTAGCGCAGCCATCAACACCTGCTTCTTATTTCCATCTCCTTCGTTTCCACGCAGCCAATCCAAAGCGCCGTCCCATGGTTGTCTTCACTCCAAAATCAATGTTGCGTTTGAAAGCAGCTGCATCTTCCATCAGTGATTTCACATCAGGAACCTTCTTACCTGTGATCGGTGATCATGAAGTACAGAATGCAACCCGATTGATTTTCTGCTCAGGAAAGATTTATCACGATCTCGTTGCAGAACGTGCGCGCCTGAATGATGGCAGCACTGCCATTGTGCGCGTTGAGCGGCTCTATCCACTTCCAGTTGCGCAAATGGAAGTTGAAGCGAAGAAGCATCCGAACGCCAACTTGCTCTGGGTGCAAGATGAACCTGCAAACCAAGGTCCATGGCCACATATTGCACTCAGCACCACACAAGCAATCGGTGGAACTGCAGTAGATTCTCGCGTGCTCCGCCGAATTTCTCGTCGCGCTGCGGCTTCCCCTGCAACGGGCAATCATCACTTACATGAAGATGAAGCCAAAGCGTTACTTGTTGAAGCCTTCACTCGCTAGATTCTGGTTCAGCTAGATTAGTTAGTAGTTACTGAGCGCGCGCTCTCTTTAATCTAAATTCTATTTTTGCGCGCACTGCAGTGATGGGCAGCCACCCCCATGTTCTGGAATCTGTTCCATCAGGGTTATCGCTTCGCAGATAAATCGTTGGCATATGGCCACCGGATGCACGAGTCTCTGATACTCGCTTCACATAGAAGATGCCTGGTTGTTCATCTCTTTCAATGACAACAACATCGCCAACTTTGATGCGATTCCAACCTGTGAGCGAATACTTTGCCCAGCGCCCCATTAACCAATCACCAGAGCGATAGGTGGGCTCCATGGAGTCACCATCAAGCACCATCGATGCGTACTTTGCCACGAGTCGAATTCTAGTGAGACCTGCAGTAGTCTCGCTCTCATGAGAAATATATTCACACCAAAAATTACTGTACTTGCACATTGCGATCTTCCTTGTGGCGTTTATGATCCAGCACAAGCAAGAATCGAAGCGCTTTCTGTTAAGGCATGCATGGAAAAATATGCTGCAAATCCAGATGTTGATTTCCGCGCACGTTCTGTTGCTATTAAAGAAGAGCGCTCACATCAGGTAAAGGAACACCTATGGGTTCTTTGGACCGATTACTTCAAGGCGCCTCACTTTGAAAAGTATCCACAACTTCACGGCCTCTTCAATGAAGCTACCAAGTTAGCTGGAGCAGCCGGCACAAAGGGCACTCAAGATGTGAAGGTTGCAGATCAATTGATCGCCAAGATTGATGAGATTGCTGAAATTTTCTGGGAGACCAAGAAAGCTTAGTTAGTACTAATTAATTAGCGACTGGGCGGCAGTGCGAGCGAGGAAAGATAATCGCTCAACTGTCGCCCTTGTTATTTCTGCTTGCGCTAAGTGGCGCTCTCCATCATAAACATCGCATTCCAAAGTTATCTCTCGACCTTCAACATTGATCACTCGTGCATTTGCGCGAATCTCAACTCCCGCAGTTGCTGAGCCAACAATCTCTAATGAGCTATGGCTTAAAAATGTTGTCTCTCCTGGTTCGAGAAATTCAACAAGCGCTGCAACACATGCGCTCTCCATGAGAGATAGGTAAATCGATGGCGCAACAACAGGAATATCAGAGACTCCCATAGTCACACAGGTATCACCGGGTCTTACTGTCATCACAGAGAAACCAACAGCGCCGAGGACTTCATCTGCAGGTCTCATGCTAAAAAAGACTAGTCCTCGTCGTCGATAAAGTGCTGGATATGCGTCTGTTCGATCTGGATTTCGCGATGTTCGACATTTCCAAATTCATCAATCTCGATAGAAATTTCGGTCATGCTGAACTGGGTAACAACGCTAGGCGCCCCCGCCATCTGTGCACGTAGCTGGCGATGGATGCTTTCATGGAGATCATCAGGTGCTTGCTCGTTACATGAGCGCTTCAAGACATCTTGCAACATCTGATGCATAGCGCGTTCGTGTTCGATTTCGGCAGCACATGGAGCACATGTTGTGATGTGGTTTGAGATGGCATCTGCCTGCGGAATCTCATTGAGTTCGCCTTCAATAATGAATACGACCGATGCTAAAACATCGCCGCACTTAATTTCGATGTAGCTCATTTGCTGCCTCCCTTCTTATCAGAATCAGGAGAATCAGAATCTGGAGATGTGGGGTCACTTACTGAATAACCAAGCTCTTTGGCATACGAGGCCAATTTTTCACGTAACTGTTTACGCCCACGGTGCAGACGTGACATCACAGTACCGGCAGGTGCGCCCACAATTTCTGCAATCTCTTTATAGGAAAATCCCTCAACATCGGCGAGATAGACAACGATCCGGAATTCTTCAGGAATCTCTTGAAGTGCGCGCTTGATATCGCTATCTGGCAGATTCTCGAGCGCTTCTACCTCTGCTGATTTTCCTTGATCACTGGTGTGTGATTGCGCTTCTGCAACTTGCCACTCTTCTAATTCATTATTGGAAATTTGTGGACGGCGTTGATCTTTACGATAAGTATTGATAAATGTTGTCGTGAGTACGCGATAGAGCCACGCACGCAGGTTGGTGCCCTCTTCAAATTGGTGAAATGATGCAAAAGCTTTGAGATAGGTATCCTGAACTAAATCGCGAGCATCTTCAGGGTTTTTTGTGTAACGCAGCGCTGCTGCATATAACTGATTTGTGAAAACAAGAGCATCGCGCTCGAACCGAGTATTGCGATCGGCAGCGCTTTCAAGTACTAAATCTTTTGATGCCATTGCCAATAGGTTATATCAAAAGAGAGTTTCAGGCGCACCGAGTTCGATGGGAATAATTAACTCCGGACCATTGTTCGCAACTACATTGACTCGCGCTGAAACAGGCACTGCATGCACGCCTGCATCGGGTTCGGCTACTTCCATCAGCGCTCTTAGTTGATGCACATCACGCGATGCAGGATCTAACCATTCGCTCCATCTCTCGCGTGGCATAAAAACTGGCATGCGACTATGTATCGTTGCTAAATCATTAACTGCTTCGCGCGTAATTATGGAAGCGCTCTGAATTACTTCTCCCTTTTCACTCTGCCATGTACTCCAAATTCCAGCAATAGAAAGTGGCTCTCGATCAATTCTTGAAATATAGAAAGGTTGTTTCGGAGAATATTTTCCAAGTGAGGTCGCCCATTCGTAATATCCAGTTGCAGGTATAAGACAACGAGTTGTGCGAAAAGCGTTTCGAAAAGTGGGCTTCTCATGAATGGATTCACTGCGCGCATTAATAGCATGTGATTGTGATGCACGTGCTTCGGCAAAATTTTTCTGCCAGGGAGCAATCATCCCCCATGACGCGGTATCAAGAATGGTGCGTTCTGCTTTGCTTGTGATTATGTAGATCTCATTTGTTGGAGCAATATTCCAATTCAAAGGCAAAGATTGATCGACTGTTGAACCATCCAAGGAGAATGCAGTAACTATTTCTTCAGCGCCCATTGTTTGCGCATAGCGACCACACATATCTCAATCTTATTTCTAATCAAGCACACCGTTATGCCAGATAGACTGCGCGCATGTCAGCTGCACATTGGCCTGCGCCATATCGTGGTCGCACTCCCGTGCAGGCGCACGTCACAATTCCTGGTTCGAAATC
>CALMJL010000023.1 GCA_937864425.1 uncultured Candidatus Planktophila sp.
GCTGAAGTCCGACATGTATCACTTGCAAAGTTAGCCAACTATTTGATCATCGCACCTGCAACTGCTGACTTATTGGCACGCATTGCTGCTGGCAGAGCAGATGATTTACTCACCAATGTAGTTCTCGCATCCCGCGTACCAACGCTCATCGTTCCGGCAATGCACCCTCAGATGTGGAGCAATGCGGCAACTCAAGAAAATGTACGAATCCTTCGTTCCCGTGGATACGTAGTGATGGATCCCGCAATCGGAGCGCTCACTTCGGGAGATGTTGGGCAAGGAAGATTTCCCGATACCAGTGACATTCTCAAAGAGTTTGACGAATTGATTCATCAGTCAGCAGATTTGCACGGCAAAAAGGTCATTGTGACTGCGGGTGGAACTCGTGAGCCGATTGATCCAGTGAGATATATCGGAAATAGATCATCGGGTAAACAAGGGTATGCAGTCGCAAAAGCGGCGGCAGCTCGGGGAGCACAAGTAACGCTCATCAGTGCAAATGTTTCACTTGCTGATCTACCTGGTGTAGAAATGATCAAAGTGGAAACAGCGGCAGATTTAATGAAATCTTTAGATTCAAATTTTGATGCAGCAGATATTGTCATCATGGCAGCGGCGGTGGCAGATGCAAGACCTTCGCAGTTGCGAGATACAAAGATTAAGAAGGGTGAGTTCTCTGCCATCTCTCTGACTGAAAACCCTGATGTACTTGCCACTGTAACAGCGCGAAAGAGTTCGCAGGTAGTAATAGCTTTTGCTGCAGAAACCTCACCAAATCTTGAAGAAGCTAAAGAAAAACTCAAACGCAAGGGCGCAGATTTGATTTATCTCAATGATGTCTCGCACGGGGATATCTTTAACAGCGATACCACCCATGGATTCATTATCGATAAGGCCGGAAATGTACGTGAAGTGGCCAAGACCACCAAAGAAACGCTTGCCGATGAATTACTCACTTCCGCCCTTCATCAGTTAAGTTAGCCCAATGTCCAAGCGCCTCTTTACCTCTGAATCTGTTACCGAAGGTCATCCAGATAAGATCGCAGACCAAATATCAGATGCCATCCTCGATTCTCTCCTCGCTCAAGATCCATCTAGTCGTGTAGCCGTTGAAACTCTCATTACAACGGGTCAGGTTCACGTTGCCGGAGAAGTAACCACTAATGGATACGCGGATGTAATGGGAATCGTGCGCGATACAGTCATCGGAATTGGATATGACTCATCAGTTAAGGGATTTGACGGAAACTCTTGCGGCGTATCAATCTCGATTGGACAACAATCACCTGATATCGCACAAGGTGTGGATGATGCATTCGAACACCGAGTAGCAGCGGCTGCAGATCCACTTGATCTCCAGGGTGCAGGTGATCAAGGATTGATGTTTGGTTATGCGTGTGATGACACAAAAGAGCTCATGCCGCTTCCTATTTGGCTTGCACATGAACTCGCCCAACAACTTTCGCGAGTTCGAAAGTCAGGTGCACTTGGCTACCTGCGTCCAGATGGAAAGACCCAAGTCACCATCGAATATGATGGTGATAAAGCAGTTGCACTTAATACCGTTGTTATTTCGAGCCAACATGCCGAAGAAGTAGATGTAGCGAAGCAGTTAACGCCTGAAGTTATTGCCCACGTGATTGATCCCGTTCTTGAAAAGATTGATCTTCCTAAAAATGATCTGCGAATTCTCATTAACCCAACTGGTCGTTTCGTGATTGGTGGCCCTATGGGAGATGCTGGTCTGACTGGCCGCAAAATCATCGTAGATACATACGGTGGAATGGCTCGCCACGGCGGTGGAGCGTTTTCCGGAAAGGATCCTTCAAAAGTTGATAGATCTGCGGCCTATGCGATGCGTTGGGTAGCTAAGAATGTCGTTGCAGCAGGGCTTGCGCGACGTTGCGAGGTTCAAGTTGCCTATGCCATTGGTAAAGCGCAACCAGTGGGCGTTTTTGTGGAAACTTTTGGAACGGAAAAGGTTCCGGTTTTGAAAATTCAAGAGGCAGTGATGAATGTATTTGATCTTCGTCCTGCTGCAATCATTCGAGATCTCAATTTGAAGCGACCAATTTATTCAGCAACGGCTGCTTATGGGCACTTCGGCCGCGAGCTTCCCAATTTCACGTGGGAAGCAACCAATCGCGTAGCTGAATTGCAAGCCGCTGTGAAATAGCGAAAAGCACACTTGTGGCACAGACGCGGCCACTTACTTTACGAAGCGAGAAATATAGCGCTCGTAGAAAATCGGCAGCATCAACCAATCCAGTCGCTTCCGTTTGGGTCGACTCCTCTGTCTATCACTTGGATCAAGCATTTGACTATTTGATTGAAGAGGCACTCGATAGCGTCATTCAAGTTGGAGTGCGCGTAATTATCCCTCTGAATGCACGTGAAGTAGAGGGCTTAGTAATTGAAAGACGAGATGGTGAGGTAACTCGAAATCTTAAGTGGATTATTAAGGCACTCTCTCCTGTACCTGTTGCCACGTCACATTCAATAGACCTTATCCGAAAGGTTGCGCAGCATTGGGCAGCCAATCCTTTTGATGTTCTTCGCGCTGCGATTCCTCCAAGGGTGGCAAGGATTGATAAGGAACAGTGGGGTTTTTCTCCGATTACGCGTGGCAAGGA
>CALMJL010000024.1 GCA_937864425.1 uncultured Candidatus Planktophila sp.
AAGGGCTCAAAGTGCGATGGACCTAAGTGTCCAATCGAAACTCGCCCATATCCACCAGGACAACATGGTCGTGGTCGCGCTAAGGAATCAGAGTATTTATTGCAGATGCGTGAAAAGCAGAAGTGCGCACGTATTTACGGTGTACTCGAAAGACAATTCCGTGGTTACTACGAAGAGGCTAACCGCCAACAAGGTAAGACTGGTGAAAACCTTCTTGTCATTTTGGAAACTCGTCTCGACAACGTTGTATTCCGCGCAGGTTTTGCAAAGTCTCGTGACATGGCTCGCCAGTTGGTTCGCCACGGTCACTTCTTGGTCAATGGTAAGAAGGTAAACATTCCTTCATATCGTGTCTCTCCAATGGACATCGTTGATGTTCTACCAAAGTCACACGACCTCACACCATTTATCGTCGCTAGCGCAGAGTTCGGTGAGAAGTCTGTTCCAGCCTGGATGGAAGTTGTGCCAGCACAAATGCGCATCATCATCCACGGCGTACCAGTTCGATCAGTGATCGATACTCAGGTTCAAGAACAGCTCATCGTTGAGCTCTACAGCAAGTAATTTTTACAGCCTTACCCCAAGAGGAAATCAAATAGTGGATTTCCACGAGAAGAAAGAGGAGCACAAGTGCTAATTGCACAACGCCCAACGCTTAGCGAAGAAGTAATTTCCGAGTACCGCTCACGTTTCATCATCGAACCGCTTGAGCCAGGATTCGGCTACACCCTCGGCAACTCAATGCGCCGTACCTTGCTCTCTTCTATTCCAGGAGCTGCAGTGACCAGCATTCGCGTTGCAGGAGCGCTTCACGAGTTCACCACTCTTGAAGGCGTTAAGGAAGATCTCACCGATATCGTCCTTAACATCAAGAACTTGGTGCTCTCAAGCGATAACGATGAACCATCAGTTATTTATATCCGTAAGTCTGGTGCTGGCACTGTAACTGGCGCAGATATTGCAGTTCCAAGCGGAGTCGAAGTTCACAATCCTGAACTTCACATCGCAACACTTAATGGCAAAGCAAATCTTGAAATCGAACTTACTGTTGAACGTGGCCGCGGTTACGTCACAGCAGTTCAGAACAAGCAAGCCGGAGCTGAAATCGGACGTATTCCAGTTGACTCAATTTATTCACCAGTACTTAAGGTGACCTATAAAGTTGAAGCAACTCGCGTTGAACAGCGCACCGACTTTGATCGCCTCGTGATCGATGTCGAGACCAAGCCTTCTATGAAGCCACGCGATGCAGTTGCATCAGCAGGTAAGACTCTCGTAGAACTCTTTGGTCTTGCCCGCGAACTCAATCTCGATGCTGAAGGTATTGAGATGGGGCCATCTGTGATGGATGCTGCGCTCGCTGCAGATCTTGCACTTCCTATCGAAGATCTTGATCTCACTGTTCGTTCCTATAACTGCTTAAAGCGTGAAGGAATCCACACAGTCGGAGAACTCGTTAATCGCTCAGAGGCAGATCTACTCGATATTCGTAACTTTGGATCAAAGTCGATTGATGAAATCAAGGCGAAGTTGGTCTCAATGGGAATGTCGCTAAAAGATAGCCCAGCAGGATTTGATCCATCACAACACCAGAACTACAACGCATCAGATGAAGATTTTGCTGATGCAGATCAGGCATAAAGGAGAAGACCATGCCAAAGCCAACTAAAGGCCCACGTTTGGGTTCAGGCCCATCACACGAGCGCTTGATTCTTCGTACCCTTGCTGAGCAATTGTTCGAACACGGAAAGATCACAACAACAGAGGCAAAGGCAAAGCGCCTTCGTCCACTTGCTGAAAAGCTCATCACTTTCGGTAAGAAAGGTGATCTTGCTGCACGTCGTGAAGTTATGGCGCGTATTGCAAATAAGACCGTTGTTCACAATCTCTTTACTGTGATTGCTCCAACCTTTGCTAATCGCGAAGGTGGATACACACGTATTACCAAGATCGGTCCACGCAAAGGTGACAATGCACCTATGGCAGTGATCGAGCTTGTTTCAGATAAGTAATCCCAGTACACATTTCAATGGCGCAGCCCACTCTCTTTCCTGAGAGTGGGTTTCGTCGTTTACGGATGGATATTGCCTATGACGGAACAAATTTTTTCGGATGGGCAGCGCAACCAGGAAGACGTACTGTTCAGGAATTTCTTGAAGAAGTTATCACCCGAATTTCGCGAAGTGATGTAGAGACGATCGTTGCTGGGCGCACTGATGCTGGCGTTCATGCAACTGGGCAAGTCATTCACGTCGACTTACCTGATGCGATATTCGGTGCAGATTTAAGTTATCAAGATTTACAGTACAAACTCAATCGCATGCTGGATGATGATGTGCGGGTCATGGATATTTCTGATGCACCAGCTGGATTCCATGCTCGATTCTCAGCGCTGCGCAGGTATTACAGCTACAAAATTCTTGATGCCAATAAGGCAGTTCCACCACTTCAACGTTACGACGTCGCATCCTGGTATCGCCCGCTCGATGTAGATCTCATGAATCAAGCGAGTGCGCTAGTGCTCGGCCATCATGATTTTGCAGCATTCTGTAAATTTAAAGAGGGTGGAACAACAATTCGTACCCTTGAAAAATATGAGTGGCGCCGCACTGATGAAGGGCTACTAGTTGCTGATGTAGTCGCGGATGCTTTCTGTTATTCGATGGTGCGCAACTTAGTGGGCGCAGTTGTGTGCGTTGCCGATGGAAGAAAAGAGCCGGCATGGATGGGTGAATTACTTGCCAATAAAGAGCGAGTTTCAGATTCGCTTGTCTTTCCAGCTCGCGG
>CALMJL010000025.1 GCA_937864425.1 uncultured Candidatus Planktophila sp.
AATCGCCTGCATCATGTTTGCGCTAGCTGCAGCTCTCGCATTTTATAACTTCTAACGCTACGGATTAAGTTTTGCAAATTTATAGAGCGCTTTGTAGATATTGCATCGCTTAGAAATATCAACCCACGTTGCTTTATCCAGTTTTGCTTTTGCGCAATCATCTCGTAATTGATTCACGCCAGTGATCAAGCCGTTGTATTCCTTGGCTGTTAAACAATTCTTATTGGCAAAACCAAGCGAATATGCCTTCACAATCCGCCGGGCATACTCCATCGCAGCATCTGCTTCGGCTCCAGAATAAGGCGCATTCAACATCGCTTGGATATCACCTTTCAGCGCAGAACAAGGTCGCTTTGCGGCAGTTGCTTCAGGTGCAACAAAAATTGTGGAAACGAGAAGAATTGATGTTGCCATTACGTGACGAATCATGTCGATGCCCAATCGCTTAACTATCTCTAGGCTAGATGTAGTTCTTCCTTACTGCATCCTGAAATCGGGTCATTTTTTCTTGCTGATATACAAGATTCCCACAGCAACGGTAACGACTCCGATATAACTTTGAGCGACGAGTGGTTCTCCAATGACGAGCGCAGCCAAGAGGGTTGCAGTCGCTGGCTCTGCCAAGACCACCGTGGCAGCCATGCTGGAACTGATTCTTTTGAGTCCATACATGAAGAGGATGTAGCCGAGGGCGGTCGTAATCAATCCAAGCCACAGAATGGTTAGCGCTCCATTTTGGGTGAAGAGCCAGCGGGGATTTTGTGCGAATAAGAATGGTGAACTAATGAGTGCAGCAACTGTAAAAGTTGAGGTAGTTACAGCAAGATCGTTAGCTCCGCGTTCTAAAGATTTGCGGCAGAGAACGTTAAAAACTGCAAAACCAAACCCTGCTAACGCAGCAAGTCCAACACCTGCAGCGTTAAATCCAGATATTCCATTAGCCGTTCCTACAAGAATGATGCCGAAGATGGTGACTGCAGTACCGAGATACCAGCTTCGCTGAGGTTTTTCTCCCAGGATGAGAAATGCAACGAGTGCTGAAAATGTTGGAGCCGCACCTAAGGCAGTAACCGTTGAAATTGCGATGCCAG
>CALMJL010000026.1 GCA_937864425.1 uncultured Candidatus Planktophila sp.
AAAAAGAGAAAGAGAAGAGGTGAGGACTATGACAGTTCTCTTCAGTGAACTACAGGTACCAGGCTGGGCAGAGACCGGCGAGCGAATCGGCTTAGGCGATGTGACATTTACCTATGACAACGCCAAGGCATTTACCTTGCCATGCCATGTGGCAGATCCTGAACTCTTCTTTTCTGAAACAGATCAGGGGATTGCAGAAGCAAAGGCGCTCTGTGGCACATGCCCAGTGCGCAATAAGTGTTTAGAAGGTGCGCTCTCACGCCAAGAACCATGTGGCGTGTGGGGCGGACAATTGCTAGAAGATGGTGTGATCATCGAGCGCAAGCGCCGCGCAGGAAGACCACCTCGTCAAGTAATTGCGGCAGCGCGCTTAATGGAAGGCGCAACCGCATAAGGGATGTCTAGAGATTGCAACTTCCCGTGAAGTGGCAGGTGATTGGTAATTGCAGAGAATTACCTTCCCTGCCACTTCTCTTTCGGGATTGTTATCAAAGAATTGTGTAACAAGTGATGCAGCAATTGCTGCAACATAATGCGCTGCGATGATGGGATATTCAGCTAACTCTGCAGCGTTTTTTGGCAAGAGATCTTTGCCTTGAGTTCCGGTGCATTCTGCTTGAGTGAGCTCAGCACAGCGAATGCACGGTGACTTTCCTGGAATTACCAGCGGGCCAATTTGCGCAGTATCTGCAACTGGAAGTGGAACATGGAGAAAGTTCTGGCCATCTGCCATCCACTGCGCATAGCGATGTGGGTCGATATCGCCACAGTGCACCAATAAATCTGGAGTTGATAGCTCATCGTTGTAATTAACACCTTTATCTATATGAAAAAGTGAAATTTCGTGACGAAGGTGCGATTCGCGTTTGCTCCGGAGTGAGCCAATATCGCTCGGTGCTATTCCGGCTACTCCAATTTCGTTATCTGAAATTCGTGGGTGAGAATTCTTACTTTCAATAGCTAGTCGCGTATGAGTAAACCCACTTGCAAGCAAGAGCGAATAGAGCAGAGTTGCTACACGATTATGTCCAGAAATTTCCACAAGAAAGTTTTGTCGTGCTGTAAGGATTGCAACGCCGCCATCGCGCACTCCAGGAATCCAGGTGGTCTGCGAAAGTTCGGGTGTAAGGCGAGCGCGCAATTGTGAAAACGCGGCATCGGTATTTTCAGCTCGCGCCGAATAGCGCTCAGTCAATTCTATTTTTCCCATGTGATCATCGAGGAGCCCAGCGGAATCGAGCAGCGCCATCGTTGATTCTGCCGGCGTTCCACCAAGTGTGAGCGTGAGAAGTTCGGAATATTGAATGGGAGATACGGTGATCTGCTGGCGGGGTGTTCCGCAGCGATAATTTTCAGAGTGAGTGGAGCGAAAGATCGTGGTGCCGCGTTTGAACCTTTTCATGCGCGCAAGTGTTCGGGTTTTTTTGAGTGACGCATCTGGTTACCGGATTGCGCTGTGGCTAACGGCGATTTTTTATTACGGCGCGCACAAGAGTAAAGCCCCCGCGTAACGCGAGGGCTTTACCTTAAATTCTTACTGCTAAGCCTTACCAAGAATGCGATTTACCTTGGTTCCGCAGACTGGGCAGATGCCCTGTGCCATACGACGACCAGAGTCGGAGACCTTTACAGTTCCCTCAAAATCACGCTTCTCTTTGCACTTAACGCAGTAAGCGTCACCTTTGTATGTCTCTGCCATTTTTTCCTCCGTTCGACACATGGGCTTGGGCTCATGCGTACTAGTTGAAACCATACCCCTGCACACGCTCAAATTCTTGAATCCACACGGAAAATCTGGGTAGAACTTGAAGAAACTTGGAGAAACTTGGAGAAAATTGGCAGAAAATCGCCCAAATGGAGCGATTGAGAGAATTCTTAGAGATTTTCCAATTCGATGGGGGCCAGCAGCGCGCGCTCGGCCGCTTCATAACCATCTAGATAAGCGCTTGCTAATTCGCCATCTTCACATCGTGAGAGCACTGATTGAAATTCTTCGCCATGGTCGCCATAGCGCAGATGAATTGCTTCGTGGAAGAGGACATAATCTTGCACATATCGCGGTGCCAGCTTGAGGCGATCGGAGATTCGAATTGTCCGATCTACCGTCGTGCACGAACCCCAACGCTCTCGCATGGCGCGCCAGGTGACAGAGATAGGTCGCTCAGAGATTTCTGGTGCTAACTCAGTGAGTAATTGATCGATGCGCGTGGCCAACTCGCTCTCATCAGGGGTTTGTTCAGCTTCCTGGCGCCTAATCGTTGCAATCATCTCGGGCACGACGGCGCGCTCATCTGCTTTGCTCATGCGTGCTGGGATGGAGATGACTATCCGGCCACCTTGCCGATAGGCCGAGATGTTCTTTTTGCGGCGAGCGGAACGAATTACAAGAATTTCGCCCTCATCAATTCCAGGCAGTGTGACTTCTGCAAAATCGCCAGCGTCAAACTCTCGACTCATCATTGAGGAAATGTAAACCAGATAGAAAATTTTTTAGCGAAATTTACTTTTCTTGACAGAAAATTTTTTCTGTGTCTACCCGATTCTTATTTGATTCTCAGGAACTTTCGTCGTAATTTTCACCCACGAAGTCCTCGGATAACCGTTTGATATCGGCAAGGGGAAGGCTGATATCAAAATGTGCGCCCGGGGACTTCGCTTTTCTTCTGAAAGGGTTTTAGAGAAGTCCACTCAGATCATCGGGGACTTGAGTCGATGCGATGAAGCCATGTGGGTCAAGCAGCTCATCTGCTGTTGGAAGAATTCCACTCCAAATCTGATCACGTGTTGCAATATCGCGCTCTTCGCGAATTTTCTGCCAGAAAGCGCTCGCTTCTCTTGCTAATTTTGGTGAAACTTCTAATCCGAGGAGCGATTTAAAGAGTTGCTGTGATGGCGCACTGGTTGCACGTTGTCTGCGATACATCTCGCGCAACGCTGTCAGTGCAGGAAGTCGATCACCTGCTGCAAGTGAAGTGACTTCATCAGCCCATCCATCAATCAACGCGAGTGCAGTTTCTAATTTAGAGAGAGCAGCACGTTGTTGCGGAGTCTCCTCCGGTGTAAAGATTCCATTGTTGAGCGCAATGGTGAATGAATTTTCAGCGTTCTGTGGATTCATATCACTTGGATCAAAGTGAGAAAGCGCCTCTTCTGCTTGACGTTGTATCGCTTCAATATCAATATGAATACCGCGTCCGTATTCCACGATGGCGCTTTGAATGTATGAAACCAACCAAGGATTATGTGCAAAGAGTCGTGCTACTGCAGCTTCGCGAAGTGCGTGGAAGAGATAGACCTCAGTCTGAGGAATCTCGAGATCTGTACTCCATTTATCGATGTTTTCAGGCATCAACAATGGGCGCGCTGGATTCAGTAGCGGCAGCGCAACATCGTGAGCGCCAGTTGCGCTCACACCAGCTCCGCCAATTGCTTGACCGAGTTGGGTGGCAATCAGTGAGCCGATAAAAGATCGCAGTAAACCTG
>CALMJL010000027.1 GCA_937864425.1 uncultured Candidatus Planktophila sp.
CGATGCCTTGGCATCGCCAAAGAGCAACATAGTCTTTGGATCATAGAGAAGTTCATTTTCAATTCCAGCAAAACCTGGGCGCATCGAACGCTTGAGGAAAATAATGTTTGAGGCCTGATTTACTTCCAAAATTGGCATTCCATAAATTGGGCATCCTGGAGTTGTCTGCGCTGCTGGATTAACAACATCGTTTGCTCCAATCACAATTGCCACATCTGTCTGGCTAAAGGTTGGATTCACTTCATCCATTTCCGCCAATTGATCGTAAGGAACATTTGCTTCAGCAAGAAGCACATTCATATGACCTGGCATACGACCTGCAACGGGGTGGATTCCGTAAGCAACATCAATTCCTTTTGAAATCATGAGATCGGCAAGTTCGCGCACAGTGTGTTGTGCTTGTGCAACTGCTAAACCAAAGCCGGGAACAATAACAACGCGACGTGCATAGTTGAGCAAGATTGCTACGTCATCTGGTGAACCAGATCGAACTGGACGTTCTTCACCTGCTGCAGATGTGTCTTGTGGTTTGGCGGTAAATGCACCGAAGAGAGTTCCAAAGAGCGAACGTCCCATCGCTTCTGCCATCAGACGAGTCAAAATAGTTCCAGATGCACCAACAAGAGTTCCGGCAATAATCAAAAGCGTTGACGATAAAACATAACCGCTTGCCGCAACTGTCAGACCCGTGAAGGCGTTGAGAAGTGAGATAACAATGGGCACATCTGCGCCACCAACTGGAAGCACGAAGAGCACACCAAAGAGAAGTGAGAGAGCTCCCAAAGTAAGAAGTGGCGTTGTTCCAAGCGCTGTGACAACCCAGACTGAAACTGCGAGTACTGCAATGAGGTTGGCAGCAATGACAAAGCGGCCGCCAGGGAATACAACGGGGCGAGTTGTCATTAACTCTTGCAACTTTAAGAAGGTAATGATGGAACCACTAAAGGAGATGCAGCCAACGACGACGGTAAAGACTGTGAAGATTACTTCAGCTGTCGTTGCCTCATTACCTAAATTCATATATTCAACGATGGCGACAAGTGCTGCTGCGCCACCACCAACGCCATTAAAGAGAGCCACCAATTGCGGCATCTGTGTCATCTCAACTTTACGAGCTGCAGGAACGCCAACAATTAATCCCACTGCAATTGCACCGATGATCCACGCCATATTGTTAAGTGGTCGTTCGTAGAAGAAGACGGCAAGAGTTGCAACAGTTGCACCAAATGCACCAATCAAATTTCCACGTCGCGCAGTCTTTGGATGTGACAATCCTTTGAGCGCGAGAATAAAGGCAACGCCAGCGCCGAGGCCGATCAAGCTGTAGAGAGTGCTGCTCACTTGTCGCCCGCCTTTGTGCCATCGCTCTTCTTGGCCTTAAACATTTCGAGCATGCGATCTGTAACCACAAAGCCGCCGACCATATTGATAGTTGCTAGAACAATTGCCGCAACAGATAAACCTAGTTCTAAATTATTTTTACTGTGATCGGCCACGATAATGGCGCCTACCAAAATCACACCGTGAATTGCATTCGCACCTGACATCAATGGGGTGTGCAACGTCGAAGAAACTTTTGAGACAACTTCAAAACCAACGAAGACAGCAAGTGTGAAGATGGAGATGATGGCGATGGCATCCATTAGTTTGCCTCCTTTGCACTGGCACCAGGTGTGTGCTTGCTACCTGCATGTGTAAGCGTTGCCTTGTCGATGATTTCATCAGTGAAATCAATGTTAAGCGCAACGGGCGCTCCATCTTTGCTGGCGACAGTCATCAGGGTGAGAAGGTTGACGACGTTACGTGAATACAAACTTGATGCATGGAAAGGCAATTGGCTTGGAACATCTTTGCCGCCCCATATCTGAACGCCTTTAGATGTTGTGACAATCTCTCCGGGCTTAGATCCTTCAACATTGCCACCAGTTTCAGCAGCAAGATCAACGATGACAGTTCCAGATTCCATCGCATCCACCATCGCTGCAGTCATCAAACGTGGCGCGGTGCGACCTGGCACTGCAGCAGTTGTAATGACTACATGCGACTTTGCAATATAAGGAGTTAAGAGTTCGCGTTGTTTTGCCGCGCGATCTTCAGTCATTTCGCGGGCATAACCGCCAGCACCTTCGAGCGCTTCAAGACCAAGATCGATAAATGTTGCACCCATTGATTTCACTTCATCGGCAGAAGATGGACGCACGTCATATGCGCTGACGACTGCGCCAAGGCGGCGCGCGGTTGCAATTGCTTGTAGCCCTGCAACGCCTGCGCCAAGTACCAGTACTTGTGCCGGTGTCACTGTTCCAGCTGCTGTCATTAACATCGGAAAGAATCGGGGTGAAAGTTCAGAGCCCACTAGCGCTGCGCGATATCCCGCACAGAGCGCTTGTGAAGTAAGTGCATCCATCGATTGTGCACGGGAAATACGTGGAACCAATTCGAGTGAGAGCGCAGTAACTCCGGCGCTTACTGCAGCATCAATGGTGTCAGTTGCAGTGACAGGTGAGAGAAATGAGATTGTTACTGCGCCTTTTTTCAAGGTCTTCATTTGAGCTGGAGTAAGTGAAGTTACCGAAAGAACAACATCGGCAGTTGAAATCACATCTCCACTTTGTACAGTTGCGCCAGCTGCGCGAAAAAGATCATCAGTTGCTTGCGAATGAATTCCTGCACCAGATTCAATAACTACTTCATAACCAAGGCGAGTCAATTTATTGATGATGTCTGGAACCAGCGCTACGCGCTTTTCACCATCTCGAATCTCTCTAGGTACCGCAACTTTCATGGGGGCAAAGGTACCTGATGGTCGCTATCAGCGCCCTTTCAGTTCTCCACGCGTGAGGTGATACAAGAGCGCTTGAATTGTGGTCCGGCGATGAAATGCCTGTCGCCAAATTACAGATTGTGGACCATCAATCACTGTTGCTGCTACCTCTTCGCCGCGATGTGCAGGAAGGCAATGCATAAAAATAGAATCCTTCTCAGTCAACTTCATCAAGTGATCTGTAATTGCAAATGGAGAGAGCGCTTTTACTTTCTCTGCGCGCTCTGATTCAGGATCTCCCATGGACATCCACACATCGGTATAAAGAACTGATGCACCTTGTGCAGCTTTCTCTGGATCATTCGTTACTTCAATTGTTGCACCGCTCTGTGTTGCGATCTCTTTCGCTTTTGCGACAACAGCAGCATCAGGCGCCCACTTTCCAGCAGGTGTTGCAGCGACAACATGCGCACCCATAATCGCGCCCATAATTAACCAGGCATGAGTCATATTGTTGCCATCGCCTAAATACACAAATTTGCGACCTTTAATCTCGTTACCAAATTTCTCAGTAATGGTGACCCAATCAGCAAGAAGTTGAGTTGGATGGTCATCATCTGTCAGGCCATTAATGACTGGAATTGATGCGGCTGCACCGAGTTCGTCAACATCAGATTGTTTAAAGGTACGAATAATGATTGCTTCGCAGAAGCCACTCATAATCTTTGCAGTATCAGAGATGGTTTCACCACGACCAAGTTGCAGATCATCGCCGCGAATAAATATTGGAGTTCCACCTAAATGGGCAACTGCACTTTCAGAAGCCAGACGCGTGCGCGTCGATGGCTTTGTCATATAAATGGCAACGGTCTTATTGTGAAGAGCGGTTTCTGAGCGAAGTGGCTTACTTGCAAATTCAGCTGATGTTGCAAGCAATAAATCAACATCAGCGCGCGATAAGTGCTCGGTGCGCAGTAAGTCCTTCATTGGGAAATTCTACCCTCGGTCATAGATACTGTGCGCATGGGTATTTTTGACCGCAGAGTTTCAACGCTTGAAGCCCCCGTCACCGATGTTGTCGAACATGAAGAAGATGGGGACCATGATCGCTTTGCGCATTACATTAAGAAAGAGAAGATTGTTGAATCTGCAGTAACTGGCAAAGCTGTGCGCGCGCTCTGCGGAAAGAAATGGGTTCCAACGCGCGATCCAGAGAAATTTCCAATCTGCCCAGTATGTAAAGAGATATACGAAGGCATGAAGAAATAGTCTGTGTGAATGCTGGTGGAGGTGCCGGGAATCGAACCCGGGTCCTTCAGTGCAAAGGTAGGGCTTCTACGGGCGTAGTGTGCTTATCGTTTTCTCAGTTCTGAATCTCTTACACACAAGTATTCAACGAACTCATTTGCGAAACTGTTCTCTCGAGATATTCGCAACGCTATCTCAATGAAAAGCTCTCTAGCGACGCCAGATTCCGAGTCGAGAGCAATCTCGGGCTGACGGATTTGGGACTAGCTTATGCAGCTAGTGCGAAATCACTGCGACTGTTGTCTGCAGTTATTG
>CALMJL010000028.1 GCA_937864425.1 uncultured Candidatus Planktophila sp.
CACTTTCTTGGCAGGGCTCTTCTTCACTGCTTTCTTCGCAACCGCTTTTTTACCTGGCACGCCGCGCACCCTATGCGTTTTTCCGCTGACGACCAACTTTGCCACGCATGGTTTAGACTTGGCCCGCACCAAAAAGAAGTAACCCAGCAAGAAATGTGCAGCGATGAGGCCATCACCTTCGGAGCACGTCAGAAGATCCGCGATGCGGGGTAGAACTGACCAAACGCCGGGAATAAAAGAGGTATCCACTCACAACGAGTAATGGATACAAGGCGGGTGGTACCGCGTACTCGAAAGAGTTCGTCCCTCCAAGAGAAGTCACCTTGGGGGATTTTTTATGTCATCACCATTTCGCGCGATTAGCGCTCAGATTGACCTGCCCTCAATGGAGCGTGCAATTCTTAATTTTTGGAATTCGGAAAACATTTTTCACAAGAGCACGGACTCACGAGCGCAAGGCGCACCTTGGACTTTTTACGAAGGTCCTCCTACTGCAAATGGAATGCCCGGAACTCACCACATTGAAGCGCGCGTTTTTAAAGATGTATTTCCTCGTTATCAAACGATGAAAGGGAAGTACGTACTTCGTAAAGCAGGTTGGGATTGCCACGGATTGCCTGTTGAAATTGCAGTGGAAAAGGAATTGGGATTCTCTGGCAAAGGTGACATTGAAAAGTTTGGAATCGCAGCTTTTAATGAAAAATGTCGCGAGTCGGTAACTCGTCACGTGGATGCATTTAGCGCGATGACAGAACGTATGGGGTTCTGGGTTGATTTCGATCAAGCGTATTGGACGATGGCGCCAGAATATGTAGAAAGTGTTTGGTGGAGCCTTAAAGAAATTTGGAAGAAAGGTTTGTTGGTTCAGGATCATCGCGTTGCGCCATATTGTCCGCGATGTGGAACTGGTCTATCCGATCATGAATTAGCACAAGGATACGAAACCGTTACGGATCCTTCGGTCTATGTTCGCTTCCCCATTACATCAGGTGAACTCGCTGATGTGGGAGCAGCGCTTCTTGTATGGACCACCACTCCATGGACGCTGGTTTCCAATACTGCAATCGCTGCCCACCCAGATGTCGATTATGTTGTCGTAAAGACTGTTGTCGATGACGTCGCCGAGGTCTTGGTTGTCGCAGAGCCGCTGCTCTCGGCTGTTGCTGGTGAGCACACTGTCATCAAGAAAATGAAGGGCAGAGAGCTCGAGCGAATCACGTATCAAAGACCTTTTGATTATGTTGAGATTCCAGATTCTCATTTTGTTGTTCTTGCTACCTACGTGACCACCGAAGATGGAACTGGTTTAGTGCACCAATCCCCTGCTTTCGGAGCTGACGACTTGCAGGTCTGTCGCTCTTATGGACTTCCAGTAGTGAATCCCATTGCGGCAGATGGAACATTTCTACCCAATGTGCCTGTCGTTGGTGGAACTTTCTTTAAAGAGGCAGATAAACAATTAGTGAAAGAACTTAAGAAAAGTGGCGCGCTCTACAAGCATCTCCCCTATGAGCACCCTTATCCTCATTGCTGGCGTTGCCACACTGCGCTGATTTACTATGCACAACCATCTTGGTATATCCGTACCACGTCTATAAAAGATGAATTGATCCGTGAAAATAGTAAGACGGATTGGCACCCAGAAACCATTAAAACTGGTCGTTATGGAGATTGGCTCAATAACAATATCGATTGGGCGCTCTCGCGTAATCGCTATTGGGGAACTCCGCTACCCATTTGGCGCTGTGAAAATAAACATGAAATCTGCGTTGAATCTTTAGCAGAGTTAGGGTCGTTTGCTGGCAAAAATCTCAGCACACTTGACCCACATAGACCGTTTGTAGATGACATCACCTTCGCCTGTAAAGAATGTGGCTCGATAATGAATCGAGTCCCTGAAGTCATTGATTGCTGGTATGACTCTGGCGCTATGCCCTTTGCACAGTGGGGCTATCCACATAAGCCAGGGTCCGTTGAAAAGTTTAAGGCCGCATATCCCGCCGACTTTATCTGCGAAGCAATTGATCAAACACGTGGTTGGTTCTACACACTCATGACCATTGGAACTTTAGTTTTTGATCAAAGTTCCTATAAGAGCGTGCTCTGCCTTGGACACATCCTTGATAAAGATGGTCGCAAAATGAGTAAACACCTTGGAAATGTTCTCGAGCCAATGTCCCTCATGGACCAACATGGAGCCGATGCGGTCCGTTGGTACATGCTTGCCGCAGGTTCTCCCTGGGCTGCAAGACGTGTTGGTCATGAAGCAATTTCTGATGTTGTGCGAAAGACGCTTCTTACATTCTGGAACACCATCTCTTTCCATGCACTCTATGCATCTGCCTCACAGTTTGAACTCGCCCAGACTCCACCGAAGGAGAAAAGAACGGTTCTCGATCATTGGATTTTAAGCGAGCTCAACGTTTTGATTACAGCAGTGGATAAGGCGTATGCAGATTTTGACTCGCAAACTGCTGGTCGAGAACTTGCTCGATTTATCGACGATCTTTCGAATTGGTATGTACGACGTTCACGTCGACGTTTTTGGGACGGGGATGTCGCAGCGCTTGGCACATTACATGAATGTTTGGTGACGCTCACCAAGTTACTTGCACCCATGGTTCCCTTTATCGCAGAACACACGTGGCAAGAATTGGTACGAATTGCCAACCCTGCTGTCGAAACTTCTGTTCACTTAGCTGATTTTCCGATTGCTGATGCAACTGCAATCAACGTAGTGCTCAACGAACAAGTTGCCATGACTCGTCGCGTTGTGGAACTAGGCAGGTCGGCACGAGCTGAGTCTGGAATCAAAATCCGTCAACCTTTGGAGCGAGCCCTCATTTCTGCGCAAGGGTGGGCTGCGCTACCGGAAGAGATGAAGGCACAGATCGCTGATGAATTAAATGTAAACAATTTGCAAGATATCGCTCATGCAGATGGTGATTTAGTGGATATTTCAATCAAGGCAAACTTTAAATCTCTCGGTGCTAAATATGGCAAAGCAGTTCAAGAAGTTGCTCAATTAATCCAGGCTGCTGATGCACCTGCTCTGGTTCGCAAATTACGCACAGAGCCATCAGCGACAATCGGGAGCTTCAACATTTCTTTGGAAGATTTGGTGGTAACAGAGGTTCCTCGAAGTGGCTGGATGGTGGCAAGTCATGATGGCGAGAGCGTGGCGCTTGATTTAACGCTTACACCAGCACTCATCGCCGCTGGAAATGTACGTGAATTCATTCGCATTGTGCAGGAGCGTAGAAAGAGCGATGGTTTTGATATCTCAGACCGGATTCAACTGACATGGAGCGCTCCTAAGGAGTTAATTCCAACTATTGAATCAGCAGCTTCACATATCTGCGATGAAGTTTTGGCGACATCTTTCACGCTTGATGGATCGTTGCAGCCAGAATCAAATGAACTGGGAGTTGGAATATCGCTCACACGAGCGTAGTTGCTCTGAAATTACAGAAAGCTGCGTATGAGAGTTTGTGCAATATTTGCAGCGATAAGTAAAACGATGAATGAGAGATCTAGGGCAACTCCACCTAATCGAAGAGGCGGTACAAAACGCTGCACAAATCGCATCGGTGGATCGGTGACTGTATAGATGACCTCAAAAATCGCTAGCAGAAATGAGTTTGGTCGCCAATTGCGCGCGAACATACGCACGTAATCGATGATGATTCGAATAAAGAGGGCTAACTTAAAAAGCCCAATAATTTGGAGAAGAACTGACTTAAGCATTAATGGGTGTTAGCTCTGATTAAAAAACGATGCTTGTGCAGCAGTTTTATCTTCATTGCTCACATTCACATTTGCTGGAGAGAGAAGAAAAACTCGTAAACTAATTTTTTCAATTCTTCCTTGCAAACCAAAAACTAATCCACTGGCAAAGTCAACAAGGCGTTTTCTTTCGCTCTCTTCGGTGTCATCAAGGTTGATGATGACAGGATTTCCTTCACGGAAATGTTCTCCAACTTTGCGCATTTCTGAGTATGAACGTGGTTGCAACGAAATAATGTTGTAAGAACCTTCTTCGATAAGTGCTGGTTGTTGTGCAACTGCTGGAGACGTTACTGGTGCGCCAATGACTGTCACTCCATTGCGATCACGAGATGGTCGTGAAATGGGAGTGCGCTGAGGGACCTGTGCAACGGTGGCTTCTTCATCGGTATCAACGAGACCGAGAAAGCCCATCATTTTATTGAGTGCAGACATGTATCAAAGGTTACTAGTGGTAGGAGCGCGGACCGAGGATTGAACTGCCCACCCGAATATGTGTCGCACCATGAGCGATGGCAATTTCAAAGTCCCCCGACATTCCAGCAGAAAGCGCCGGTGAATCTGGAAATTCCGCGATAAATCGCTGATGTGCTTGAGCAATTTTTGCAAAGGCTCTCTCTGGATCTTCAGCAACGGGTGGGACGCACATCATTCCCAGCAAATTTATCCGGGGAAGTTGCATCACTTTATTTGCCAGTAGCAACAATTCATCAAGTTCTACTCCCCCTCGTGCCAAATCTCCATCGAGTGAGAGCTGAAGAAATACATCAATCGGTGTAGTAACAGCTGCGCTGATTTTCTCAGCATGACGGGCATCATCGAGTGAATGAATACAGTTTGCCCATTGCACAATTTCCTTAATCTTCCGGCTTTGAATTTCTCCCTGATAGTGCCAACGCGCCTTGACCCCCTCGGCTTTGACTAATCCCTCATCACTGCGATTTTCGCCGAAATTTTCAACTCCACAATCGCGCAAAATTTCAACATCACTTAACGGATAAGTCTTTGTCACAACTATGAGAGTGACATCTGGTCGCAAGATTCGACTCTTCACCTCGGCCAAGTTGGCTGCTAATTCAGCGCTACGGCTCATAATGAAATGGCTCCGATCTGGCGGCCAGTTTGACCGTCTCGTCGATAAGAAAAATGTTGATCGCTTTCACGAGTACAGATATTGAGATTTTTTACTGCAACAGATTCGCGCTGCAAGAGAACCGTGAGCGCCTTGGGTAGATCAAGTGACTTGGTTCCATGTGGAGTGTGCGCCGCAGCTGCTGGATGAAGCTGTACCACTTCTTGATAAATCTCTTCGGATACTTCATAACATTCTCCGCAGATGGCAGGACCGATCTCGGCGCTAATTTCTGTAGCACCCATCTCTTTCATTGCAGAGAGCGTGTGCAGTGCTACCCCATTCACCAATCCGCGTCTTCCTACATGTACCGCAGCAACGGATTCAGGTGAGCGCAATAGCAAAGGAATGCAATCAGCAACCATCACTGCCAATCCAATGCCTGGAATCCCAGTAACAAGAGCATCTGCTGTCGGGGTTTCGTCTGTGATGCCCTCAATGATTGCTACACGATTTCCATGTACTTGATTCATGTATTGCAATGGGCCATGAGTTGCAGCAATCTTGGAGCGATTCTTTTCAACTTTTTCTGGGTCATCTCCTACATGAAATGCCACATTGAGAGAAGCAAATTGATCCACACTTACTCCACCGTGGCGATCAGAAAAGTGCTGCATCAGAAGGCCACGCGCCTTACAAGTTATTTCATGAAATCTGGAACATCAATGTCATCTTCGGCAACGAGATCTTCGAAAGTTACTCGTTTGCGAGGAGATGGAGCATCAAGATCAAGCGCCACTGCAAGTGGGTCATTCACGGGAATCGGATCTGCATTTCCAGTAAGAGTGCTGGCATTAATGACAGGCATCTCTACTTTTTTGGGTTGACCACCTGCAAAGCCAGCTGCAATGACGGTGATGCGAACTTCATCTCCTAGTGCATCATCGATAGTGGTACCAAAGATGATGCGAGCATCAGGATGGGCAGCTGCCTGTACAAGTTCACACGCTTCATTGATTTCAAAGAGGCCTAAATCAGAACCGCCTGCTACCGAAAGCAAGACACCCATCGCACCATCAATGGAAGCTTCGAGGAGTGGGCTAGAAATTGCCAGTTCTGCTGCACGAGTTGCGCGATTTTCACCGCGAGCAGATCCAATTCCCATGAGTGCAGAACCTGCATCAGTCATAACAGTTTTAACATCGGCAAAATCTAGGTTGATTAAACCTGGTTGAGTAATAATTTCGGTAATTCCTTGGACACCAGAAAGTAAAACTTGATCTGCACTCTTAAATGCATCAACAGCGGTGATTGCCCGATCAGAAATTGCAAGTAAACGATCATTTGGAATAACAATGAGCGTATCTACATGTTCGCGAAGAAGTTCAATTCCCTCTTCTGCTTGTCTTGCACGAATTTTTCCTTCAAATGAGAATGGCTTGGTTACTACACCAATAGTGAGTGCGCCTAAATCGCGCGCAATCTTTGCAACGATTGGTGCTCCACCTGTTCCGGTTCCGCCACCCTCGCCTGCTGTAACAAAGACCATGTCAGCGCCACGCAAAATTTCTTCAATCTCTTCAGTGTGATCAATTGCAGCTTGACGACCTTTTTCAGGAGCAGCTCCTGCACCTAATCCTTTTGTTGATGCACGACCGATATCTAGTTTTACATCTGCATCACTCATTAATAAATGTTGTGCATCTGTATTAATTGCAATGAACTCAACGCCTTTTAATCCAACGTCAATCATTCGATTGATTGCATTTACTCCGCCGCCGCCAATGCCGACAACTTTGATGACAGCTAAGTAATTCTGTGGAGCAGCCACGTGAGTCCTCCTTTAGAACTGTAAACCTCAACTTGAGAATTACATTTCTATCTAAATGTTGTGCGCGCAAGGTATGCGGATTACGTGCGGTAATCAAAGACCGCCACGAACTAATTTCTAACAATTTACGGCAAAGCGTTGATATAAAAATATCGCAGATAAATCTATTTCGTTATTTCACTATTGGTGCATGGGGTGCACTGACATCGATTCTTTGGATCTTCTTATTTTCAGGTTTTGCCAATAAGGCATCAATCACCTTCAATTTCAATTCATTTTGCTCGTTCTTTCCCCAGCTTATTGAGATTGCTCGTCCATCTCGGAGAATTCGAAGGTTAAAGCTGCTTTCATTTGTGGCATCGAGTGAGATCACAGTCCGCTGTACCTCGGATGGCAGCGCCTCAAAGAGATTTATTGCCGCAAGGCCAAGGGAAGGGCGCGGACTGCTGACCTCAGGAAGTGTGGCGCCGGTAAAGCCTGGCAGGAGAAAAACTTTACCTGTGGCATCCAAAGTCTTTCCATTGAAATATGCGATCGGCTTTCGAGGCGAGAGAGTGACTTTCACAGTTCCGCGAAACCAATTCCGAGAGACTGAACTCTTCTCAACCCAATCAATAGCGCTAATGCGACGAGAAATAGCTCGTGGTTCAACTCTGGCCAAAGGCAGATTCTTTTCGACATCAACAAGTCGAAGAACGAGCGCTTGGCTTTCTTGTGTTGGAGCGCCAACAATTGAGACTGACTTCACCGAAAAAATAGATGACCACGCAAGTAGATAGGCAAGTGCAGCAAAGGTAAGTACTGCAACTCCCGTGTACAGGTGTGTTCGTTTCATTTTATGCAAATCGACGTTGCAAACCCTCGGCAATAATCGGAGCAAGTGAATTTACGTCGCCTGCACCAAGCGTAAAAATTACGTCCCCAGGTTGGGCAAGTTCAATGACCCGATCAGCGGCTTCCATAAAGTTGGGTAGGTACGTGCCATGCTTCATAGAGTTTGCAATCAGTTGAGAAGACACTCCTTGAATTGGTTTTTCGCTAGCCGCATAAATTTCTAGCAGCGTCACGTCATCTGCCAAATCTAAAGATTGAGCAAATTCAGGGAGGAAAGCTTGTGTTCGCGAATATCTATGAGGCTGAAAAATTACAATGACTCGACCTTCTCCTGCATAAAGTCGTGCTGCTTTCAGTGTCGCTGCAATCTCAGTGGGATGGTGTCCATAATCATCAATAATCCGGATTCCATGTTCGGTTGCCTTCAATTCAAAACGGCGACCAGCACCGCTGAAATTGTGAAGACCTTCCAATAACTGTTGGGCAGGTAAATTGAGCGTCAAACCCATCGCTAAGCATGCGGCAGCATTGAGAATATTGTGATGGCCCGGAACCTGAAGCTCGAGATTTCCGACCACCCGACCCTTCCAGATGACGCGAGCAGAAGAGCTCATGGGTTTAAGAAGAATCTGATCCACCACTAAATCAGAACCCTCGGTAGTTCCGTAAGAAACTGGTGTGCAGGCAAGGAGCGATTCACCTAACTGTTGAGCACCTGAATCATCAGCACAATAAATCAGAAAACCATCGCTTGAAATCGTGGCAGCAAATTCTTCAAATATTTCTGTGACCGCTTCAGGAGTATGAAAGAAATCAACATGGTCATGCTCAATGTTGGTCACGATTGCAGCATGTGGTCGATAGGCTACAAATGAACCATCTGATTCATCTGCCTCTGCAACAAAATACTCTCCGGTGCCACGATGAGCATTTGCACCAGATGAAGTCACTGTTCCACCAATAGCAAATGATGGATCTAACCCACATGTCTGCAGCGCAACTGTCATCATGGAGGACGTTGTTGTCTTTCCGTGTGTTCCTGCTACAGCAATACTTTTAGAGCCTTTCATGAGCAGAGCAAGCGCTTGGGCGCGCGTTAATATTGGGATTGAACGTTCTACGGCATAAGCCATTTCAGGATTGCTGGCACTTATTGCAGTTGAATAAACGACGCAATCTGCACCTTCTACATGCGCTGCTTCATGATGTGAATACACCCGTGCACCAAGTGCTGCCAAGGCCGAGAGAATTGAGGATTCTTTCGCATCAGATCCACTCACAGATATTCCGTCTGCTAATGCAATTCGAGCTAGACCGCTCATGCCAGATCCGCCGATTCCAATAAAGTGAATCTTCTGACCTTGGAGCGTATCCACTTTATTTACCTCCGCTTAGCGCATGCTCAATGAGCGCTGCAATCTTAGATGCCGCAGTGAGATCTCGATCTGATCCTGCGGGATGTGCAGCGCTACTTCGTCGCAAGATTCGATCCACATTTGCAATCAGCCAAGGTGCAGTGAAATCTTTCTGTTGAACAATCTCAGCACGCTCTTGCGCCACCAATGTTGCGGCATTGAGCTCTTGTTCGCCATTGCCAATCGGGAGCGGAATAAAGAGTGCGTACTTACCGAGTGCGGCAACTTCAGAGCAAGTGATTGCACCACTTCGCGAAATAACAACATCTGCCGCCAAATATGCAGTTGCCATATCCGTGATGTAGCTCTGTGGGAGGTATTTGGCCGAGCTGGTAGGAAGTGGATTATTTGACCCAACACCATGCAGGATGTTGATGCCGCGCGCTGCGAGCTCAAGGTGAGCCGCAGCTATCACATCATTTAACGCCTTTGATCCAAGCGATCCTCCAAAGATAAAGAAAAGTGGTTCTGTTGCTAGAAATCCCAAAGATTTTTTCGCATTCTCGCGTGCGCTCTCCCAATTCTCTGATGCCCCTTCAAAGGCGCGAGCGATATTTGAACGTAGCGGAATTCCTGTGAGTAGCGCCTTGCTCAATTTTCCACGAGATATGGGGTGAGAAATTGCGCAATAAGGAGTGAGCTGAGCACCAAAACGATTCGCTAATCCTGGCTTGGCATTTGCTTCATGAATCACGATTGGAATTCGTTTGATTGCTGCGGCGACATAAGCCGGAGTGCTCACATACCCGCCAAAACCAATGACTAAATCAGCACCTTGTATCGCTTGAAGTGATCGAACAATCGCACTCGCAAATGTAAAAGGAAATAGGACAGCCTTGATATTGAGCGTGCGCGGAAATGAGACTTTTGGAATAAGACGTAATGCGAAACCTGCTTCTGGAACTAATCTCGTTTCGAGGCCAGAACGTGTACCAAGAAAGAGAATTTCTGCATCTGGATGAGATTGTTGAAAGGTGTGTGCAACTGCCAGTGCTGGCTCAACATGCCCGGCTGTGCCTCCACCCGCTACGACAATCTTCATGCACGACGCTTCTTCATCAGCTCTGACCGAACTGCTGGATCACGAAGTGCTGCACCTGCAACAAAGCCAATTGCACAGAGAGTGGCAACAAGTGCAGATCCACCATAAGAGATAAGTGGCAAAGTGACTCCAACAACTGGCAGCACACTGGTTGCCGAACCGATGTTCAAGAATGATTGAATAAAAATCCAACATCCAATCCCTGCACAAGCAAATCTTATAAATGGTTGCTCTGCTCGTAATGAAATTTTAAAAATCGAGTAGATCAGCGCTCCCAAAAGAAGCAATACTGACAATGTTCCAACAAGTCCTAACTCTTCGCCAATGACTGAGAAAATAAAGTCGGTGTGTGCTTCAGCGAGATTTCCCCACTTCTGACGGCTGCCGCCAAGTCCAACACCAAATAATCCACCACTTGCAAGGCCTAACAAACTATGTGCGGGTTGCCACCCTGCAAATTTGTAATCTTCAGGAGAGAAAGGGTTAAGAAAGACAGTCAGTCGGCGCACACGATAATCAGCAGTTGCAATGAAATAAGCAAGCGCGAGAGCTCCTGCAGCAAATATCCAACCTAATACACGTAATCGAATTCCAGAGATAAAAAGTAACCCTGCCAAAATCGCGGCAATAACGGAGGCAGTCCCTAAATCGTGCCCCACAAGGACTAAGCCCAGAATCACCACAAAGGCAGGAGCGAGCAGGGAAAAGACATTGAAAGTTAATCGCCCCGCATTTTCCTTGCGCGCTAATAGCCGCGCCGCCCATAAGATCATTAAAAATTTAGCAAATTCACTGGGTTGTACATCAAAAAACTTTAAATCAATCCAGTTGGTATTTCCTTTCACAGTTTTGCCAACCCCAGGTATCAACAAAACACCTAGAAGCGCCAAAGAGAAAAGAAAGCCAAAGCGGGCAACTATCTCCCATTTGGCTACGGAAAGACGCGATAGATAAAAAGCAAATGGCAGCGCAACGGCAACAAAGAAAAGTTGACGGAGAACGATGGAGAGAACGCTTCCTTGAGAGTCGATCGCATGTATTGAAGACGCGGAAAAAACCATGATTAGCCCGAGGAAAACTAACGCTCCACCGCTAATCAGAAGCATGTAGAAGTTATTGACGGGCTTTGAGAGCAACCTCTCGCGGTTTTTAATTGCCATTGATGACTACTTTCGTTATTGCTGATTTGAATCTTTCACCACGGTCGGCGTAAGAAATAAATTGGTCCATCGAGGCGCAGGCAGGAGCCAATAAGACGGTGTCTCCAGATACTGCATACTTTTTCGCAACTGTGACAACTTCTTCCATAAGAGAGTTGTCAGCTCCGCCTTTAATGTATTGGGAAGGAGGATTAATCAACTCAATCTGGATATGTGGAGCGCGATTTCGAATTTCATTTGCAATCATCTCTCCATCATGGCCAATCAATATCGCTGCTCGTACTCGTGCTTTAACCCGCTCGATTAAATCTCCCATTTTTGCGCCTTTAGCTAGCCCACCTGCAATCCAGACAACCGAGAGCGCAGACATAATCGATGCTCCCGCGGCATGTGGGTTAGTAGCTTTGGAATCATCAATCCAGATAATTCCATCAGCCTCATGAATCTTTTCAATGCGGTGACGACCTGGCGAAAATTCTTGAATCGCGCTGCGTATAGATTCGTGAGGCACACCAGCTGCTAGCGCCAAGCCAGCCGCTGCCAAAGTGTTGGCTACATTGTGGGGAACCAGAGGTTGTACATCTATTAATTCAGCAATCATTGCTGCTTCTTGCGGATTCGAAACAAAAGCGCGATCTACGAGTAATTCTTCAACTATTCCAAGTTCACCGGGGCCAGGAGTATCTAAGGTGAAAAAAACTTTCTGTCCTTGCCAATGCGTCGAGCGATGGACAATTTCGGGGTCTTCTCCATTCAGAATTCCGGTGGTGGCTCTGTCGAGTATTGATAATTTTGCCTGAGCATACGATTCAAAACTTCCATGCCAGTCAATGTGATCTTGCGCAATATTGAGAATTGCCACTGCAGAAAATGCGGCATCTTCCATCCAATGTAGTTGAAATGATGAAAGTTCTAGCACCAAATATTGAAAGTCATCAGATGAGTCAATTGTCTCTATAACGGTTGTTCCAACGTTTCCACATGCTTGCGCAGCCACGCCGCCTTTTCTGAGCATGGATGCAGCAAGTTCGACAGTAGTGGTCTTTCCGTTAGTACCCGTAAGGGCAATCCATTTCTGTGCAGGTTTTTTAAGGCTCCACGCCAAATCAATTTCATTGATAAGAGCTACCCCTGCGGCACGTGCCTTTTGGATGACGGGATGATCTTCTTTCCAACCCGGTGAAATTAACAATCGGTCAAAGTCTGAAATTACAATCTTTTCTGGTGAAACGACATCGAAATCAGAAGCTTTCGAAACATGGTCATCGATGAGAGTAATTTCTGCACCTCTTTTTCGAAGTGCCGTTGCACATGCAATGCCTGTTACGCCAGCACCTGCAACACAGATCTGTAATCCTGCGAAATTTCGATAGAGCTCTTGCGCCATAAACGGCTACCCAGCCACCCATTGGGTGTAGAAGAGTCCAAGACCGAGCGCAACGCAGAGCCCTGCAATAATCCAAAACCGCAAAACAATGGTGACTTCTCCCCAGCCCTTTAATTCAAAATGATGTTGAAGTGGTGCCATCCTGAAAAGGCGTTTGCCCCCAGTTACTCTGAAATAGATCACTTGAAGAGCAACGGAAAGTGTGATGATGACAAAGAGTCCACCGAGTGGAATGAGAAGTAATTCAACTCGAAGCGAAGCAGCAAGACCTGCCAGCGCCCCGCCCAGCGCGAGCGAGCCGGTATCTCCCATAAATATCTTTGCAGGCGATGCATTCCACCATAGAAAACCAGTACAGGAACCAGCAAATGCAGCGGCCAATACCGCAAGGTCAAGTGGGTCGCGTACGTTGTAACAATTTTCCGTCAATGCAACTGCACAACTTTGGCTAAATTCCCACACACCAATAAGTACAAATGCCAAGAATGTCATCACGGAAGCGCCAGTAGCCAAACCATCTAACCCATCGGTGAGATTCACTCCATTGCTCGTTGCGGTAATCATGAGAGCGATCCAAATAATTACGAGAACAACTCCGAGAGTGATTCCGGTGTCTCTTACAGTTGAGAGATTCTGCGAAATAGGTGTGAGCCCATCCCCATCGGGAAACTGAAGACCCAGATAGCCAAATGCGGAAGCAAAAAATATTTGTCCAAGTATCTTTGACTTACCACTAATTCCACGTGAATTCTGACGAGATATTTTTAGATAATCATCGACAAATCCAACTAAGCCAAGTCCAAAAACTAATCCGATAATCAAAAGTGCGGAAGCTGTTACTGGTTTTTGCGTGACCAGGTGAGCCAAGAAGTACCCTGCCACTGTTGCAAAAATAATAATAATGCCACCCATGGTGGGGGTGCCTCGTTTTGTGTGATGTGAAGAAGGACCATCATCACGAATGAATTGACCATAACCTCGACGTGCTAGCGCTTTGATCAAGGCAGGTGTTCCGAAAAGCGAGAAGAACAGAGCGAGTGCTCCAGCAATCAGAATGAGCTTCATGAAGTTTTACCTCCATTATTGCGATCTGCGGCGCCCTCGGTGCGTGCTTGCCATTTCTCAGTGATGAGTTGTGCGAGTTCTTCGAGTTTTTCGGAGCGAGATGCCTTCACCAACACAACATCTCCCTCATTCATAGCGTTCACTAATTCAGCCGCAGCAAATTTATCAGCGCACTGATGCACGGTGGTCTGACTTCCAGATGGAATGGCACCTGCATACTCCGGCGCTCCCACACAGACCAAATGATCAATCGATAAATCTGAGGCAAGGGTGCCAATGGTGGCGTGGTCTTGCGGTGATGACTCGCCGAGTTCATGCATTTTTCCGAGGAAAGCCCATGATTCTCCCCCACGTTCTTGAGCGAAATGAACCAAAGTCTGTAAGGCCGCTGACATTGCTTCAGGGCTTGCGTTATATGCATCGTTAATGAGAACTAATGAATCCAGCTCTGAGATTTCCATCCGCCATTTTGCATGTGATTCTGCTGTAGCGAGGCCACTTGCAATCTGATCAAGAGTTAATCCCAAAGCAGATGCGACCGCTGCAACTGCTAAAGCATTAGCAACCTGATGTAAGCCAATAATTCGAAGCCCTATAGAAGTTCGACCTTCTGGAGTAACCAAATCAAAGTGTGCCCGCCCTTCGCGGATTTCAACATCTGTTGCGCGCACATCGCATCCTTGCTTTTCGCCGAATGTCATCACTTTTCCTTGGTGTAGCGCCGACATCGCAGGCGTGAATTCATCATACGTACCAAGAATTGCAGTTGCAGAGGGATTGAGAGAACTAATCAATTCTGATTTTGTTTTTGCAATAGCTTCTTGTGAACCAAATTCTCCTATATGCGCAGTGCCCACGCGAAGGACGACTCCAATATTTGGCTCTGCAATCCGACATAGGTGTGCAATATCGCCTGGGTGTCGCGCTCCCATTTCCACGATGCAATAACGCGTAGTCTCATTACATTCGAGTAAAGAAAGTGGTGCTCCTATTTGATTATTGAAGTTGCCTTTGGGAGCAACCGTTGGAGCGTGGTTTGATAACACAGATGCAAGTAGTTCTTTCGTAGTTGTCTTACCTTGAGAACCGGTAATTCCAATTACCGTCAAACTGGTCAATCGCTTACGGATTTCATGAGCCAATGCACCTAAAGCTGATACACAATCTGATACAAGCACATAAGGCGTCTCTACAGCGCGCTCTGCCAACGTGAGAACAGCTCCGCGTGAACGCGCGTCACTAACAAAATCATGGCCATCGACATGTTCGCCTTTAAATGCAATAAATAAAGATCCTGCAGTTGCGCTGCGCGAATCGATGACAGGGGGCGCAACTACCTCAATATCGTCGCCATGTAATGTGCCGCCAACAATGGTGGCAATCTCAGAGGCTTTTAACGCAATCATGATGTGCCTTCAATAGCAGCGGCCAGAACAAGTCGATCATCAAAATCTACAATTTTTCCACTCATTTCTTGGCCTTGCTCGTGGCCTTTTCCAAGAACCAAAATTGAATCACCGGGTTTGGCGCACCTGACTGCATAGGCAATCGCCTCTGCCCGATCAGAAATTATTTGTGATGGCGCTTGAATGGATAATCCAGTTGTCATCTCCTCCAGAATGTGCGCTGGATTCTCTGATCGAGGATTGTCACTGGTAAATATAGAGATATCGCAGCCTTCGAGAAGAGCTCTTCCCATCTGCGGACGCTTTGATGCATCGCGGTCTCCACCACATCCAAGAACTGCAATGATTTTTCCAGTTGTAAATTCTCTCGCTGCGTTGAGTACATTTTTGACTGCATCAGGAGAATGCGCATAATCAACCAGCGCCTTGTATGGCTGACCCAACGAGATGCTTTGCAAGCGACCAGCTGCGCCCATTGCAAAGGGAGCATGTGTAGCAATTTCAATGGGATCAATTCCAATCTCGACAGCCAATGCAATAGCCATCAGAAGATTATCTGCGTTGTAACCACCCACCAGCGAAGTCCGTGACTCGATCAAAATTCCACCTGGTCCCCTGATGGCAAACTCATAACCTTGTGAAGATGGATGGAGCTCGGAAAAATGCCAATCCGCTGAAGTTTGATTGCGTGAAATGGTTTTTCTTTGAATCACACTGTTCTGAGCAAGTTTTGCTCCATATTGATTATCAATATTTATCAGCGCTAAATCAGATAATTCGTGAGTAAAGAGCAGAGACTTTGCTGCAAAATAGCTATCCATATCTTGATGGAAATCCAAATGGTCTTGAGTCAAATTCGTGAAAGCCGCAATAGAAAAATGGCTGCCTTTCATGCGCCCCATGGCAAGGGCATGGCTGGAAACTTCCATCACCAATTGCCGCACATGACGCTCCCGCATGACTGCAGCAAGAGCTTGCAACTCGGTTGCTTCTGGAGTGGTTCGAACGCTCTTTAATCGCTCGTTACCAATACATGTTTCTACAGTTCCTATCAATCCGCCTTCGCGGCCTGCTAGCGCGCATAGTTGGTGCACAAGAGTCGTGACAGTGGTTTTTCCATTGGTACCAGTAACACCAACGGTGACGAGATCGCGCATAGGCGATCGATAGAGCGATGTTGCAGCTATCGCTGCAGCACCTCGCACATCATTCACTACGAGCGTTGGAAGTTCCGCTGACTGCAGAGCACCTGCATGATCGGTAATCACTGCAACTGCTCCACGTTTCTTTGCAGATGGGATGAATTCGGCGCCATGGAATTTTGCACCTGGAATTGCAGCAAAGAGATCTCCCGGAATTACTTCGGAATCAATGTGGCTCACACCATTGATTCTGACCTCATCACCTGAAAATTGTGCTCCAATCAATTCCGCTACCTGAGAGAGCGTGAGCGAAAATTCTTGGATCGGACGATTCATTGCCCTGCTGTTCCTGTCTTCTCGCTACTTACCTGAGTGACTTTGAGCTTGGCTAATTCTTCACGATTCAGTGCCACTGGTGTCACGACTGTATTTGTAGGTGGAACATGTTTTGATTGAAGCACAAATGTCATTACTTTCTTAAATACTGGACCACCAAGGGCTCCTCCGTAATGTCCATTACGTGGATCTTGCAAAGTTACGCTGATGACATAGCGCGGCGCATCAGCAGGAGCAAAACCGATAAATGATGCGGTGTAGCCACTGTATCCGCCAGTCTTTTGGTTGTATCGCATTGCAGTTCCAGTCTTTCCTGCCACGCGATATCCCGGAATCGCTGCCGTAGGTGCAGTTCCTTGTGCGGAAACCACATTCTCCATCATGAGTCGCATCTTTATCGCTGTATCTTCACTGATCACACGTTGAGTAGTTTGCGACTTATTTGGTGAGAAATTTCCCGATGCATCTCTGGTCCCAGCAATAACGGTTGGAGTAACGCGAACTCCATTATTTGC
>CALMJL010000029.1 GCA_937864425.1 uncultured Candidatus Planktophila sp.
GAGGAGGATGACAAGTGAGCCGTGCTGCTATCTCCGCTGCTCGTCGCGTGGTGATCAAAGTTGGTTCATCCTCGCTTACCGGCTCAGCAGGTGCCGAACTTGATCCACGTGCAGTACAAAAAGTGGTTGATGTTGCGCTGACTTTTAAGAAACAAGGCGCCGATGTTGTGCTGGTTTCATCTGGTGCAATCGCGGCAGGACTTGCTCCACTTGGCCTAAAGGTTCGTCCTCGCGATTTGGCAACACAACAAGCTGCTGCCTCGGTGGGACAAGGTTTACTCATTGCACACTACGGTGAAAAATTTAAAGCCCACAATGTGATTTCATCTCAAGTACTACTCACTACTGAGGATGTGGTGCGACGTTCCCATTACGCCAATGCACAACAAACCCTGACAAAATTACTTTCACTCGGTGTCGTTCCGATTATTAATGAAAATGACACTGTCGGAACACAGGAAATTCGCTTTGGCGATAACGATCGATTAGCAGCCCTGGTTGCGCTTTTAATTCAAGCTGATTTACTCGTATTAATTTCCGATATTGATGCGCTTTATGACGCGCCACCAACTCAATCAGGTGCACGTCCCATTCATCATGTAGCAGATGTCACCGAAATCGATGTGAACGCACTTGGTGGAGCAGGATCTGCCGGAGTCGGTAGCGGGGGAATGGTGACAAAAGTTGAAGCAGCGCGTATTGCAACCAGCGCTGGAATTCCGATGTTGCTGACTTCGCTTGCTCAAGCCGACACGTCAATTACCCGAGATGATCAAGGAACATTCTTTTCCGCACATACATCGAAAACTAATTCACGATTGTTATGGCTCGCGCATGCTTCAACTCCGCGTGGGCGATTAACCCTTGATGATGGCGCTGTGAAAGCGATCCGCGAAAGGGGAGTCTCGCTCTTACCAGCTGGGGTCACCGCAGTCTCAGGTGAATTTATCTCTGGAGATACTGTCGAATTAGTTTCAGAGCAAGGGACCGTTATTGCCCGTGGCTTAGTTGCCTTTGACTCAGAAGAAATTCCACAAATGCTTGGTCGTTCAACTAAAGAGTTAGCAGCAACTCTTGGAGCAGAATATGAGCGTGAACTTGTACATCGAGATGATTTAGTACTCCTATGAGCGCCGATACTCTCATTGCAGATCTAGCAAAACGCGCACGCAAAGCAGCGCGATCGTTAGCGACTGCATCGAGCGCTGATCGCAAAGCTGCACTTGAATTAATTGCGCAGGCAATAGAAAAGCGCAGCAGCGAAATCTTGGCGGCAAATGCACTTGATATAGCCGCAGCTCGCGAAGAGAAGATGCACCCACAGATGCAAGATCGACTCTTGCTGACAGATGAACGAATTGCAGGGATTGCATCGGGGGCTCGCCAAGTTGCAGCACTTCCTGATCCACTTGGACAAACGCTGCGCGAATCAACGCTTCCCAATGGATTACAACTGAGACAAGTATCTGTTCCTTTCGGCGTTGTCGGCATGGTGTATGAAGCACGTCCGAATGTGACAGTGGATGCTGCTGTCATCCTGCTTGCTTCAGGAAATTCTGCATTGCTACGTGGTTCATCATCTGCACGTCACAGCAATGAGATTTTAGTTTCTGTGATGCGCGATGCGCTTCAAGCAACTTCGATTTCACCTGATGTGATTCAACTAGTTCCATCTGATGATCGAGCAACAGTGAAAGCCCTGCTTACAGCGCGCGGCCTGGTTGATCTTGTTATCCCACGTGGTTCTGCTTCTCTCATCCGCATGGTTGTCGATGAAGCAAGTGTTCCCACAATCGAAACAGGTGCCGGTGTCTGCCACGTTTATATTGATGAATATGCAGATCTTGAAAAGGCACTTCCTATTCTGATCAATTCAAAGACACATCGACCAAGTGTCTGCAATGCCGCTGAAACAGTTCTGATTCATAAAGCGATTGCCCCCACATTCTTGCCTTTAGCTCTGAAAGCGCTCTCTGATGCTGGCGTTGTTTTGCACTGTGATGCAACAGCCCTCAAAGTTGCCGAAGCTTTTGGAATATCAGCAACTCTTGCAACTTCTGAAAATTGGTCGACTGAATATGGTGTGCTCGAGATGAATGTAGGAGTTGTGGATTCAGTTGATGCAGCTGCAGATCACATTGCTACATACGGAACCAATCACACCGAATCAATAGTTACTGAGAATAAAGCGAATGCAGATCGCTTTATTGCCTTATCAGATTGCGCCGCTGTCATGGTCAATGCCTCCACTCGCTTTACCGATGGCGAGCAAATGGGATTCGGTGCAGAAATTGGAATTTCAAATCAAAAATTGCACGCACGTGGACCAATGGGCCTCGAAGCAATGACAACCACCACATGGATTGTCACGGGCACTGGCCAAATTCGCAGTTAAACCTTTCTTTTTATAGACTCACCGCTATGAGCAGCCTTTCGCGTGATGAAGTTGCCAAGCTTGCTGCTCTCGCCAGAATCGAGATGACTGAAGCGGAATTACTCGAACTCTCTTCTCAATTTGGAATGATTCTTGATGCAGTGGCTCGCGTTCAGGAAGTGGATCTGAGTGGAGTCAAAGCCACTTCACATCCGCAGCCACTTGAAAATGTGGCACGGCCTGATGTGGTTGCTCCTAGCTTGTCACCAGAAGCAGCGCTTTCAGGCGCCCCCGCACAAGAAGAATCGCGTTTTCAAGTTCCACAGATTTTGGGTGAAGCTGAATGATTCATGCAACTGCTGCAGAAATGGCGAAAGCGTTAGCGGCTAAAGAAATTTCATCTGTTGATTTAACCAAAGCTCATCTTGATCGTATTGCCGAAGTCGATTCGCAGGTAAAAGCATTTCTCCATGTTGATGCAGATGGTGCATTGGCACAAGCGCAAGCAGTTGATGAAAAAATTGCTAGTGGCCAAACTTTGTCGCCGCTTGCAGGAGTTCCGCTCGCGCTCAAAGATGTATTAACCCAACAAGGGGTTCCAACAACTGCAGGATCAAAGATTTTGCAAGGGTGGCGCCCCCCTTATGACTCAACTGTGGTTGCAAAGTTAAAGGCAGCTGGTGTTGTGATTGTGGGAAAGACAAATATGGATGAATTCGCGATGGGTTCATCTACTGAAAATTCTGGCTATGGTCCAACATTTAATCCTTGGGATTTGTCACGAACTCCAGGTGGATCATCGGGTGGATCTGCAGCAGCAGTAAGTGCATACGAAGCTCCGATTGCAATCGGTTCAGATACTGGTGGATCTATTCGCCAGCCAGCTGCACTTACTGGAATCGTTGGAGTTCGACCTACTTATGGCGCAGTTTCTCGTTTTGGTTTGATTGCATATTCATCAAGCCTTGATCAAGCAGGACCATTCGGTCGCACCGTTCTTGATACTGCGCTCCTTCATGAAATCATTTCAGGACACGATCCTAAAGATGCCACCAGCATCAGCGCCCCAGTACCTGCAGTTGTTCACGCTGCGCGAAATGGTGATGTAAAAGGCGTAAAGATAGGTGTCATCAAGCAATTACAAGGTGAGGGTTATCAAAAGGGCGTGCAGGCACGTTTTGATGAATCACTTCAGACACTTGCTTCTTTAGGCGCCGAAATTGTTGAAGTTGATTGCCCAAGTTTTGAGTATGCGTTAGCGGCGTATTACCTGATTGCTCCATCTGAGTGCTCTTCCAACCTTGCACGCTTCGATGCCATGCGTTATGGATTGCGAACCGGTGATGGTCAAGGTGCATCTGCAGAATCAGTCATGAGTAAAACTCGTGATGCAGGTTTTGGCCGCGAAGTAAAGCGCCGCATTATTTTGGGCACGTATGCACTCTCATCCGGTTATTACGATGCTTACTACGGTAGCGCACAAAAGATCCGCACTTTGATTATTCAGGACTATGCCAAAGCATTTACTCAAGCTGATGTTTTGGTTTCTCCAACTGCGCCAACAACTGCCTACAAAATTGGTGAAAAAGTTGATGACCCAATGGCTATGTACTTAGGCGATGTTGCAACAATCCCAGTAAACCTTGCTGGAATTTGTGGAATGTCGCTGCCTGCAGGGCTTGCTGATGAAGATAATTTGCCAGTTGGTTTTCAAATCATGGCACCTGCCATGCAAGATCAACGCCTCTATCAAGTGGGTGCTGCACTTGAAGCTGCACTGAATTCGAAATGGGGCGGCCCATTATTGGCGAAAGCACCTGCACTTGGGGGAGTGAAGTAATGGCGCTTTCATACGATGATGTTGTCGCAAAGTACGAACCTGTATTAGGGCTAGAAGTTCACGTTGAGTTAAATACCAAGAGCAAGATGTTCTGCTCGTGCGCCACCGAATTTGGAGCTGCACCCAACACTCAAACCTGTCCCGTGTGCTTAGCGCTACCAGGTGCACTTCCAGTTGTGAATGAAAAAGCTATCGAATCTACGATTCTGATTGGACTTGCGCTTAACTGCAAGATTGCGCCGTATAGCCGCTTTGCTCGTAAGAATTATTTCTATCCAGATATGCCAAAGAACTTCCAGATTTCTCAGTACGACGAACCCATCTGTTTTGATGGGTATGTCGATGTTGAAATTGAAACAGAAGATGGCCCGAAGCAGTTCCGCATTGAAATCGAACGTGTGCATATGGAAGAAGACACCGGAAAATCACTGCATGTTGGTGGAGCCACCGGTCGAATCCACGGCGCTGATTATTCGCTGCTTGATTACAATCGCGCTGGTATTCCACTCGTTGAAATCGTTACCAAGATTGTGCCTGGAACCGGAAAGTACGCGCCAGAAGTTGCAAAGGCATACGTCGCCGAATTACGCGATATTTTGCGCGGCTTAAAAGTTTCCGATGTAAAGATGGAACAAGGCTCACTTCGCTGCGACGCCAACGTCTCTTTAAAGCCAATTGGCTCTGATGTTTTGGGTACTCGCTCTGAAACCAAGAACGTTAACTCGCTTCGTTCAGTTGAACGCGCTATCCGCGGTGAAATGATTCGTCACGCTGAACTTCTGAACGCTGGTCAAAAAGTTAAACAAGAGACGCGCCACTTCCAAGAAGATACTGGTCTTACTCGTTCCGGTAGATCGAAAGAGCAGGCCGAGGATTACCGTTATTTCCCAGATCCAGATTTAGTTCCGGTGACACCTGATGCAGCATGGATTGAACAATTACGTGCTGGATTACCGGAGCGACCATCTGTGCGTCGCAAACGTTTGCAACAAGAGTGGAACGTGCCAGATAAAGAGATGGCAGCGATGATTAATGCCGATGTTCTCGACATAGTTGAAGAGACTGTTTCATTAGGTGCTGATCCCACGAAAGCTCGCTCTTGGTGGTTAGGTGAAATCTCACGCATTGCAAATGAAAAAGACCTACCTGTGGCCGAACTCTCCATCAAGCCCGTAGATGTTGCTGAATTAGTCTCACTAGTATCAAAGGGCGAACTCACCGATAAGTTAGCGCGCCAAGTAGTTGAAGGAGTTATTGCAGGTGAAGGAACTCCAGCTGAAGTTGTTGCACAACGTGGAATTAAGGTTGTTAACGATGACGGCGCACTCATGGCAGCTATTGAAAAAGTGTGTGCTGAACAAGCAGAGACTGCTGAAAAAGTTCGCGGGGGACACCTACCTGCAGCGGGGGCATTAATTGGTGCAGTTATGAAAGAGACAAAAGGCCAAGCAGATGCTGCGCGAGTACGTGAGTTATTGTTGAAACATTTAGGACAAGGTTAGGATTATCAAATGTCGAAGATGAAACCGCGTTCAGGTCTAGTTACTGATGGATTAGAACGTGCTCCAGCTCGCGGAATGCTTCGCGCAGTTGGAATGGGCGATGAGGATTGGGTAAAACCACAGATTGGAATTGCTTCATCTTGGAATGAAATCACTCCCTGCAATCTTTCACTTGATCGACTAGCAAAGGCATCTAAGCAAGGCGTCATCGAAGCTGGTGGATTCCCCATGCAATTTGGAACCATCTCTGTCTCGGATGGAATTTCGATGGGCCACGAAGGTATGCACTTCTCATTGGTTTCACGCGAAGTCATTGCAGACTCTGTTGAAACTGTCATGAATGCAGAACGTCTTGATGGCATGGTTACATTTGCAGGTTGCGATAAATCACTTCCCGGCATGATGATGGCTGCAGCGCGTCTTGATGTCGCATCAGTATTTGTGTATGCAGGCTCGACTCTGCCTGGCCAAGTGGATGGAAAAGATGTCACCATCATTGATGCCTTTGAGGCAGTAGGTGCATGCGCACGTGGATTAATTACCCAAGATCGCGTTGATCAAATTGAGCGCGCTATTTGTCCGGGCGAAGGCGCTTGTGGCGGAATGTACACAGCGAACACCATGGCAAGTATCGGCGAAGCAATTGGATTATCACTTCCGGGATCAGCTGCGCCTCCTGCGGTAGATCGCCGGCGCGATAGTTATGCCATTAAGTCAGGTGCTGCAGTTGTCGAATTAATTCGTCAAGGAATCACAACGCGCGACATTTTGACGAAGAAAGCATTTGAAAATGCCATCACAATTTTGATGGCACTTGGTGGTTCCACAAATGCCGTGCTCCATTTGCTCGCGATTGCTCACGAAGCAGAGGTAGATCTTTCACTCGATGATTTCCATCGCATTGGGTCAAAGGTGCCGTTGCTCGGAGATCTCAAGCCATTTGGTAAATATGTGATGACAGATGTAGATCGCGTTGGTGGAATCCCTGTTGTGCTTCGCATCTTGCTTGATGCTGGTTATCTCCATGGCGACACCTTGACGGTTACAGGAAAGACTATGGCCGAGAACTTAGCTGACATTAATCCGCCGCTTGCAGATGGTGCAGTTCTCTTTCCGATCGATAAGCCGATGTCGAAAGATATTGGAATCACAATTTTAGGTGGCTCACTTGCATCTGATGGTGCAGTGTGTAAAACAGCAGGAATTGGTATCGATACCTTTGAAGGTCCAGCTCGAGTCTTTGAACGCGAACAAGCCGCTATGGATGCGCTCGAAAACGGAACCATTAAAGAAGGCGATGTACTTGTTATTCGCTATGAAGGTCCAAAAGGTGGACCAGGAATGCGCGAAATGTTGATGATTACCGGCGCCATTAAAGGTGCAGGGCTTGGTAAAAAAACTTTGCTGCTGACTGATGGTCGCTTCTCTGGTGGATCAACTGGTTTATGTGTCGGTCACGTTGCACCAGAAGCTGTTGATGGTGGTCCGATTGCATTTGTGAAAGATGGCGATCGCATTCGTATTGATATTCCAAACCGCACTCTTGATTTATTGGTTGACCCTGCTGAGTTAGAAGCGCGTAAAGCTGGATGGAAACCGCTTCCACATAAGTACCAACGGGGCGTTCTCCATAAGTATTCGAAGTTGGTCGGCTCTGCATCGCGTGGAGCAGTCTGCGACTAACCGCTGAAGTCCCATTTATTGAGACGTTCATCTCATCTCTTGACGCATAGCGGTACTGCGTTGGAGAATTACCCCATGCAATCAACCCGTTCAGCAGTGGTTTCAGTGGTGGTGATTCGATAGCGCGTGCCTTAATGTCACGCGCGCCCTCAGATCTCTGAGGGTTTTTTTATTGAAGAAAGGAGAAGGAAGATGGCAACACACGTTCCAACAGCGAACGGCACCGAAATGACAGGAGCTACTTCATTGGTGAAAAGCCTTGAAGCTGCTGGCGTCGATGTGATGTTTGGTTTACCAGGTGGCGCAATTCTTCCTGCTTACGATCCGATCTTTGATTCCACCATTCGCCACATTCTGGTGCGCCACGAGCAAGGTGCAGGACATGCTGCAACTGGTTATGCGCAAGTCACGGGCAAGGCCGGAGTATGTATCGCAACTTCTGGACCAGGTGCTACCAATTTAGTAACTCCATTGATGGATGCAGCAATGGATTCAGTTCCCCTCGTTGCCATTACTGGACAAGTTCCATCTGCAGCAATTGGCACCGATGCCTTTCAAGAGGCAGATATTCGCGGCATCACCATGCCATTTACTAAACATAATTATCTAGTCACTGATCCTGATCAAATCCCAAGCGTGGTTGCAGAGGCTTTCCATATTGCAACAACCGGGCGTCCTGGACCAGTTCTGGTTGACGTTGCCAAAGATGCAATGCAGAAGATGACGAAATTCCAGTGGCCAACTCACATTGATCTTGCAGGGTATAAGCCGCGCGTTGTTCCTGACAATCAATCAATTAGAGATGCTGCTGCGCTGATTGCGCAATCTGCAAAGCCAGTTTTTTATGTTGGTGGCGGAGTCATCAAAGCAAATGCCGCTAAAGAACTTCGCCAGCTGGTTGAAGTTTTGGGTGCGCCAGTAGTTACGACGCTGATGGCACGTGGTGCATTCCCAGATTCACATCCACTCCATATGGGTATGCCAGGTATGCATGGCACGGTTGCTGCGGTAACTGCACTTCAGAAAGCAGATTTGCTGATTACTTTAGGCGCTCGCTTTGATGATCGCGTTACCGGAAAGCTTTCGACCTTTGCAGTAAATGCCAAAATCATTCACGCAGATATCGATCCTGCTGAAATTGGTAAGAATCGCCACGCAGATGTGGCAGTTGTCGGTGATGTTGGCGAGACCATCAAGGCGCTTATTCCAGCGCTGCAGGCAGAACTTGCTAAGAATCGCGCTGATTTAACGACCTGGTTACGCCAGATGAATTCATTGAAATCTACCTATCCACTTGGGTATGACCTACCAGAAGATGGTTCGCTATCTCCGCAACATGTGATCCAACGTATCGGCCAAATATCTGGCAGCGAAACAATCTTTACTGCAGGCGTTGGACAGCATCAGATGTGGGCGTCGCAATTTATTTCCTACGAACATCCACGCACTTGGCTCAACTCAGGTGGCGCCGGAACTATGGGATATGCAGTGCCTGCTGCGATGGGTGCAAAAGTTGGTGCACCTGATGCAACAGTGTGGGCAATAGATGGTGATGGATGTTTCCAAATGACAAACCAAGAGCTTGTGACCTGCGCACTTAATAATATTCCTATCAAAGTTGCCATCATTAATAATGAATCACTTGGAATGGTCCGCCAGTGGCAGACCTTGTTCTATGAAGGTCGTTACTCCAATACCAATTTGGATTCAAAGCGCGTTCCTAATTTCCCAATGTTGGCTGAATCTATGGGTTGCGTTGGTCTTGCTTGCGAACGTCCAGAAGATCTTGATAAAACCATTGAAAAGGCAATGTCCATTAATGACCAACCCGTTGTTGTTGATTTCCGCGTTCATCGCGATGCCATGGTGTGGCCGATGGTTGCAGCTGGAACTTCTAATGATGAAATCATGATTGCGCGTGCAACTGCGCCTGACTGGGATTCACAGGAGCTCTAATGACAACTACTGCGCGCCGTCAACATACACTCGAAGTTCTTGTAGAGAACTCTCCTGGAGTTCTTGCTCGCGTTGCTGGATTATTTTCCCGCCGCGCTTTCAACATTGATTCGCTCAATGTTGGTCCAACTGAAAACCCTGCAATTTCTAAGATGATCATCGTGGTGGGCGTTGAAGGACACTCACTCGAGCAGGTAATTGCCCAGCTCGATAAGTTGATCAGCGTTATTTCTATTAAGGAAATACTTACTGGAGATAGCGAAGTAATTCACGACACCCAACCCGACTACCAAAACTAAGGTCCAACAAAAGGAGAAATACCGTGGCAACGATGTATCACGAAGAGGATGCAGATCTATCAATCATCCAGGGTCGCAAGGTTGCGATTATCGGGTACGGCTCACAAGGCCATGCGCATGCTCTCAGCCTGCGTGATTCTGGCGTCGACGTTCGCGTTGGACTTAAGGAAGGTTCACCTTCTCGCGCAAAGGCAGAAGCTGAAGGTCTTCGCGTTGTTTCTGTTGCAGATGCAGTTAAGGAAGCAACGGTCATCATGATCTTGGCGCCAGATCACGTACAGCGCCATATTTATTCTGAATCTATTCTTCCCAACCTCAAGAAGGGCGATGCGCTCTTCTTTGGACATGGATTCAATATTCGTTTTGGTTACATTAAGCCAACTGCAGATGTTGATGTCTGCATGGTCGCTCCAAAGGGACCAGGACACTTGGTTCGCCGTGAATATTCAGCAGGACGTGGAGTCCCTGTCATCGTTGCAGTCGAACAAGATGCAACTGGTGGCGCATGGCCATTGACACTTTCTTATGCAAAGGCAATTGGTGGACTTCGTGCTGGTGGAATCTTGACAACATTTACCGAAGAAACTGAAACAGATCTCTTTGGAGAGCAAGCAGTTCTTTGCGGTGGCGCTTCACAACTTGTGATGTACGGTTTTGAAACTCTGGTTGAGGCTGGATACCAACCAGAAGTTGCTTACTTCGAATGCTTGCATGAACTTAAGCTGATCGTTGATTTGATGTATGAAGGCGGAATCGCAAAGCAGCGTTGGTCAGTATCTGACACAGCAGAATTTGGAGATTACATCTCAGGCCCACGTGTCATTGATCCACGTGTCAAGGAAAATATGAAGGCGGTTCTTGCTGATGTTCAATCAGGAGCATTTGCAAAGCGCTTCATTGATGACCAAGAAGCTGGCGCTCCAGAATTTAAGGCGCTTCGCGCTAAAGGTGAATCACACATCATCGAAGGTGTGGGACGCGAACTTCGCAAGATGTTTAGCTGGATGAAGAACACCAACAAAGACGATTACAAAGAGGGAAGTGCGGCGCGTGGCTAAACCTGTTGTCTTAATTGCTGAAGAACTCAGCGCTGCAACGCTTGATGCGTTAGGCCCTGATTTTGAAGTGCGCAATTGCGACGGTGCAGATCGCGCGCAGTTATTGGCAGCACTTGGTGCAGGAGTGGATGCAGTATTAATTCGCTCTGCCACCAAGATGGATGCTGAGGCAATTGCAGCAGCTAAAGGACTCAAGGTAATCGCTCGAGCAGGAGTTGGACTCGATAACGTTGATATTCCTGCTGCAACTGCGGCCGGAGTCATGGTCGTCAATGCACCAACCTCAAATATTGTCTCTGCAGCAGAACTTGCTATTTCACTTTTACTTGCATCTGCACGTTTTGTTTCACCAGCACATGCAGCGTTAAAGAATGGCAAGTGGGCACGTTCGAAATACACCGGTGCTGAGTTATTTGAGAAGACACTTGGTGTTGTTGGTTTCGGACGTATTGGCCAGCTGGTTGCTCACCGCATGCAGGCTTTTGGTATGAACATCATTGCTTACGATCCATATCTACAACCTGCGCGAGCAGCGCAATTAGACGTTGAACTCGTCGAGTTAGATGATTTATTAAAGCGCTCAGATTTCATCACCATTCATTTGCCTAAGACAAAAGAGACTGCCAATTTGATTGGTGTCGATGCGCTCAAGAAGGTAAAGCCTTCAGTACGTATCATCAATGCAGCACGTGGTGGAGTTCTTGATGAAGCGGCTCTCTATGATGCAATTAAAGAAGGTCGCGTTGCTGGTGCAGGTCTAGACGTTTTTGCAACGGAACCTTGCACAGATTCACCACTATTCCAATTAGATCAAGTTGTTGCGACTCCTCACCTTGGTGCTTCAACCGATGAAGCGCAAGAACGCGCAGGTATCGCTGTTGCAGTATCAGTGCGCAAAGCGCTCTCTGGAGAACTTGTTCCTGATGCAGTAAATGTAAAAGGCGGCGCAATTCACGATGAGATTCGCCCATCATTGCCACTCGTTGAAAAGATGGCACAGATTGCCACTGCACTCGCTGGAGAAACTCCAGTCTCGCTCGATATCACTGTGAAAGGTGATATTTCTGGCCATGATTCATCAGTACTTGCAACCAGCGCGCTTAAAGGAGCACTTGTTGCATCCGGCTGCGAAGATGTTACTTACGTCAACGCTCCAGGTCTTGCGCAGGAACGCGGCCTTACATCTCACGTAACAACCACACCTGATAGCCCTGAATATCGCAGCATGATCTCTTTGCACGCTGCTCTCAGCAATGGCAAATCAATCAAGGTAGATGGCACGCTGATGGGTATCCGTAAAGTCGAAAAAATTATCGCAATCGATAACTTTGATTTAGATCTTCCGCCAACTGACAACCTGCTCTTCTTGCGTTATGTAGATAAGCCAGGTGTTGTTGGTGCCGTTGGTAATGCACTTGGTTCTGCCAAAATTAACATTGCGGGCATGCAAGTTGCACGCGAAACTGCTGGCGGAAAAGCGCTTATGGCAATCACTGTAGATTCTGCGGTTTCTGAGTCAGTGACCGAAGCCGTCAAGAAAGAGATCGGTGCAGAACTCGTTCGTTCAGTGACTTTGGTGAACTAATGGCGCGCACTATTAATCTTGCAGTGATTCCCGGAGATGGAATCGGAACTGAAGTTGTCGGTGAAGGACTAAAAGTTCTTGATGCAGTTGCTTCCAAGTATGGAGTGAGTTTCAACAAGACTCACTACGACTTAGGCGCAGGTTTTTGGCACCGAACCGGAGAAGTTCTCCCTGATTCAGTTCTGGCAGATTTGGCGAAAGCTGATGTTATTTTGCTCGGAGCAGTAGGGGACCCAACTGTTCCAAGTGGAGTTCTAGAGCGTGGATTGTTACTCAAAATTCGATTCGCCTTTGATCATTACATCAATTTGCGACCAGCCAAGTTAATGCCTGGCGTAACCGGCCCACTTGCAACCAAGGCACCTATTGATTTTGTGGTTGTACGCGAAGGAACCGAAGGACCTTACGTTGGCGCAGGTGGAGTTTTAGCGCAGGGCACTGATGCTGAAATTGCAACGGAAGAATCGCTCAACACTCGACGTGGTGCAGAGCGCGTTATCCGCGATGCCTTTACTCGTGCTGCAAGTCGTGAGCGCAAGAAGTTAACCCTTGTTCATAAGAACAATGTGCTTACTCGCGCCGGAAGTCTCTGGACGCGCACCTTTAACGAGGTAGCCAAAGAATTTCCCAACGTCACAACTGATTATTTGCATGTCGATGCAGCATCTATGTTCTTCGTTACCAACCCAGAACGTTTTGATGTCGTTGTTACCGACAATCTCTTCGGCGATATCTTGACCGATATTGCAGCGGCAATTTGTGGTGGCATTGGACTTGCTGCGTCAGGCAATATCAACCCCACTGGCAAATTCCCTTCCATGTTCGAGCCCGTACACGGTTCCGCTCCTGACATTGCCGGCAAAAACTTGGCAGATCCCACTGCAACTGTGATGTCAGTTGCGATGATGCTCGATCACCTTGGATTAAGCGATGCAGCGCGCGATGTTGAAAAGGCGGTAGCTGCAGATCTGGCAGCACGTGGAGATAAGAAACGCGGCACCACCGAGATCGGTGCAGCGCTGGTTGAGTTGGTGAAATAAATGAAGATCACTCTTAATCCCAATGCAGTGCCAGCAGCAGAGCGTGCAGAAAAAGTTGCTAACTGTGGTTTTGGTAAGTACTACACCGATCACATGGTTGTCTGCGAGTGGACTGAGAGTGGTGGCTGGCAAGAACCAGAACTGAAGGCGTATGGTCCAATTACTTTAGATCCTGCAACAGCAGTATTTCATTACGGCCAAGAAATCTTTGAGGGAATGAAGGCCTATCGCCAACCTGATGGTGGAATCGCACTCTTTCGGCCTGAAGCAAATGCCCGTCGCTTTGCTAAATCAGCGCAGCGTTTAGCGCTTCCCGAAATGCCAGAAGAGCTATTTCTTGAAACCATCCACACACTTGTTAAGCATGATGCTGGTTGGACACCTGGAAAAGTGGGTGAATCACTTTATATTCGCCCGTTCATGATTGCGACAGAAGTTGGTTTAGGCGTTCGCCCAACAAATAAAGCAACATACATTTTGATTGCAACCCCTGCAGGCGCTTACTTTGATCCATCTAAAGCAGTATCTGTCTGGATCTCTACCGAATATGTGCGCGCAGCTCAAGGCGGAACCGGCGAAGCAAAGTGCGGTGGAAATTATGCGGCCTCTCTTGTTGCACAAAAGGCTGCTGCCAAAGAAGGTTGTGACCAAGTTGTCTGGATTGATGCCAAAGAACGCAAATGGATTGAAGAGATGGGCGGCATGAACCTTTACTTTGTCAAAGGTAAAGGCGCTGATGCCACCGTGATTACTCCAAAACTAACCGGCACACTTCTTCCTGGAATTACGCGCGATTCCATTCTCTCGGTTGCGCAAGATCTCGGTTACAAAGTTGATGAAGTCATGCTCTCTATCGATGATTGGCGCGAAGGTGTGCAATCTGGAGAGATCACTGAAATCTTTGCTTGCGGAACTGCAGCAGTTGTATCTCCTGTTGGCCAAGCAAAATCAGCGCTCGGCACCTGGGTGACAGGCGATGGCCAACCTGGCGTTATCACTATGCAGATTCGCAATCACTTACTTGGAATTCAACACGGAACCATTGAAGATAAACATGGTTGGGTAAAGCGAGTCGCGCTGTGACAGTAAACGATCTTGCCTTTAACCGTGAAGCGCTGCATATCTATGACACCACTCTGCGTGATGGTGCACAGCAAGAAGGTCTGAATTTATCGGTCCACGATAAATTAACGATTGCGCGCCATCTCGATGATCTTGGCGTTGGTTTTATCGAAGGGGGATGGCCTGGTGCCAATCCCAAAGACACTGAATTTTTTGCACTCGCTAAGAAAGAGTTGAAATTAAAGAATGCAACCTTTGTTGCATTCGGAGCAACGCGCAGACCAAACGTCAAAGCCGCTGATGATGCGCTCCTTGGCGCACTCCGTGATTCAGGCGCTCCAGTAGTTACCTTGGTGGCAAAGTCTTATGACCGTCATGTGGAGTTGGCGCTAAAAACAACTCTTGATGAAAACCTTGCCATGATTCGCGATTCCATTTCTCATCTTCGCCAAGAAGGCCAACGTGTGTTCCTGGATGCCGAGCACTTCTTTGACGGTTATCGTGCAAATCGTGCCTATGCACTCGAAGTTGTTCGCGTTGCTGCCGAAGCTGGTGCAGATGTCATTGCACTCTGCGATACCAACGGCGGAATGCTCCCTGATGAAATTGCAGATGTAGTCCACGATGTACTCGGTGCATCATCTGCCCGTCTTGGAATTCATTGCCACAATGACACTGGGTGTGCAGTAGCGAATTCGATGGCTGCAGTGGCAGCAGGTGCGACACATGTGCAAGGCACTCTGAATGGATATGGAGAGCGCACTGGAAACGCAGATTTGGTAACGATTATTGCTAACCTGCAATTAAAGAAGAAGAAAGATGTGCTTCCACATAATTCACTCCGCGAAGCATTCAGAATTTCTCACGCAGTTGCTGAGGTAACGAATATTTCACCTTCTCCACGTCAGCCCTATACAGGTGTTTCGGCCTTTGCTCACAAAGCAGGCTTGCACGCATCTGCGATCAAAGTTGACCCTGCGATGTACCAACATGAAGACCCAGAATCAGTTGGTAACGATATGCGCATGCTGGTTTCAGATATGGCTGGCCGTGCTTCAATCGAATTGAAATCTCAAGAACTGGGTATTGATCTCGGGGGAGACCGCGAACTCATCGGCCGTGTCGTTGAGCGAGTAAAAGAGATGGAATCACGCGGCTTCACCTTTGAAGCTGCTGATGCATCGTTCGAACTACTTTTACGCGAAGAAGCAACTGGCAAGCGACCATCATTTTTTACTATTGATCATTGGCTTACTACAACTGAGCGCGGTGCACATAATGAAATCGTTACAAAGGCTGAAGTAACGGTTACTGCTCAAGGAAAAGAGATCACCTGCGCAGGTTCTGGAAATGGTCCAGTGAATGCTTTCGATAATGCACTGCGTGATGGGTTGAATAAGTTGTACCCAGCACTGAAAACACTCGAACTAACCGATTACAAAGTTCGTATTCTTGAAGGAAGACTTGGTACTGGCGCTGTTACGCGAGTCTTGGTAGAAACTTCTGATGGCAAAGGCGAGTGGAACACTGTCGGAGTTCACGAGAATGTGATTGCAGCCTCAGCGATGGCGCTCGAGGATGCCTTGACCTTTGGATTGTTGCGTCAAGGGCTCACGCCTGCATAATTACTACACTTTTCACACGGACTGTTATATATTTTTTAGGTGCGAGTTAAGGCGAGTGGCAAGCGATTTACAGAGCAGGAATCCACTGAGTGGCTGGCACAGCGTCTATCTAAGTTAAATATCGGAAGCTATGAAGAGTTTTCCTCGTTGGTAGGAATAGATCGCGGAACGATTTCTCGATACTTTAGACAAGAACGTCGCCCTTCTATTGATGCAGTGGCGCCGCTGTGCGATGTGTTGCAAGTTTCTCCAGAGACTTTGCTAATAGCGCTGGGCGCTATCGATAAAAAATAATCAACGTAAATCTATATAAAAATCTGAGCTACCTTCGATCGGAGTGAACTTTCGATCGGTCTCATCATCTGCCCAGAGCGCATAGGCCAGATCTCGTTCTCCGGGTAGGAATTCGCCAGAAATGAAACCCTCGATTTCCTCAAAGGAAAGTTCAGTATTGATATTCAGGATTGCAGAGCCATCTGAATTTCGAGTAAGCGATGGAATCGAGACGCTCTCTGAGACCCGAATACGCATTGGCGAACCGTAGCGGGTTTGTTGCGTATGCGCATCAACTTCAAACAGGGGACATGAGAGGGTGTGGATATATTCTTTATATATGAGTGACTTCGAGAAGATGCATAGGGATTACACCCGACATCTAGAAAAAGAACGCACTCTTTCGCTACATACAGTCCGGGCATACATAGGGGATCTTGATAGTTTTCTTGCGCATTTAGAAGTTG
>CALMJL010000030.1 GCA_937864425.1 uncultured Candidatus Planktophila sp.
GGAAGCGGCTTCACATTATTTGCATCGAAGGCTTCTTCAATCGTGCGCAATTCAACTTGCTTAATGGTTACTGCATCACGATTGATTCCAACAACGCATGCAGTTTCACACGGTGCGGGGCAGAGTCTGCCGGTAAATTCAGGAAAATTATTTGTTGCGTGCAAGCGATCAATTGCTTCAGCTTTATCTCCACGCCAGATGAGATCGTTCCATTCAGGGATGAGATTTCCAAGCGGGCAACCAGAGTGACAGAACGGAATACCGCAATCCATGCAGCGGCCAGCTTGCTTCTGTAGATGTTCAAAGGATTGAGGTTCGTAGACTTCTTTCCAATCCTTAATACGAATATCCACGGGTCTGCGCTTAGGCAATTCACGTGGAGTTGTCATAAATCCTTTGGGATCAGCCATGTGTTGCCACCTCCATGATGTATTCATCAACTGGCAATCCTTCGCGGTTAGCGCGTTCGATAGCAGCGAGTACGCGCGCATAATCACGTGGCATGATCATGGAGAAACGGGCTACTTCACTCTCCCAATTGCGCAATAACGCAGCTGCAACATCAGAACCTGTCTCAACATGGAATGTCGAAATGATTGAACGAAGATATTCTTTTTGATCAGCAGGCACTGCTAATACATCGACCATTTCGGTATTGACGATGGCGGTGTTGAGATCGAGAACAAAGGCGCGACCACCTGACATACCTGCTGCAATGTTGCGACCAGTCTGTCCGAGAATTACCGCAACGCCGCCGGTCATATATTCGAGTGCATGGTCACCAACGCCTTCAACCACGGCTGTTGCACCAGAATTACGCACACAGAAACGTTCGCCCACTAAACCGCGAATGAAGATTTCACCTGACGTTGCGCCATAACCAATAACGTTTCCAGCAATCACATTCTTTTCAGAGGCAAAGCTAGCTTTCTCATCAGGGCGCACAATGATGCGTCCCCCGGAAATTCCTTTACCTACATAATCATTGGAATCACCATAAAGGCGCAGTGTTAACCCTTGTGGGATAAATGCTCCCAGTGATTGACCGGCAGAGCCGTGTAATGAAATATCAATAGTTCCGGTTGGTAGACCTTCTGCGCCATATCGACGTGTGATTTCAGCGCCCAACATGGTTCCAACAGTTCGATTCACATTTCGCACTGGAAGATCGATGCGCACTGATTCTTTCTTCTCGAGTGCAGCTTTGGAAAGTTCAATGAGTTTATTATCAAGAGCTGCGGCAAGACCGTGATCCTGGGTTGTGGTGCGATGCAACGGCGAATCAACATCAGGGCGCACTAAAAGTGGCGATAGATCAAGTCCGCTCGCCTTCCAGTGATCAACTGCAGCACGAGTATCTAGGTACTCGACATGGCCGATCGCTTCTTGCAAAGTTCTAAAGCCAAGCGAAGCCAAAATTTCCCGAACTTCCTCGGCAATGTATTCGAAGAAAGTCTCTACGAATTCTGGTTTGCCGGTGAACTTTTTACGCAGCTCTGGGTTTTGAGTAGCAACTCCAACTGGACATGTATCAAGATGGCAAACGCGCATCATGATGCAACCAGAGACAACAAGTGGCGCAGTAGCAAATCCATACTCTTCAGCGCCAAGCAACGCCGCAATCACAACATCACGACCGGTCTTTAATTGTCCATCTGCTTGAACAACGATGCGATCACGTAATCCATTGAGAAGAAGCGTTTGCTGAGTTTCCGCTAACCCGAGTTCCCATGGTGCGCCTGCATGCTTAAGTGATGTCAATGGAGATGCGCCGGTTCCACCATCATGTCCTGAAATCAAGACAACATCTGCATGCGCCTTGGAGACACCAGCTGCAACGGTTCCGACTCCCACTTCAGCAACTAACTTCACGTGAACGCGCGCTTGATTATTCGCATTCTTTAAATCATGAATAAGTTGCGCTAGATCTTCAATCGAATAAATATCGTGATGAGGTGGTGGCGAGATGAGACCAACACCCGGAGTGGAATAACGCGCCTTTGCAACCCATGGATAGACCTTGTTGCCAGGAAGTTGTCCACCTTCACCCGGCTTAGCTCCTTGAGCAATTTTGATTTGAATATCTGTTGCATTAATTAAATAGTTGCTGGTTACTCCAAAGCGACCAGATGCAACTTGCTTAATCGCTGATTTTTTGGAATCCCCATTCGGTAGCGGGATATAGCGAGCAGGATCTTCGCCGCCTTCACCAGTATTTGATTTTGCACCGAGTCGGTTCATGGCTATGGCAAGAGTCTCGTGGAGCTCTTGCGAAACCGAGCCGTAAGACATTGCGCCTGTAGAAAAGCGCTTCACAATCTCTGAAATTGGCTCTACTTCATCTAACGAAATTGGAGAGCGACCTTCTGATTTAAATTCGAAGAGTCCACGTAGCGTCATAAGCGTCTTGCTCTGGTCATTTACTTTGCTGGTGTAACGCTTGAAAATGTCATAGCGCTTATTACGTGTTGAATGCTGGAGCGCAAAGACAGTTTCTGGGTTAAATAGATGTGGTTCGCCATCGCGACGCCACTGATATTCGCCTCCAACAGCTAAACGTTTCGCTCCTGGAATTTCACCGCCTACTGGATAGGCAAAGTGGTGACGCTTAATGGTCTCTTCAGCAATCACATCAAGATCAACGCCACCAAGACGTGAGGTCGTGCCAACGAAGAATTCATCAACAACATCTTGAGCAAGGCCAATCGCTTCAAAAACTTGTGCGCCGGTGTAAGAAGCAATAGTAGAAATGCCCATCTTGGACATCACTTTAAGTACGCCTTTACCTAAACTCTTAATGACATTGCGAACTGCTTTTTCTGGAGTGATTCCAGTAATAACACCTTGATTGACGAGATCTTCTGCAGTTTCCATCGCCAAATACGGATTAACTGCTGCTGCACCATAACCAATAAGAAGTGCAACATGGTGAACTTCACGCACATCGCCAGCTTCAACAACGAGACCAACTTTGGTACGTGATTTTTCGCGAATTAAATGGTGGTGAACTGCGGCAGTCAATAACAATGATGGAATTGGGCAATCCTCGGCATCACCATCTCTATCAGAGAGCACGATGATGCGTGCACCTTGTGCGATGGCATCTGAGACTTCGCGCTTAATTTCCTCGAGTCTGGTGCGCAACGTATTTCCATCACCTGTAACTGGGAATAGTCCGCGAACCACATATGCCTCAAGACCTGGGTAATCGTCATCTGCATTGACGTGAATAATCTTGGCAAGTTCATCATTATCGATAACTGGAAATGCTAATGAAATTTGCTTACATGATTCTGGACCAGGATCGAGCAGGTTATGTTCAGGTCCAAGAGAACCCCCCAAGCTGGTTACCAATTCTTCGCGAATTGCATCGAGCGGCGGGTTGGTCACTTGCGCAAAGAGTTGAGTGAAGTAATCAAAAAGTAGGCGCGGCTTCTCCGAAAGCGCTGCGATTGGAGTATCTGTTCCCATGGAACCGAGAGCTTCTGCGCCATTTTTCGCCATCGGAGTGATGATGATTTTGATTTCTTCTTCGGTGTAACCAAAAGCCTTCTGGCGACGAATCACAGATTTGTGTGGGTAGACAATATGTTCACGTGATGGCAGATCAGATAATTTGATCATTCCATCGCGTAACCATTGGCCGTATGGCGCCGCATCTGCAAGAGAATCCTTGATTTCATCATCTTCAATGATGCGACCTGCTTCGATATCAACTAAGAACATCTTGCCAGGTTGAAGTCTTCCTTTACGCACAATCTTTTCTTGTGGGAAATCGAGAACTCCCACTTCAGATGCCAACACAACTAAACCATCATCTGTCACCCAGAATCGCGATGGTCGCAAACCATTGCGATCAAGCACTGCGCCAACTTGATGACCATCTGTAAATGTCACACATGCAGGTCCATCCCACGGTTCCATCAGCGATGCATGGAAGGCATAGAAATCACGTCGCTTCTGAGACATGGTTGCGTGGTTTTCCCACGCTTCTGGAATCATCATCAGAACTGCATGTGGAAGTGAGCGACCTCCGAGATAAAGAAGTTCGAGTACTTCATCAAATGATGCCGAGTCTGAACCAGACATTTCTACGATCGGAAAGAGGCGCTTGAGATCCCCTGAAATAACATCGCTTTGCAGCAGCGATTCACGTGCGCGCATCCAGTTGCGGTTGCCCTTAACGGTATTGATTTCACCGTTGTGAGCGATAAAGCGATAAGGATGGGCAAGTGGCCACGATGGAAAAGTATTTGTGGAGAAGCGAGAGTGCACTAACGCAAGCGGAGAAACAACTCGCTCATCGCTTAAGTCTGGGAAAAATTCTTCTAATTGCCCAGTCGTCAACATTCCTTTGTAAACAATCGTCTGAGATGAAAGTGAAGGGAAGTAAAGATCTAGTGAATGCTCGGCACGTTTACGGAGCGCAAAAGCTAAGCGATCTAAAGCGATTCCCGTTTCACCATTTTTGCCAGAGATAAAGAGTTGCTCAAAGTGAGGCATGACTGAAAGAGCGGTCTTGCCCAAAGATTGAGAATTAATCGGAAGGGTGCGCCACCCCAGAACGTTGAGGCCTTCTTCGGCTGCAATGGTTGCAATCGCATCTTTCACATCCGCGCCAGGTGCAATAAATGCGATACCTGTCGCATAAGAGCCTGCAGCAGGTAAAGAAAACTCTGTGACAGCTTGATAAAAGGCATCTGGGACGCGAATCAAAATTCCTGCGCCATCACCACTGTCAGGTTCCGCACCTGACGCGCCACGATGTTCTAGGTTGCGAAGTGCATCAAGCGCTTTTGCCACAATCTCATGTGTTGCAACTTTTTTGAGGGTGGCAACCATGGCAACACCGCATGCATCATGCTCGTTGGCAGGATCGTAGAGACCCTGTGGTGTTGGGTAATTTAATGAGAGTGCCATTACTCGCTGCCCTACCTATGAATTGTGGAGGGACAACTTTGGCCCGAAGCTACCTCACCGAAATGCGGTGTGGTGAAGAGTGAAAGAGTAGCAACCTTGTGGGATTAGATGCCACTTATATGGAGGGCTTGCCCGATTCCTGCTGTGATTGCCATACCAAGGCAACCTCCCGCAACGACTCGAAGGGTTGGAATCAATAACTTTGAGCCGGCGGTCCGAGCGCTCACGATTCCAGTGACAAGCAAACCAGCAATCGCAAAGGCAACGATGCTCCAGGCCGCCTTGCCCGGAGTTGGTGCAAATGCGCCAACAAATGGAACTAAACCACCTGCTGTGAAACTAATTGCTGAAGCAATTGCTGCTTGCACTGGGCGCGCTTTGGTGTGTGGATGCTGGCCGAGTTCATCGCGAAGATGTGCCTCGAGTGGATCTTTTTTATGCATCGCTTCTGCAACTTGCTCAGCTAGGTCGCGCGAGAGTCCGCGCGCCATATAAATATGCACTAATTCTTCAAATTCACCTTCGGGGTCAATTGCAAGATGTTCAATTTCTAATAATCGATCTGATTCTTCAATATCATTTTGAGAACGTACCGAAACGTACTCTCCCACTGCCATCGACATTGCTCCTGCTGCAATTCCTGCAGCACCGGCAGTTACCAAGAAACTTTGATCTGCACGCGCTGCTGCAACACCAATCATCAAACTAGCGGTTGAAACAAGTCCATCGTTGGCACCTAACACTGCAGCGCGCAGCCATCCTGCACGGTGCGTTTTATGATGCAAGTTGCGTTTGTAGACCTCTTCTAACGCCATGGGACCAGCCTACCTGCGTGAACGCTGAATTCGCGCAAAGGTAATGAGAGCGGCGCAACCAAGGAACAGAGCCACATATTGATTAAGTCGCAATCCCCCAAATTCGTGAGCAAAATCTAAACGTAGCGCCTCAATGAAGAAGCGTCCCACGCAATATCCGAGAACATAGAGTGCAAATATTGAGCCGGGTGCGAACCGATCTTTCAGGGACATTAAAGTGATAGCTACCGCGATGCACCAGAGCGCTTCGTAGGCAAAAGTGGGATGGAATGTTTTAAATTCTAAATAACCTACGGGACGAAGGTTTTCTGGAATTGATAACCCCCACCATGTAGTGAGTGGACGACCAAATAATTCGCCATTAAACCAATTACCTATCCGACCGACTGCTTGAGCAACGAGTAAACCCGGTGCAACTGCATCAGCAAAATACTTAAAGCTAGGAAGGTTTTGTCGCGAGCGAATTCTTTGATAACTCAGGAAAGCACCCAACGCGCCAAGGGCTATTGCTCCCCAAATTCCCAAACCTCCTTGCCAGATTTTGAAAATATCTATGAGCGAACCTTGTGCTCCGAAATATTTTTCAGGCGTAGTAATTACGTGATAAAGCCGGCCACCAATTACTCCGGAAGGAACTGCGATAACTGCAACATCGGATACAACGCCATCTGTCTCAGGGAATGCAGCCGAAAATCTACGATGAGAAATCCAGATAGCGAGAGCAACACCAACGATGATGCAGAGTGCGTAATAATGAATTGTGACAGGGCCAAACTCAATCACCGAGCGAGTCGGAGTTGGAATAGCCAGCTGAAACAAATTATCCGCGCTCTACCGCAGCTTTGAACTTGGCAGGATCAAAGTATTCGGTCTTGCGATCAATTTCCTTGCCGTTAATGAATACGGTAGGAGTGGAATTCACATTTGCTTTGGCGCCAGCAGCTGCAACATTTGCAACCCATTTCAAGTAATTTCCTTTATTGACGCATTCGGTAAATTTCTTTCCAGAAATTCCGGCAACTTGTCCAAGCACTGCCAGCACATCATTTGACCA
>CALMJL010000031.1 GCA_937864425.1 uncultured Candidatus Planktophila sp.
GCTCCTCCACCAGGTATCGATCCTGGACCCTGGGCTTCAAAGGCCCATGTGCTAGCCACTACACAATGGAGGAACCTGAATTCTATCGGTCAGCCCCACTCCGTCATAAATCGAGGTTTTACACGCTTTCAACCACACGCGCACCAGGTACTGGCCCTGATGCTCGAACTACATTTCCAACAACGCCGCTTGAGGTCAGCGCTACAACGAGATCGAGTGCATGATCTTCATTCTCTGCCAAGAAGGCGACGGTCGGGCCTGAGCCAGAAACCAAACCGCCAAGCGCTCCATAATCCATTCCAACATCAAGGATCAATCGCAGCGCTGGTTTTAGCGAACATGCTGCAGGTTGTAGATCATTAGAGAGAGCTTTTCCAAGTGCAACTGCATCGCCTGCGGAAAGCGCGTGCAACAAAGAATCGCTGATGTGCGGTGGCGAAACTTGGAGCCCTTCGCGGAGTCGATCACACTCGTTATAGACAGCGGGAGTAGAAAGTCCGGAGCTCGACATCGCAAGGACCCAACTATAAGAACCACGCGAAAGAACCGGTGTTATCTGTTCACCTTTTCCAGTTCCAATTGCGGTTCCACCTGAAATCGTAAACGGAACATCAGCTCCTAACTCTGCGCCGATTTTCTCCATCTCATTTCGTTTTAAACCTAAACTAAATAAAGAATCAATTGCGACAATCGTGGCACCGGCATCCGCGCTTCCACCCGCCATTCCGCCAGCAAGGGGAATCTCTTTCGCAAGCGAGATAGCCAAACCATCAGCAATCTCAAATTTTCGCACCATAATTTCAGCTGCTCGATAAGCCAAATTTGTTCGATCAAAAGGTAGATGATCGTTATGTTTTCCAGTTGAACTGAGATGAATTCCTGGATCATCAGTAATTGCAACTGTGACATCGTCAAAGATTGAGACTGCTTGAAAGACAGTAGCTACGGGATGAAAACCATTGCCTTGTAGTGGGCCGACCGAGAGTTGGAGATTGATCTTTCCCGGAACACGTACGACCACGGATGACGGCATGTGGTGAGCGTATTACTTCAGTGCGTTTATCGCCTATCTAACTGCTTTGCGATTGCAGCAAAGCGCTCTACTGCGAGAGATTCGCCTCGTGTTGTGGGATCGATTCCTGCGCTTGCTAGAGCGGATTCAGCCTCTCCTGAACCTCCATAAATGTCAGAATAGATTGCTCGAAGCATCTTTCGACGCTGACCAAATGCGCGATCAATGAGATCAAAAGTAGTGCGACGAAGTTGTTCGTCTCCCAGCGGTTCGTGGCGGATGAATTTCACCAAGGATGAATCGACATTAGGAACTGGCCAAAAGACTGAACGAGAGACTGAATCTGCCAAGATCATGTCACACCACCACGCAGCTTTCGCACTCGGAACTCCATATGTCTTGCTTCCGGGTTTGGCTGCAAGTCTCTCTGCGACTTCAGTTTGGACCATCACTACTCCAGATGTAATGGAAGGGAAACGTTCTAGGAATGTCAGAAGTACTGGAACCGAGACGTTGTAGGGAAGATTTGCGACTAGTTTCGTCGGTGCATCAGGTAGATCAAATATCTTCATCGCATCTTGATTGATTACGGTGAGGTTCTTATCTGGGACGCCATGATTCTTTGCAGTAATAGGAAGTTGGCGGGCAAGTCGTTCATCGATTTCAATTGCAGTAACTCGATTGGTAGCTTGTAAGAGAGCCAAGGTTAGCGAACCAATTCCTGGTCCGATTTCCACAACATGATCTCCGTGATTGATGACCGCGAGACGAACGATCTTTTGGCATGTATTGGAATCAATGACAAAGTTCTGGCCAAGAGATTTAGCTGGATGAA
>CALMJL010000032.1 GCA_937864425.1 uncultured Candidatus Planktophila sp.
ACTTTACCTTTCATGCAGGGGGCGGGTCAAAATGGGCTAAAGCCCTGCGTAAATCCCGGGCACTTCCGCTATCAAAAATCGAAGACTGGCTCTGGACTTTCATAGACGCGGCCATCAGCCCCAAAAATGATAAATCGATTGAAACCTTTGGTGAACCAACGATCGTGTGTCACGGCAAGGACAGTTCCTTGGTAATTGTTGATTGCACGTTCGAGTGATTCTGCACTTGCTAGATCTAAATTGTCTGTTGGTTCATCAAGTAAGAGCAGGGTCGAACCACTCAACTCCAATAAGAGAATTTGAAAACGCGCTTGCTGCCCACCTGATAGCGATGAAAATTTCTGCTCAGCCTGTTTATCAATTTCATATTTACGTAGCACGCTTTTGGCAGGTCCTAGTTGAAGCGAATAGCTCTCCCACAAGATTTCAAGCAAAGTCTTACCCTCAAACTCTGGGTGGGAATGTGTCTGAGCAAAGTATCCAATTTCAACGCGTGCACCAACTTTGAAATTGCCTTGATATTCGATTTCTTTTTCGCCAGAAATCATGCGGAAAAAGTGCGACTTTCCGGTCCCGTTCTTGCCCAAAATAGCAATTCGATCACCGAAGAAAACTTCGCAATCAAATGGCTCGGTAAGAAACTCCCCCGACCCATTCTTAATGGCAACGCTTTCAAAAGTTAAAACTCGCAAACCTGTGCGCCCGCCTCGTAATCCAACTTTGACATCTTGTTCGATTGGTGGCGCTTCCGGCGCTCCAGCCTCTTCGAATTTACGTAACCGAGTTTGCATCGCGCGATATTTACTTGCCATATCGGGCGAATTAGCTGCTTGAACCTGCAAAGTGCGAACTAACTCTTTTAGTCGCTCATGTTCTTGCTGCCACCTGAGCAACAATTCAGCAAATCTCTCATTACGAGCCCGTCGTGCTTCGTGCCAAGTATCAAATTTTCCGCCGTGAGTCCACGTCGTATTGCCACTTACTCCCTGTTCGAGCGCGACGATGCGCGTTGCAATATTTTGTAAAAGTTCGCGGTCGTGGCTCACAAAGAGCACTGATTTTTTGGTTTCCGAAACAACTCTCTCTAACCAGCGCTTGGAGGGAACATCTAAGTAGTTATCAGGCTCATCAAGAAGGAGAACTTCTTCTGGACCTTCAAGAAGTGCGCGCAAAACTAATTTCTTCTGTTCTCCACCCGAGAGCGTATTTACTGGGCGCTGCGCAACGGATTCGAAAGGCTTACCAAGCATTTCAGTGCAACATTTATCCCAGATAACTTCGAAGTCATAGCCACCACAATCGCCCCAATCAATAACTGCTTGGGCATAGGCCATCTGATTCTTTTCACTCTCATCTAACTGCATCGCACTTTCAGTTTCAGCAATTTTTACGGCAGCTTCTCGGATTCGCGCAGGTGCCACCGAGAGCAAGAGTTGATGCACAGTTGTTTCATCGCGCACAGAACCAATGAACTGTCGCATCACACCGAGTCCGCCAGTAATTGCGACGGTTCCTGAATCCGGAGAAATATCACCGGAGATCATGCGCATCAGCGTTGTTTTGCCAGATCCATTAGGACCAATGAGGGCAACTTTGGCTCCATCACCTACACGAAAGGAGACATCGGTAAGCAGTACTCGTCCATCGGAGAGTGAATATTCAACTCCCGCAACATCGATATGTCCCACTACGCGCGCTTTCCAATCGTCTTTTCAGCGCGTTCTAATAACTGGTCGGCACTTGGATAATCCACTTGATACAAGGTTAAGCCGCGAGCTGGAAAGACAAGCGAATCTGAAACTCGCTCTTTATTGGCAAGTAATT
>CALMJL010000033.1 GCA_937864425.1 uncultured Candidatus Planktophila sp.
TGAATCACAATACTGGTTTTCGCCATGGCGAAGCGTGGTCACTGGGCATGGCATGGAGCGGTAACAACATCGCACATGTTGAACGATTGATTGATGGACATAAATCAATTGGCGCAGGCGAATATTTACTGCCAGGTGAAATTATTTTGAAGCAAGGCGAGAGCTACAAAGCACCTCGCGCCATAGCCACATTTAGCGATCGTGGTCTTGATGGCTTAACGAATAACCACTATTCCTGGATTAGATCGCGCAGCAACCACATCACCAAGAAGAAGCCACGTCCACTTACTTTAAATATGTGGGAGGCCGTTTATTTCAATCACGATGAAGCAGGTATTCGAAAGATTGTAGATATCGCCGCCGAAATCGGGGTTGAACGTGTCGTGCTTGATGATGGTTGGTTTGGATCTCGACGTAATGACAAGTCGGGTCTAGGGGATTGGGTTGTCTCCAAAGAAGCATGGCCACACGGTTTGCAACCCATCATCAAATACATCAACGATAAGGGAATCGAATTTGGCCTCTGGTTTGAAGGAGAGATGGTCAATCGTGATTCTGATATCTATCGCGCGCACCCAGATTGGATTCTGCAAGAACCAGGTCGTATTCCTGTTGAAGGTCGTACCCAGCAAGTTCTCGACTTAACAAAGTCTGGCGCCTACAACCATGTTTTAGAGCAAATCGATGCGGTCCTTACTGAAAACAATATTGCGTACATCAAATGGGATCACAATCGCCATCTCACAGATCCCATTTCGGATGGGCGACCAGTTGTTCGTGAACAAACCCTTGCGCTTTATCGACTCTTTGATGAATTAAAGCGCCGCCACCCAGGACTTGAAATTGAATCGTGCTCTTCAGGTGGTGGGCGTGTTGATCTTGGAATGATCGAACATGCAGATCGATTCTGGACCTCAGATCAAAATGATGCGCTAGAACGTCAGCAGATTCAACGTTGGACAGGGCTCGTTATTCCTCCTGAATTTCTTGGTACTCACGTGGGACCAACTGTGGGACACCAAACTCATCGCACTCACTCAATTAGCTTCCGAGTTATTAATGCGCTCTTTGGTCATGCCGGAATTGAATGGAATATTTGCGAAGCAAGTGACCACGAAATCAAAGTTTTGAAAGATTATGTTGCTTTCTATAAGAAGCATCGCAATCTCTTGCATTCAGGCGCAGTCGTTCGAAGCGATGAGATTGTTGGAAATGCGTATTTGTATGGAACTGTGGCTCAGGATAAATCAGAAGCAATTTTTACCTATATGCAATTAGCGACGCTTGATACTCGCGGCCCATTACTGGCTACTTTTGATGGACTTGATAAAGAGCGCCGCTATGAATTAACAGTTGTGGAAGAACTCAGTGCAGATGATTTCACCCAAAAGAGTGGACCAGGATGGTGGCCACGCATTGAAATGACTGGTGATCAATTTGCTCACATCGGAGTCCAACTACCAGTCATGAAACCTGAGAGCGGATTGCTTTT
>CALMJL010000034.1 GCA_937864425.1 uncultured Candidatus Planktophila sp.
CTCGAAGATTCCTGCACTCTAGCCCCAACGCTGGCCGGGGCGCGGTTATTTCAGTAGGAATATCTCAAGAATTTGCACTTTATGCTTATCTATTGCAGATGCAAATAGTTTGCAATAACATTCATCTATGCACATCCCTGATGGGTTCATCGATATCCCCACCTCCGCAGCCTTTGCCGCAATCGCCGCAGGCGCGATAGCCGTTTCAATCAAGGGCGCAAAATCGTCACTCGATGACAAAACTGCACCATTGGCTGGACTTACCGCAACGTTTATCTTTGCAGTACAAATGCTTAATTTCCCAGTTGCAGCTGGAACAAGTGGCCACTTATTGGGCGCCGCTCTTGCCACAGTCTTGGTCGGGCCGTACGCGGCAACTCTTGCGATTAGCATCGTCTTGCTTTTGCAATCACTGCTCTTTGCAGACGGTGGGCTAAGCGCACTCGGGCTAAATATATTTAATATGTCTATTATCGGTGTCTGGGTAAGTTTTGCAATCTTTCATCTATTTAAAAGGATTCTTCCAAAGACAAAAATTTCTCTGATAGCAGCTGCTGGTATTGCAGCTTTAATCTCAGTGCCCGCTGCCGCCGCTGGTTTCGTAGTGCAATACGCCATCGGTGCTACCGCACCTTTCTCAGTGACCTCTGTGTTGGCCGCAATGGTTGGTACACATATTCTTATTGGGATTGGTGAAGCACTCATTACTATTTTTGCGGTAGGTGCAATCTTAGCTAGCCGCTCAGATTTGGTTTACGGTTACAGAAGTCAAAGGTTATCTTTAGAAGTAAGGACTGCCGAATGAAGCAGAAAACTTTTCTCATCTCAGGCTTTATTGCCTCGCTCTTTCTCGCCGGAGTTGTCTCTTTCTACGCATCTTCTCAACCAGATGGGTTGGAAAAAGTTGCTCAAGATATTGGATTTATAGATTCCGCTCAGGATCACGTAAATGCTGATGGCGTACTCGCAGATTATGGAGTTAAAGGGATAAAAAATGAACGTATTTCAACCGGTACTGCCGGCGCCATAGGTGTACTTGCTACAGGAGCGCTCTCAACTGGGTTGTTTATGCTGATCCGCCGCAAGTCTGGTTCTCGCAAATAAAGCCCCATACCCAAGATTTAGATCTCGTTCACTCGCATGGCCATCATCATGGCCATGACGTTGGAGAACGCCTCTATCTCCATCGCCACTCGGTTGCACATTCACTTCCAGCCCACGTAAAAATTCTTAGCATTCTGACTTTTATCTCAGTGTCGGTATCCACTCCCATTACTCGTTGGCCAGCATTTGTGGCTTTCTTTCTTATCTTGTTAATCACTGCGCTATTGAGCAAGATTCCATTACTTCTGCTTTTTAAACGCGCACTTATTGAAATTCCCTTTATCTTCTTCGCAATCTTGATGCCATTTTTTGGTACTGGCGAGAAGTTTGAAATTGCAGGGCTCGAGCTGCATCGAGAGGGACTTCTCGCTGGAACTTCAATTGTTGTTAAGGGGACACTTGGCGTCCTTGCAGCAGTTATTCTTTCAACTACGACTACTGCTCGAGAGATTTTGCGTGGATTAGAACGTCTCAAGCTACCTACCGTTATGGTTCAAATTGCATCTTTTATGTTGCGCTATGTAAACGTGATTAGTGATGAGATGGAGCGCATGAAGATTGCCCGTGAGTCACGTGGATTTGTTGCATCTAGCATCAAGCACTGGAAGGTTTTAGCTACTACTGCATCTGCCCTCTTTATACGATCATATGAACGTGGTGAACGAGTACATCTGGCGATGCTTTCGCGTGGCTTTGATGGAAATCTGCCATCACTTGATAACTCCAAAGCCACACTACGAGATTGGATAGTTGCACTTTCACTACCAAGTATTGCTTTTTTTATATCACTCTTCTTTTTCGCGATTGGTTGGTAATAATGAATCACGTACCCAGCTTGCAGATCAAGGACCTCGCTTTCGCATATCCCGATGGGAATCAGGCGCTCTTTGGTGTAAATTTGACTATTAATAAGGGTGAGCGAGTTGCCCTCCTTGGACCCAATGGTGCAGGCAAGACAACACTTGTATTGCACATGAATGGCATCCATCCGACGATGCAAGGTGAAGTCCGCATTGCTGGCGTTGTGGTTGATAGCAAGAATAAAGATGCGCTTAAGCAAATTCGTGCAAAAGTTGGAATTGTCTTTCAAGATCCTGATGATCAACTCTTTATGCCAACTGTTGGTGAGGATATTGCTTTCGGCCCATATAACATGGGACTGCGAGGCGAAGAGCTCAACCGCGTAGTTGATGAAGCGCTCACCCAAGTAGGTATGCTTGAATATAAAGACCGTCCACCACATCACCTTTCATTTGGACAACGTCGCCGCGTAGCTGTTGCAACAGTATTGGCGATGAAGCCAGAAATTCTTGTGATGGATGAGCCATCCTCTAACTTGGATCCTGCAAGTCGACGCGAACTTGCTGAAATTGTTCAATCTCTTGATGTCACTATTGTGATGGTGACTCATGATCTGCCATACGCCCTCGAACTCTGCGAACGTTCAGTTATTTTGTCAGGGGGAGTAATAGTCGCAGATGCTCCAACGAGAGATATATTGAGTAATAATCAATTATTGGCGTCTCACCGACTAGAACTTCCCTTCGGATTCTCGCTTCGTTAGCAAAATCCGTTCTTGTGCTATTGCTGCGCCAAGAAGTACAACCAATGCACCCACTGGTTCAT
>CALMJL010000035.1 GCA_937864425.1 uncultured Candidatus Planktophila sp.
TTGCGGGTGAAGTTATCTTTCTTTGGTGGTTGCGCCATTCTGTTATCTCCTAAGCGATGGTTTTTTCTTCATGTTTATCAAGACTAAAGCGAGAGCGGGGAAATTTGACCAAATAGAGCGCAAGGAGAGCAAGCCCTGTATCGCGCAGTAATGGGGTGAGGTAATCAGCTTCTCCAGGTGCAACTTGGCCGCCGCCGCCAAAACAACCGCAATCAATCGAGAGACCGCGCGCCCATGCCTGTGAGATGCCGATCATGAAGGCAATCATCAGGATTGCAGATAACCCAGCAGTGATTCGAGTAGCAGCACCTAGAACGAGCAACAACCCGATTGCCAACTCAAAAAAGGGCAGAGTGATTCCTAGAAAATTCGCAAGTGAAACCGGTAGCAGTTCATAGGCGCGTACTGCCATTTGCGATTTATCAAGCTCATCAAATTTTAAATATCCTGCAGCAATCAAGGTTCCACCCAAAATCAAGCGAGCAATCAAACCTATCCAAGGTTGATACTTCTTCATCGTCCTTCACGAACTCCTTGCGCCAGTTGGTGGGCTAACTCTTTCACAGTTTCAATACCGGTTTCTTCATCTGGAGCATCTTGCAGCGCTTTAATAAAAGCCGAACCGACAATCACTCCGTCTGCATATCCTGCAACATCCTTTGCTTGCGCGCGCGTTGAAACACCAAGTCCCACTGCAACAGGAAGTTCGGTTGTTTTTCTGATGCGGGCAACCAAATCAGGGGCGCTACTTGAAAGAGCAGTACGCGCTCCAGTCACCCCCATGAGACTTGCGGCATAGACAAATCCTCCACAGTGCGAAGTCACTAACGGCAATCGTTCAGATGAAGTACTGGGTGCTACGACATAAATCGGATTGATTTCGTGCTGCTTCGTTGCGTTTTTCCAAGAATCTGATTCTTCGATTGTGAGATCTGGCGTGATGACGCCTGAACCACCATGTTCCTTAATTGATTGGGCAAATTTTTCCACGCCATATTTTTCAATGGGATTCCAATACGTCATGACTACTGCAGGGACTCCCCCTTGTGTTGCAGTCGAAAGTGCATCAAAAACATCGGCAGCTTTGGTGCCTTGCGATAAAGATTTATCAGCCGCTGCTTGAATCGTTGGTCCGTCCATAACAGGATCGCTGTAAGGAAATCCAATTTCGATTGCATCAACGCCTCCCGCAATCAGCGCCGCAATAACTTTCTTGCATCCTGCAATCGTAGGAAATCCAGCTGGAATATAAGCAATCAAGGCAGCGCGATTTTCTGCGCGAACCTTTATGAAAAGTTCATCGAGCGGAGTTGCCATTTATAGCGGGATTCCAAAATATTGCGCTGCAGTCTGAACATCTTTGTCGCCACGCCCAGAGAGATTAATAAGAATGATTCCGTCTGGCCCTAATTCATTTCCTACTTGAAGAGCGCCAGCAAGTGCATGCGCAGTTTCGATTGCTGGAATTATTCCTTCAGTTTTCGATAGCAGTGCAAATGCATGCATCGCTTCTGCATCTGTAATTGCTCGATATTCAGCGCGGCCAATATCGTGAAGATATGCATGTTCAGGACCAACGCCTGGATAATCAAGGCCTGCAGAAATTGAATGCGATTCGATGGTTTGACCATTTTCATCTTGCAGAACATAGGTGCGATTGCCGTGAAGAACTCCGGGACTTCCACCTGTAATGGTTGCGGCATGGCGTCCAGTTTCGACTCCATCTCCTGCTGCTTCTAATCCAATTAAACGAACTTCAGGATCTGAAATAAAACGGTGGAATATTCCGATGGCATTTGAGCCGCCTCCGACACATGCAAGGACTGCGGTAGGTAATGAGCCGGTCAGTTCAAGAACTTGTTCGCGCGCTTCTTCGCCAATGATTTTATGAAAATCGCGAACCATAGAGGGAAATGGGTGGGGCCCGGCAACGGTACCTAATAAGTAATGTGTAGTTTCAACATTGGTAACCCAGTCGCGCATTGCTTCATTGATTGCATCTTTCAGAGTGCGAGAACCTGATGTCACAGGAACAACTTCTGCTCCAAGTAATTTCATACGTGCAACATTGAGCGCTTGACGCTTGGTGTCTTCCTCGCCCATGTAGACAACACATTCAAGACCCATCAACGCTGCCGCTGTTGCCGAAGCAACGCCATGTTGGCCAGCGCCGGTTTCGGCGATGATGCGCTTTTTGCCCATACGCTTTGTAAGCAGAGCTTGTCCCAACACGTTATTGATTTTGTGGCTACCGGTGTGATTGAGGTCTTCGCGCTTTAACAATATTCGTGCGCCACCTGCATGCTCCGCAAAACGCTTTGCTTCCGTCAGAATACTTGGGCGACCGGTGTAAGTACGATGAAGTTCAGTTAATTCAGAGATAAAAAGCGGATCAGATTGCGCCTTGATTCGAGCGGCATCTAACTCTTCAAGCGCACCAATGAGCGCTTCCGGTACAAAGCGACCACCATAAGGACCAAAGTGGCCAGCAATATTTTCGGTGGTTGTCATGTGCCGAGCCTACCCGTGACCTAGTAGTTCGCGCATTGCAGAAATTGGATCCCCAGATTTCACGAGCGCTTCGCCAACCAAAATCGCTGAAGCACCTGCTTGGGCAGCTTCGATCACATCGGCTCGTGATGAAATCCCTGATTCAGCAACGCGAATGAGAGAACCTGGAATGCGAGGAAGTAATTCGGTGAAAACTTGAGTATCTACTTCAAGAGTTTTGAGATTGCGTGAGTTGATTCCCACCATGACGGGATCAATCTCCATTGCACTTTCTAGCTCCGAATGCGTATGTACTTCTATGAGTGCAGCCATACCGAGTTCGCGGGATAAATCATAAAAATCCTTCAACTGACTCTGTGATAACGCGGCCACAATCAGCAGGACGATATCTGCTCCGTGTGCGCGAGCTTCGTAAAATTGATATTCATCAACCATAAAATCTTTCCGCAACACTGGAATATCAACAGCAGAACGCACCGCATCTAAATCAGCAAGCGAGCCACCAAATCTGCGTTTTTCGGTGAGTACGCTCACCGCCGCTGCGCCAGCTTCTTGGTATTGAGCAGCAAGCGCTGCCGGATCGGTGATGGGAGCTAAATCTCCTTTCGATGGTGAAGCTCGCTTCACCTCTGCGATGACATTCATAGGATTTCGCCGCAAAAAAGAATATGCATCGAGCGGTTTTGGTTGGCTGCTCACGCTTTCATGAATCTGTGCAAGAGGTAGACGACGTTGCGCTAAATCCTCGCGCACTCCCGCAATAATCGAATCAAG
>CALMJL010000036.1 GCA_937864425.1 uncultured Candidatus Planktophila sp.
GGGTTATCCTTGGGCATCATGAAATTACGCGGACTCCTCCTTATCCGCCGTAGCGAGGCCTAACAGACCGGTCTCCTCGCTGCGGAGTTTGGTGTTGCCGGTTAACACTCTCGGCCAACCAAACTATTAGGAGAAAAAAATGAACTTCCCGAAGCAAAAGAATTCCACGATGCCAGTGCATCGTTATGCATCCTTTATCCCCGTTGATTTAACCGATCGCACCTGGCCCAATAAAAAGATGACCAAAGCGCCGCAGTGGTGCTCGGTAGATCTACGAGATGGCAATCAGGCGTTGATTGACCCTATGGATACGCCTCGCAAATTAGCGATGTTTAAGTTGCTAGTTTCTATGGGCTACAAAGAGATCGAAGTGGGATTCCCATCTGCATCTCAGACAGACTTTGATTTTGTCCGCAAGATTATTGATGAGAACTTGATACCTGATGATGTGATTATTCAAGTTCTGACCCAGGCGCGCGAACCATTGATTCGCCGCACTTATGAAGCTATTAAAGGCGCCAAACAAGCAGTGGTTCACCTATATAACTCAACCTCAACCTTGCAGCGTCGTGTCGTCTTTGGTCTTGATAAAGCTGGAATCAAGAAAATTGCAACTGACGGAGCGCAGCTCTGCTTAGATTTAGTAGAGACCGTTCCTGAAACAAAAGTTTCCTTCGAGTATTCACCCGAGTCTTACACCGGCACCGAACTCGAGTTTGCCGTTGAAGTATGTAACGCAGTTAATGATATTTGGAAGCCAACTCCACAGTGGAAGACGATTATGAATCTTCCGGCAACAGTTGAAATGGCTACACCCAATATTTATGCAGATTCCATCGAATGGATGTGTCGCAATCTCAACAATCGCGAGAGCGTGGTTGTCTCTTTACACCCCCATAATGATCGCGGAACCGGAGTTGCTGCAGCCGAACTTGGATATCTCGCTGGAGCAGATCGCATCGAAGGAACGCTCTTTGGTAACGGCGAACGCACCGGAAACGTCTGTCTTGTCACCCTTGGCCTTAATTTGATGTCACATGGCATTGATCCCCACATTGATTTCAGCGATATCGATGAGATTCGTCGAACTGTCGAATACGCCAATCAATTGCGGGTGCCAGAGCGCCATCCTTATGGAGG
>CALMJL010000037.1 GCA_937864425.1 uncultured Candidatus Planktophila sp.
TGACCACGTTGTAAGTATTTGGTGGGCTTAAATCCCATTCCAACACCTTCAGGGGTTCCGGTATTAATAATGTCGCCCGGGAAGAGCTCCATAAATTGGCTGACGTACCAAACAATGTGATCGATTCCGAAAATTAAATCGCTCGTACGTGAATCTTGGCGCTTTTCGCCATCGACTGTGCAATAGACACGTACATCATCTGGTTTAAATTCATCTTCAGTAACGATTACTGGACCCATGGGATTAAAGGTGGGAAAGGATTTTCCCTTTACCCATTGGCCAGCACGTTCTATCTGCCAATGACGTTCGCTCACATCTTGGCTCATGGTGTAGCCCAGAATATGTGAGCGCGCTTCTGATTCTGATTTTAAGTAAAGCGCTCTTTTGCCGATGACAATAGCGAGTTCAACTTCGTAATCGGTTGCAGTTGAAGACGGTGGAACGACAATGTCATCGTTTGGACCAATAAGACAGTCGGGAGCTTTCATAAAAACAACGGGCTCTGGTGGTGGTGTCATGCCAGATTCAGCGGCATGGCGAGCGTAGTTAAGACCGATGCAGATCAATTTGGTTGGACGTGCAACTGGGCTTGCAATGCGAAGGCCGGCAATATCAAATGCTGGCTGCGAAGAAAGATCTGCGCTCTTTACAGTGTTGTAAGCACCGGCTTCAAGTTCGTCGCGATTCCAATCCTTGATGAGATGATCAACATAAACAGCTTGTTTATCGTTAATCATTACTGCAGGGCGCTCTGAACCAACATTGCCAAATCTCGCTATTTTCATGGTGGTAGATTAGCGTAATGACTGAGAACAAAGTTAATTTTGATGGACAAGTAGTAATCGTTACTGGCGCTGCCCGTGGAATCGGTGCTGCAACTGCTCGCTTAGTGGCAGCCCGCGGTGCAAAAGTATTTGCTTTCGATATCAATCGCGATGGACTTCTTGAATTACAGAAAGAGTTATCACTTGCCGATAATCAAATCGGAACTTTAGATATTGGTGATCAAGATTCGATTACAACCACAATTAATGCCGTTGCCCAAAGCGCTGGAAAGATTGATGCACTCATCAACACTGCAGGAATCGTTGGTCCAACAAATGTAAAAGTTGAAAACGTTAGCTGGCCAGATTTTGAAAATACCTTGCGGGTCAATCTCTTCGGAACCATTTGGCTCACTCAAGCTGTCATCCCATATATGAAATCAGCCAAATATGGGCGTATCGCGCACGTAGCATCCATCGCTGGAAAAGAAGGTAATCCAGGGATGTCTCCTTACAACGTTTCAAAGTCAGGAATGATTGGCTTTATTAAAGGTGTTGCTAAAGAGATTGCACCTGATGGAATCGTAATTAATGCACTTGCCCCAGCAGTTATTAGTACTCCTATGAATGCAGATACAAGTGATGAAACATTGAAATATATGATCTCTCGCATTCCCATGGGGCGCGTTGGCCAAGCCGATGAAGTTGCAGAAATTTTGGCTTTTATGGGTTCGAGCGCTTGCTCATTTACTACTGGATTTACCTTTGATGCATCAGGTGGTCGCGCTACGTATTAATCCTCATCCAGCATCTCTGCATAGATTTGTGAGCGATAGCTCACGCCAAGTTCTTTAAATATCTTTTTGAGATCAGATTTAACGGTATTGATGCTGATGCCTAATTGATCTGCAATTTCTTGGTTATTAAGTCCCTTAAGCACCAAAGTGACGGTTTCGTGATGGCGGGGTGAGAGCGCCTCAATTTTTCGCTTCATGGAAACTTTTGGCGCCTCAATTGTTATCGAAGAACGTCCTGCTGCTTGCGACAAAAATGTCTGAAGCAATCGACCAAATCCACGAAGCATTTCTAGGTCACGCGAACGTCCTTCAATGCGATCTCCGAAGCCCATTGAGAGGCAGTAATGCGATTTACCGTTCCAGGTAATTGGGTAGCAGAGGATTTCTTCAATACCCATCTTTTCGCGAAAGAGCGCACTCTGTGGGTACTTTTCAAGCCAAGCGCCACGGCTTGGAATATAGACCTCTTGCGCAGAATTAAGGCAATCAATTGTTGGAAATTGTGTCGTCGTGCGAAGCCAACTGAGCCCCACTAAAGAATCTTGATCCAAGCCAGAACTTCCGAGAATAAATATTTCGCCAGCTTCAGTTTTTTCGGTGAGTGCGACAAAGACCGAATTATCTGACTTGAGAATAACGGTATGAAGTTCAGTGAGAATCTCTTGAATTTCGCGCGGATAACCCAAGAGATAGGCTGCAAAATCTTCCACGCGTTTCATAGTTATATTCTGCCCTTTTATCTTTTAAGAATTGTGAGGAAATATTGTGAAAAGTTTTGCAGTAGTAGCCCCGACGGGATTCGAACCCGCGTAGCTGGCTTGAGAAGCCAGAGTCCTAGGCCGCTAGACGACGGGGCCCTAGTTATTCA
>CALMJL010000038.1 GCA_937864425.1 uncultured Candidatus Planktophila sp.
CGAGAAGCTTCTGAGGAGAGTTTATGTCGACGCGAATTCTTCGCAACACAAATGGGATCAAAGCGAACCGCTTCGAGTGCAATATCGGTTGTAGTTTCCGAAATTTCCGAGAAAGCACCACCCATGGTTCCGGCTAGCGCCAATGGCTGCACATCATCACATACCATCAAATCATCTGGGTTTAATTGACGTTCTTGGCCATCGAGCGTTGTAAAACTCTGCGCTTTGCCGGCTCGCTTGATAGTGAGCCCACCTTGAATCTTTGCTTTATCGAAAGCGTGCAATGGCTGACCAAGTTCTAGCATGACGTAATTTGTAATGTCGACGACCAATGAGATTGAACGCATGCCCATTTTTTCGATGCGGCGGCGCATCCACAATGGAGTTGATGCTTGAGCATCAAAGTGCGAAATTGTCCGGAGATAAAATACTGAAGCAGTCTCTGCATCGGCGATCGAAGCTTTCACGGGAGTTCCGTTTTCTTGTAATTGAAAGCCTCTCACCTGCTCAACTGGATCTGTAAAGGTAAGTTCAAGTGCACTGGCAATTTCACGAGAAATTCCGCGGATACTCAGGCCATAGCCACGATCTGGGTTGATTGCGATATCAAAGATGACATCCTGGATCTGTAACCCAACAATGGCATCACTGCCGATTTCCACCGTTGAGGAATCGAAAACCATAATTCCAGAATGGTCGTCACCAAGCCCAAGTTCTCGAGCCGAGCAGATCATTCCGTTGGATGTTTTTCCGTATGTTTCACGCGCTGAGATTGCAAAGTTTCCAGGCAAAACTGAACCAGGTAAGGCAACTACTACGCGATCCCCCACTGAAAAATTAGTAGCACCGCAGATGACATAGCGAGTTTGGCCTTCACCACAATCTAATCCCACGTAGCGAATTGGTTTCTTTTGGCCGGTAACTTCTTCGATGGTGAGAACTTCACCGAAAACAAGCGGGCCTGTGAGGTCTTTACCTTGTTCGATGACTTCTTCTACTTCAAAGCCGACCCGAATGAGTGCTTCAGCGATGTCCTGCGAAGTAACGTTCGATGGAATATCAACGAATTCCTTAATCCACGATAACGGGGCGCGCATTTATAGCCCCATTCCAAATTGTCTTGTGAAACGTAAGTCGCCTTCAACGATGTCATGCATATCGGTAATGCCATGGCGCACCATCAAAGTTCGCTCCAAGCCCATGCCGAAAGCAAAACCAGAATAAATACTTGTATCAATTCCGCAGGTAGCTAAAACTTTGGGATTAACCATGCCGCATCCACCCCATTCAATCCAGCGATTGTTGAAGTAGATATCAACTTCGGCACTTGGTTCAGTAAATGGGAAAAATGAAGGGCGTAGCCGAGTGGTGACATTTTCACCGAACATGTGGCGAGCAAAATTATCAAGGGTTCCCTTGAGATGAGCCATAGAAATGTCTTTATCTATTACCAATCCTTCAACTTGATGAAATACCGGGCTATGTGTTGCATCCAATTCGTCAGCTCGGAAGGTGCGTCCTGGTGAAATCACATAAATGGGTGGCTGCTTTGTTAACATGCTTCGAATTTGCACGGGAGAAGTTTGAGTGCGCAGCACCATTCCTGATTCAAGTGGTTCAATGAAAAATGTGTCTTGCATTGTGCGTGCTGGATGATCGGCAGGAATGTTCAGCGCATCAAAATTGAGCCATCCTGATTCAAGTTCTGGGCCTTCTTCTACTGAATAGCCCTGCTCAATAAACCAATCTGAAATTTCATTCTTGATAATTGTGATGGGATGCAATCCACCACGATGCCTGCGCTGTACTGGCAAAGTAATATCTACAACTTCCTCTGCCAAAACTTTTGCATCCCGCTCTGCTTCAAGTCTCTCCGTTGCTTTGGCAAGTTCAGCGTTGATTGCCGCTTTGGCATCACCAATAGATTTGCCCGCGCTTGCTTTCTCTTCTGGAGCTAGAGTTCCAAGCGATCTACTTGCAAGTGAGATCGGCGCTTTATCGCCCAGGTGAGCAAGGCGTGCACTCTTTAATTGATCTAGATCAGTGGCCGCAGAAAAGGCTTTCGCTGCATCGCTTACCCAGGATGCGATTTCTGCCGGATTCATGGAGGTAAGTCTAACCTGCGACCTTCGCAGAAAGCGTGAAGATTGTTATCGCAGCCGCTGCAGATAAATTGAGACTCTCAGCACGCCCCTTCATGGGAATAGTAATTTCGCTTACCTCTTCACCGAGATCGTGAGAAGTTACTCCGCGCGCTTCATTTCCAAAGATTGCAATTACTCCGCCTGCTACTGAAACGTGATCTATTGATGAAGTTGCATGTGATGACAGCAAATATTTCTGAGATTGAGGCAGCTTTTCGCTCAATTCCGAGAATTGCACATTCTCTATCACCGGAATATTCCAGAGTGAACCAGCGGTAGCTCTGACCACTTTTGGTGAGAACATATCGACGGATTCAGGAGAAACGACTACCGCATCAACACCCATGGCATCAGCTGATCGCAAGATTGTTCCGGCATTTCCAGGATCTTGTATTTGATAAAGATAGACAATAAATGGTTCTTTACTTAAAGACATATCATCTAATTGCAACTCTGGTTTAAAGCACACTGTGACTATCCCTTGCGGAGTCACAGTATCTGACATTGCCTTCATGACTGCTTCAGACACTTCAATCACATCAATTGCTGTGAGATCGCAATCTTCAAGTTTCGCCAAACCTTGTGCCGTTGCATAAAGCGTCTTTATCTGAGGCCCGTGTGAAGTAGAAAGAGCTTCGCGGGCGCATTGAATACCTTCGGCAACAAATAGCCCTTGTTCGTGGCGCTCTCTTGCTCCTTTAGAACCAATAAGAGCCTTCACTCGCGCAATATGGGGCGAGTGAAGGCTCTCAATCATTGGCCGTTATTTCTGTACTGACAATTTATGCAGTAACTAGATTCTTGCGAGCAACGTCAACGAGAGCTTTGAAAGCAGCTGGGTCATTGGTCGCAATATCGGAAAGAACGCGACGATCAATCTCTAGTCCAGATGCCTTAAGTCCTTGGATAAAACGGTTATAAGTCATTCCGTTTTCACGAGCTGCCGCATTGATGCGTTGAATCCAGAGCTGACGGAAATCGCCCTTCTTATCTTTACGATCATTAAAGGCATAAACCATCGAGTGAGTGACTTGCTCTTTTGCCTTGGTGAAAAGGCGTGAACGCTGACCACGATATCCGCTGGCACGTTCAAGTGTGGTGCGACGCTTCTTAGCTGCGTGTACTCCGCGCTTTACTCTCATGTAGTCACACTCCCTTACTTCAAACCAAGCATGCGCTTGGCTGTCATAGTGACGGTTGATTTAGCTGATGACTCTTGGCTCAAACGACGTGTAACACGTGATGATTTGTGCTCGAGCAAGTGGCGCTTACCAGCACGCTCGTGCATGATCTTTCCTGAACCAGTAACGCGAAAAGTTTTCTTCGCGCCACTATGTGTCTTCATCTTTGGCATTTTATTCTCCTGTTACCTCGTCGTTGCCTAAAACTTGTTTGCAGTTACCGCACAGAGTTACTGCTCGGCTGCTTGCGCTGCCGCTTTCTCCTTGGCAGCACGTGCTGCCTTCTGCTCTGCCACCGCTTCAGTCTTCTTCTTGACTGGGCCAAGCACCATCGTCATATTTCGTCCCTCTTGCTTAGGGGCAAATTCAACGAAAGCAATCTCTTTCACATCTTCTGCAAGACGTTGCAAGAGTTTGAAACCTAACTCTGGTCGCGTTTGTTCGCGGCCACGGAATTTCATAGTCACCTTTACCTTGTCGCCACCTTTAAGAAACTTCTCGACTGCCGAGCGCTTGGTCTCGTAATCGTGATTTTCAATCTTTGGTGTGAGTCGCACTTCCTTCACCACAATGTGGGTCTGGTTCTGACGGGCTTCGCGAGCTTTCTGTGCGATTTCGTACTTGTACTTTCCGAAATCCATAATTTTGCACACTGGCGGATTTGCATCGGGTGCAATCTCTACGAGATCGAGACCAATTTCATCTGCCATTGCTAGCGCTGCTTCGATATCTACCACTCCAATTTGTTCACCGGTGTAATTGATGAGACGAATCTGGGGTGTGCGGATACGGTCGTTGATGCGCGGTTCTGTTGTGATTTCTACTCCTATGTTCGGTCTTCTTGAGTATCCAAGTTGCCGCAAAATGCGCACCGCATAGGAAGATCACTCTGAATGAGTTTTCTTACCGACAAACCAATCCGCCGAAGCAGTAGAGGTGGGAGCGGTGAGCTCCTCTTGCAGCAGCCGGGGCTACTGGTCTTGAGGAGAAGGTTACCTGAGGGGTAGA
>CALMJL010000039.1 GCA_937864425.1 uncultured Candidatus Planktophila sp.
TGCAAGAGACGCGAAGGGGAATTCTAGGCGAGGCGCGCTTATAAGGGAAATTCGCCCAAAATCAACTCATTTGCCCCGTGGGCGCGGCAGGAATGTGGTGCCAATTAAGGTCGCAAGGCCCACAAATACCGCCTTGGTGCCAGATCCTGCAGCCAAGAGCCCTGCCCCAGCAGGAATGAGAAATTGCCCTAATCGATTTCCCGTTAATCGCGTCGATACAGCTAAGGCTCGTTCTTCCGGCATTGTTAATTGAGAAATCATGGTCATAGTTAAAGGTTGGCCAACTCCAAGTGAGAATCCAGTAAAGAACACAATCACACCCAAAATAAATGGGTTGGGGGCCATTGCCATTGCTGCACAACCCACAATTGAGATGAGGTTAGTAGAAATAAGCAGTTGCCTTGTCGTGAAGCGGCGACTTAAAAATCCTAAGAAAAACCGAGATGCCATAGATGTGGCTGCACGGATTGAGATGATGATTCCGATTGAAAGTGCTGAAAATTGATTCTCTTTTCCGTACAGAGGAAGAAAAACCACCAAAATATCTGCTGTAGATGAAATTGCAAGTGAGGTATACACAGCAGCAAATATTCCTGGTTTCTTCAATAATTTTCGCGCAGCCATAAAAGTTCCGGAATCTTCTAAGCGGGCATAAACCGTGGGTGGGTTATTGCGCCATGAAATAACGGGCACCATGGCAATCGCGGAAAGAAGAAGTGCGAGTGCGAATGCTGCACTTGTTGACCGCGGGAGAACACCCGTCGAACCAGCTACGAGAGTTGCGCCAATAGGTCCCAACATCTGACCTAACGAAGCGCTAAATGTGTACTTGCCAAAATGATCCTCGTATTTTTCAGTAGGGCTCTTAAGGGCAACCATTGTTTGTCCACCAACCATGCACGCTAAATGTGCCAACCCAGAAAGTGCTGCACCTACCGCAAGTAATGCAATTGATTGGGCATAAAGCAAGATTGCTGCAGAAACCCCAATAAAAAAAGTTCCTGCAATAACAAACTTTCCTTCACCAATTCTTCCTACCAGTTTTCCAAATGTAAGTGCCAATAAAACTGGTAAAAGAGCATAGACCGCGGCGATGAGACCAATGGTGGCGCTTGAAGCATCAAGTTCAAGTGCTCGATATGTCATCATCGGTCTAATGACGTAAATAGCACCTTGCGTAATGGCAGAACTAAAAAATAATCTGGTAATCCAGCTCATGGTTAATGTGTTCGTTGACGAATTTTTCTGAGCACGCGAGTTACGACGGGAGTAAAGAGCGCCAAAATCAGTACAAAGTAGAGAGCCTTTGATAGTGGAGTCGCCCAAAGTGTTGAGTAGTCGCCGCCACTAATTTGAAGAGCGCGTCTAAATTGAAGCTCAAGATTTGGTCCCAGAATCAATCCGAGAATAAGCGGGGTGATTGGCATTCCAAACCGCCTAAAGAGAAATCCGAGAATTCCAATTGCGATAGCAACCTGAACATCAAAGGTAGAAGCGTTGAGGGCGTAAGCGCCCAACATTGCAAAGGTCACAATTCCTGCAAAAAGATAGGGACGAGGTACTTTCAGAAGTTGCACCCATACGCGCACAAGCGGCAAATTAAGAATGAGAAGTAAAGTATTTCCAATAAAGAGCGATGCAATAAGTGTCCAAATGAGCGCACCATTGGTAAGGAAGAGAGTGGGTCCTGGCTGAATTTGATAAGTTTGAAATGCCACCAATATGACTGCAGCAGTCGCAGAAGTTGGAAGACCCAATGCGAGTAGCGGTACAAGTGCTCCCGCTGCATTTGCGTTATTTGCAGCTTCTGGACCTGCAACTCCCTCAATTGCTCCCTTTCCAAATTCTTCTGGATGTTTCGAAAGCTTCTTTTCAACTGAATAACTTAAGAATGTTGGAACTTCCGATCCTCCCGCAGGAATCACGCCCAATGGAAAGCCGAGGAAAGTTCCACGGATCCACGGTTTCCAAGAACGTTTCCAATCTTGACGCGACATCAGTGCGCGACCTTTCATGGGGATGATGTTCCAACCTAACTCTTTAAAACGTGCTGCAATATAGAGAGCTTCACCAAGTGCGAAGATAGAGACAATCACAGGAACAGTTTCAATTCCTTCTACGGCAGCTTGATTACCAAATGTGAGGCGCGAAAGGCCCGACTGCAAATCTGCACCAACTAAGCCCAGAACTAAACCAATTGTGAGAGAGATAAATCCACGAATTTGGGATGAACCAAGAAGGGATGAAACTGTCGTAAATGCCACAAGCATGAGCGCTACATAATCGGCAGCACCTACTTTAATCGCTAAATCGGCAATTGAAGGAGCAGTAAAAGCAAGAATTGTCGTTGCGATCGTCCCTGCAATAAATGACCCAATCGCGGCAGTTGCAAGTGCTGCACCTGCTTGTCCGCGCCGAGCCATTTTATTTCCCTCGAGCGCCGTAATCACTGAGCCTGATTCACCCGGAGTATTCAGAAGAATCGATGTTGTTGAACCTCCGTACATAGCTCCGTAGTAAATGGCGGCAAACATAATCAGAGCAGATGAAGGACTCACGGTGTAGGTGATTGGAAGAAGTAGCGCAATTGCTAATGCAGGGCCGATTCCAGGCAAAACTCCAACAAGAGTTCCGAGAAAAGTTCCAAGTAAGCCAAAAGCTAGATTGGTGAAGGTAAGTGCGCTCACAAATCCTTGGAGAAGGGACTCGAGATTATTCATAAAATCCCTTTAAAAATTCCAGCTGGGAGCGGGACGTTGAGAAAGCGCGTGAAAGATAGATAAATAATAACTATGAATAAAGTTCCAAATACAGCCGCCCGAAGGTGGCGCTTATTATCAAAAGCTACAGTTATTCCAAAAAATGTAATTGATGCGGCAATAATGAATCCAGCTCGTTCAATGAGTAAAAGAAATGCAAAGAGTGAAGCCAGTACGATTGAGAATGTCTTAAAGTCAGACTTTTCAATAGGTTCGCCTTCTTCCACACCCTCCGGAATTGCTTGATTTCCACGCACTATTTGAATGGCTAAGAGCACACTTAAAGTCATCAAGATACTGCTGATGAGATAAGGAAATAATTTTGGGCTTACGGTGAGATTGAAGGCTGGTAATTTCTCGCGGACAGTATCGACAAAAACGATCAGACCAAGAGCAAAGAGTGAACTCGCAAATATGAGTTCACTCTTTGCTCCGGCAGGTAATTTCATTCTATGAAAGTTCGAATAATTTCCGATTACTTTACAAGCTTGAAATCAGTCAGAATCTTGAGAATGGAAGCATTCTCAGTTTTGATCCACTTAGAGAATGCATCTCCAGAGCGGTATTCATCGATCCAAGATTTGGCTACCAAAGTAGATTTCCATGATGGTGAGGCATGGAGAATATCGATGATCTTTACGACGTTGAGATTTTCAGCAGGAGTTAAATCTGCTGGAGCAAGAATTCCGCGCCAGTTTCCAAAGGTGAGATCGACACCTTGCTGAACCAAAGTCTTACCCTTGATTGTCTTGAGTGGTTTTGGCGAAGTGACAGCGAGGATTCGCATCTTGCCTGCGGCAACATAAGAAGCGAATTCTGATGTTCCAGAAACTCCAACAGCTACACGCCCACCAATGACATCAGGTACTAGTGAACCGCCACCTGAATATGGAATGTAGTTCAAATCGGTTGCATTGACTCCGACAGTTGCCGCCAAAGTTGCAACAGTAACGTGGTCTACACCGCCATAGTTTCCGCCGCCAATTGCAACAGCTTTGGGATTGGCTTTGATATCAGTAAGCAAGTCATTGATTGTTCGATACTTTGACGAAGTAGGAACTGCAAATGCTTCAGCTTCGCGCATCACACCTGCTATGGCGTTTGCTGTAGTAATAGTCAATTTAGATCCATTTGTTGCTAATCCACCTGGCATTGCAAAGCCGGTAATTAATAAGAGGTCTTTACGATCTTTCTGATCATAAAAATATCCAAGACCGAGAGGTGCATTTGTCTTGTAGGTAACTGTGTAATCCTTCAGCAACCCCTCTTTCTTCATGGCATCACCAATTGCAATTGCGGTTGTTCCATAACCGCCGCCAATTGCAGATGAGGCTACCCACTCAAGTGAGTTAAATGGCTTTACATCTGGATACCACCAGCGTAAAGAACCAGCAAAGCTTCCAGTGGTTACTTTGGTGCACACAAGATCAGAGCCGTTGACTCCACGGCCTGCAGCCTTCACACCTTCACGTAAACATTCATCTGCAACGCTTGCCTTGTTTGCTGGTTTTGCACCTGCTTGTGCATTAGGTGCAGCAATCAAAGAAGTTGCGATGGCAATCGCTCCAAGAGCGATAAT
>CALMJL010000040.1 GCA_937864425.1 uncultured Candidatus Planktophila sp.
AGATTTCCATTTGATTTGAGTCCAGCCGACACCGCGCCTGAACGAAATCCTTTCGGAAGCGATTTCATACTCCGAGCCCCATAGTCAACAGCCCAGTTGTTGGGGCTAATCCACACATGAGATTTGCATTTTGGATGGCCTGTCCAGCTGCTCCTTTACCTAAGTTATCGATAGCACAGGAAATTACTACTCGTTTGGAATGGCTATCGACTGCAACTTGAATCTGGACCATATTCGATCCGCTGAGCGCTGCGGTTTTTGGCATTTGTCCTTCTGGCAAAATAGAAACAAATTCAGACTGTGCAAAAAATTTACTGTAATGAGAATGCACAGTTTTCGTATCAATCTCTTGAGTTAATGTGAGAGTGATAGTAGCCAGAATTCCTCTTGGCATTGGGGCAAGAATTGGCGTGAAAGAGACAGTGGATGGCAATCCAGTGATTTTGGTGAGCGCCTCTTCTATTTCTGGAGTGTGTTGATGTATTCCTCCAAATTTATAGGAAGAGAGCGATCCGGCTACTTCGCTAGCAATGAGATTAACTTTGGCAGTTCTCCCCGCGCCAGTAGTGCCTGATGCAGCCACAACTACTACATCATTGAGATTTGCAAATTCGGCAGCAGGTGCTGTGCCAAGGGCTATAGCAGTCGCATAACATCCTGGGTTTGCCACTCGATCAGACTTGGATACTTCATCAGCAAAACTCTTGATGTCAGCTAAGCCATAGACCCACGTTCCTGCATGGGGTCCGCCGTAATATTTTTCCCAGGAGGCCGCACTTGCCAATCTAAAATCTGCTCCCAAATCAACTATTTTGATATGTGGAGCAATCTGAGAAATCACTTTGGCAGATTCTCCGTGTGGGAGCGCCAAGAAAACAAGATCGCATTGGTTGAGCGCAGGCACACTCAATTCACTAAATTTTTTACCTACATATTCCTGCAGATGTGGATGAACTGAAGTAATAAGTTCACCTGCTTGGGAGTGCGCAGTAATTACATGAACATCGAAAATTGGATGCAGCGATAACAGACGCAGCAGTTCTCCACCTGCATACCCACTAGCTCCGACAACACCAATTTTCATCCAGGAACTATAGCATATTTATGCAAGATGCTGCATATTTATGCAGTTCGGAGGATGGCTCCGGTTGCTTTGACCGCTTCTGCTACCGCAGATTCGCGCAGAGCAGCTACTTCTTCCCCCGTGAGAGTGCGATCAGCAGCCCTGAAAGAGAGGGTGAATGCCAGCGAGACTTTGCCATCACCCAACTTGTCGTAACGGTCAAAGAGTGAAATGTCCTCAAGCAAATCGCCGGCGCCTTTACGCAAAGCAATTTCCACATCAGCTGCAGGGATAGCAGCGTCCACAATCAAAGCGATATCTTGCACTGCAGCGGGCATGGTTCCAACCGATTCGGGTGTGACAATCCCTGATTCAGGAAGAACGCTCAAGCCAACTGCAAATGCAACAGATCTTTCGGGCAATCCATACTTTGCCACAATTCGTGGATGTAATTCTCCTGCATGAGCAACTGCCTTACCGTCGACAACTAATTCTGCACATCGACCTGGGTGCCATGGAGCAAAATCTGATCGTTTGACTGTAAAGGTGAGATTGCACATCTGCACAATATCTTGAGCAAATGCAATGGCATCTTGCCAGTTGTATGAGCGAGCCTTTCCTTGCCAATCTTCATTCTCGATTTTTCCGACAAGCAAACCTGCAACGTGATATGCCTGCGGAGGAACGCTCCCAAAAATCGCCGTGATTTCTGCGTCTTGAGGCCGCTTACCTGTTACAGGCGAGATAGCTGGAACTAATTTTTGAGAGCTTCGGAAAATTGAACCCATCTCAAAAATTGCAAAATTCTTTGCTCCGCGACTGATATTGCGCCGCGCAACTTCAATCAAGCCAGGAACCAAATGCACCCGCATTAATGGATTCTCTTCGGACATAGGGTTGGCGATGCGATATGTAGCTGCCCTTTCTCCCACAAAACCCATGAAATCAATAGTTTCTTGATTAGTGAAAGGAAAAGTTTGCACTTCAGCTAGCCCTCTGCTGGCAAGCATGGAAGCGATTGCACGACGGCGTCGCTGCGTAGCTGTTAAGGAAGCATGTTGAGGTCGAGGTGGAAGTATTGAAGGAATTGCGTCATAGCCAATCATGCGAGCAACTTCTTCTGCTAAATCGGCGGGCGCAGTGAGATCAGAGCGCCAGGTTGGTGGAGTGACTAGAAAAGTCTTCTGATCCACTTGGCATCCAACAGACTTCAGACGAGCACTGATCTGTTCCGGTGAGATGTCATATCCAAGCGTCTTTGAAATGTATTGCGCATCTAAAGCAATCGGTGCTGGGAATACTGGTTTTCCGGCGATCGAGGTTCCGACATATTTCGCTGAACTATGTGAGGTAAGAAGTTGTACGAAACGAGCGGATGCTAACTCGGCAAGCGATGGATCAACGCCTCGCTCTAAACGACGAGAAGCTTCTGAGGAGAGTTTATGTCGACGCGAATTCTTCGCAACACAAATGG
>CALMJL010000041.1 GCA_937864425.1 uncultured Candidatus Planktophila sp.
GATTGCAAAGAAAGAGTTGGATGGAGTTGTCACAGTGACACATTCAAATCCAACAGATTCACTTTTAGAAATATCAGCTTTAGGAGTCTCTAAAGGTGCAACGCTTGCCAAAATGGCTGCACGACATGGCTTTGATGCAGATGACTGTGTTTCTTTCGGTGATAACCCAAATGATTTTTCAATGCTCGAATGGTGTGGTCGTTCATATGCAATGTCAGATGGACATCCAGAAGGACCACAACATGCAAAAGGTGTTGCTGGTGCATGCGAAGAAGATGGTGTTGCAATCATCATCGAACAATTGCTAGAACTGCCTGCATAGATCTATCTAATTTTTCTCATCACCGCTTTTCGGGTAATCTCTCCCACGGAGGACTCGCATAGCGGCCGAGTGCACCGGTCTTGAAAACCGGCAGGTGAAAGCCTCGTGGGTTCAAATCCCACGTCCTCCGCGCTGATATCAAAACCCACTCCATCACTGGGGTGGGTTTTGTATTGGTACCACTTATTTGTGGCTGACTTCATAACGACTATGCGCGATACCGCCTAGCGACTTGCGGCCCACAAGCGCACACTTCTCCCATTAGCAAAAGTGCAATCCAAGATTGCTAGAGGAGTACACATGTCGGGAGTTTTTTCTCCAACGCGAGCGAAGATTGAAGAACGCACGCTTCGCACAGATAAGTGGTGGCTAGAACCAGCAATCACTTTTGGAGTTCTCATCTCTTTCGTCATTTATGCAACATTCCGCGCATTTGAAGGTGCGAATTACTACAAGGATCATTTGATCTCACCTTTCTATTCTCCATGTCTATCCCAAGCATGTGTTCCTGAAGCAACAATTGGCGGATGGGCTCCAGTAAGTGCAGAAATTTTTAACTTTGCACTTTCACCAGCTCTCATAATTTTGATTTTCCCACTCGGCTTTCGTATGACCTGTTATTACTATCGCAAGGCTTATTACCGCTCATTCTGGATGTCACCACCAGCATGCGCAGTTGCAGAACCACATAAGAAATACACTGGCGAAACCCGTGCACCTTTAATTCTTCAAAATTCTCATCGCTACTTCTTTTACATGGGTCTTGTTTTCAACGTTTTCCTTACCTATGACGCAATCATTTCTTTTAAGAGCGTCGAAGGCGAATGGGGACATATGAGCGTTGGTTCACTTGTTCTTCTCGCCAGCTCCACATTGCTCTGGTTCTATTCATTGTCATGTCACTCATGCCGCCACACAGTGGGTGGTCGACTTAAGCATTTCTCCAAGCATCCAATTCGATACAAGATCTGGAGCTGGGTTTCAGTTCTTAATCACTCACACCAGAAATTCGCTTGGTATTCGCTCTTCGGAGTTGCCTTTGCTGATATCTACGTGCGCCAGGTAGCAACCGGCGCCTGGACCAACTTCTACTTCTTCTAAGGGATGAAATAACACATGACTCAGTCAGCGCTACAGCGACATACGTACGATGTCTTGGTAATCGGTGCAGGTGGCGCCGGATTACGTGCTGCCGTAGAAGCGCGCGAAGCTGGTTTGAGCGTTGCCATTATTTGTAAATCACTCTTTGGTAAAGCACATACTGTGATGGCCGAAGGTGGCGCTGCTGCATCAATGGGAAATGTCAATGACAATGACAACTGGATGGTGCACTTTCGCGACACGATGCGCGGTGGAAAATTCCTCAATCACTATCGCATGGCAGAACTTCATGCGAAAGAGGCTCCAGATCGCATCTGGGAACTCGAAATGTGGGGAGCGCTCTTTGATCGCACCAAAGAAGGAAAGATTTCTCAACGCAACTTTGGTGGCCACGAATACCCACGACTTGCACATGTTGGCGATCGCACCGGTCTAGAACTTATTCGCACCATGCAACAGAAGATTGTTCAGTTGCAACAGAAAGATGGCCGCGAATTCGGAAATATGGAAGCAAAGATCAAGGTCTTTGCCGAATGCACAATTACCGAAATTGTTAAAGAGAATGGCAAAGTTGCAGGAGCGTATGGTTACTGGCGCGAAAGTGGCGAAGAAATTCTCTTTGAAGCTCCAGCAGTTGTACTTGCAACTGGTGGCGTTGGTAAAACATTTAAAATTACTTCAAACTCCTGGGAAGGCACGGGCGATGGACATGCGCTCGCACTGAAGGCCGGTGCAAACCTAGTTGATATGGAATTTTTACAATTCCACCCAACTGGAATGGTCTGGCCGCCATCAGTTCGTGGAATTTTGGTAACTGAATCAGTACGTGGTGAAGGCGGAATTCTCACCAATACAAATGGTGAACGCTTTATGTTTAAGTACATTCCTGATGTATTTAAAGATAAGTATGCAGATAATGAAGCCGAAGCAGATCGTTGGTATACCGATCAAGATAACAACCGCCGTCCACCAGAGCTTTTGCCGCGTGATGAAGTAGCTCGTGCAATTAATGCCGAAGTGAAGGCAGGTCGCGGAACCGAACATGGCGGTGTATTCCTCGATGTTTCTAAGCGTCTCTCACCAGAAGTAATTAAGAAGCGCTTGCCTTCTATGTGGCATCAGTTCTATGAGTTAGCTGGAGTCGACATCACAAAGGAACCAATGGAAGTTGGTCCAACCTGTCACTATGTAATGGGTGGCGTTGAAGTTGAACCAGATACTGCAGCAGCTGTTGGAGTACCTGGACTCTTTGCAGCAGGCGAAGTCGCTGGCGGAATGCATGGATCAAATCGCCTTGGCGGTAATTCGCTCACAGATTTGCTGGTCTTTGGTCGCCGTGCAGGAATGGGAGCTGCTGAATATGTAAAGAAGAATTCAGCGAATCCAGTTTCAGATGCAACTATTAAGGCTGCGGCAGAGCGAATCGAAGCCCCATTTAGTCGAACTGGCGGCGAAAATTCTTATTCACTTCACGCCCAACTTCAGGAAATTACCCACAACTTAGTCGGAATCATTCGCACACGTACTGAAATCGAAGATGCCATTGCAAAGATTGCCGATATTCGAAAGCGCAGCAAGAATGTAACGGTTACGGGTGGGCGCACTTTCAATCCTGGTTTCCACCTAGCTTTTGATTTAGACAATATGTTGTTGGTTGCTGAATCAACTGCTAAATCTGCATTGCTGCGTGAAGAATCCCGCGGCGGCCATACCCGTGATGATTTCCCTGCCATGAGCAATAAATGGCGCCAGGTTAATCACATCGCAAGTTTTAATGGCAGTGAAGTCACTGTAAAAGCGCAGCCACTTCCGATGCTTCCAAAAGAGCTATTTGATCTCTTTGATGTTCACGAACTCGAGAAATACATGACACCGGAAGAAATTGCGAAAGGCGGTTCCAACTAATGGCGCGCAAATTAAATCTTCGCATCTGGCGTGGGGATTCAAAAAACGGTGAACTAAAAGATGTTCAGGTAGATGTCAACGAAGGCGAAGTTGTGCTTGATGTTATTCACCGCGTGCAAGCAACTCAGATGGGTGACCTTGCTGTGCGCTGGAATTGCAAAGCGGGTAAGTGCGGTTCATGCTCCATGGAAATCAACGGAAAACCTCGTCTTGCTTGTATGACCCAAGTTGCATCTTTTGATGAGAACGAGACCATCACTGTGACGCCACTTCGTGCATTTCCGGTGATTAAAGATCTCGTCACTGATGTTTCATTTAACTATAAGAAGGCGATGGAGATCCCTGCCTACGAACCTCCAAAAGATTTAGCGCCAGGTGAAGCTCGCATGGAGCAAGTGGATGTCGAACGTAGCCAAGAGTTCCGCAAATGCATCGAATGCTTCTTGTGCCAGAACACCTGCCACGTTATTCGTGATCACGAAGAGAATAAGAAATCTTTTGCAGGTCCACGTTTCTTTATCCGCATCGCAGAGTTGGATATGCACCCACTAGATATTCTGAAAAACCGTAAGCGCACAGCGCAAGAAGAGCATGGGCTCGGAATGTGCAACATCACTAAGTGCTGTACCGAAGTTTGCCCAGAACATATTCGAATTACCGACAATGCAATTATTCCGATGAAGGAACGTGTTGTTGATATTAAGTACGATCCATCACGCATGTTTGCAGGTCTATTGAAACGAGAAAAGCGCGACTAATGAAGTTGCTATTTCGTTGGGCGATACTTGCTCTTTCGATGTGGGTGGCAACCCTTGTAGTGCCTGGCATCACCGTTAATGGTGGAGTAACAACATACTTATGGGTTGCGCTCTTGTTTGGGCTCATTAATTCAATTTTTGGATCCATTATTAAGGTGCTTACCTTTCCCGTTTCCATAGTGACCTTTGGTTTATTTGTCTTTGTTATCAATGCTGCGATGCTTGCTCTCACAGCGCGATGGAGCGATAAATTAGATGTCACTGGATTCTGGTCAGCGCTCTTTGCCTCTCTCATCATTAGCGCAATTACCACCATTGCAAAATCAAGCAAGAAGCTGGTTTAACGCTGAATCCTTTTGTCATTGTGAGCCTAGGAGGAATCCTGGGCTCGCTACTACGTTGGCAAATTACCGAGAATACGAATTCACTCTCACTTGCAGTATTTCTTGTTAATCAACTGGGAGTGCTTGTGGCTGGGGTGATTGCCTATCGCGCTCAAAGTAGCGAAGCGATACGGCTTTTTTGGATCACAGGTTTTGCTGGCGGGTTCACCACGATGTCATCCCTCGCTTATGTTCTTAGCGATGCAGCTCCACTCGTTGGCTTTGGTTATGCACTCGCGACGTTGTTGACGTCACTCGCGATCCTAAAAATTCTGCAATCGCGGAGCCACACATGAGATTGTTGCTATTTATTGTGGGCGCTGGGATTGGTGCACCGCTTCGCTATGCAATTGATAAAGTTGCAAGAGCTAGAAGCGAGTTCCCAATAGGAATTCTCTTTGTGAATGTAGTGGGCTCATTTATTTTAGGAATTTCACATACTAACTACTTTGTCATGGGATTCTGTGGCGCGTTTACAACTTGGTCTGCATTAGCACTTGATCTTAATCGCCAAAATAAGCGAAGTGCGGCAATCAACGTAGTCGTTACTTTTGTTCTCTGTATTGCAGCAGTTGTAGCAGGTAAAGCGTTAGTTTCCTAGAATTCGCTTCATCCACTTTTCGATATCGTCGGGGTGACGTGGAATATTTTCGCTCAAATTACGGTAACCATCTGCTGTCACCATGACATCATCTTCAATGCGAATACCGATTCCACGATATTCAGGAGCAAAGAGTTCGTCATCAGGTTGAATGTATAAACCAGGTTCTACAGTCAGAACCATTCCTTCACGAAGTGGTGCATCGAGATACATCTCTTTCCGAGCTTGCGCACAATCATGCACATCAAGACCAAGATGATGGCTGACGCCATGCAAAGTCCAACGGCGATGAAGTCCAACTTCTGGCTTAAGAGATTCTTCAGCGGAGACTGTTAAGACACCCATATCGGCAAGGCCGCGCGCCAATACTGCTTGGCATGCCTTATTTATTTCAGAGAAGAGAACGCCGGGCTTTACTGCAGCAAATCCAGCAAGTTGGGATTCGTAGACCAACATATAGAGCGCGCGTTGAGCAGGTGTGAATTTTCCATTGACTGGAAGTGTGCGAGTGATATCTGCAGTGTAGAAAGATTCACGCTCAACTCCAGCATCAACGAGAACTAATTCGCCACTTCGAACATTTCCGTCATTGCGGATCCAGTGCAAGACACAAGCATGAGAACCAGCTCCGACAATGGTGTTATAGCCCAGATCATTTCCAAGAATGCGGGCGCGACCGTAAAAAGCGGCATCTAAAACTCGTTCTCCGCGTGGAGTTTCAACTGCTGCAGGAATCGCAGCAATCACATCATTGAATCCAAGCGCGGTTGCATCAACAGCCGCTTGTAGCTCTCGAATTTCATATTCATCTTTACAGAGTCGCTGTTCTGACAGAAATATCGCAAATTCATCTTCGCGATCGTGCTTGACTACTTTTTTATCAACATTGGAATCAACATCTCGCACAATGAGTGTCTCTTTTCCATCCTCAAGCAACTGAGTCAAGTCATCGAGATGTTTGGTATCTATTTGATAGCACGCTTTAGCTTCTTCAAGTGTGAAGCGGCGGCCGACCCAGAGTTCTCCATATTTTGCATCGCGATAGAAAGCATCGGTATCTCGTGTTGAACGTGGATTCATATAGAGATATGTAATGTGCGAATCGCCAGATGGTTCGAGAACCAGAACTGCATCTGCAGTTGCATCGCTACCTTGGACTCCGCTGTAGTACACAAATGCGCTATGTGGGCGATAGTTGTAATCGGTGTCATTTGCTCGAACTTTGTAGCCACCTGCAGGGAGAACTAGTCGAATACCTTTAAAGGCCGATGAGAGAACTTGGCGACGTGAATAGGCATAAGTCACAACTTCTAGTGGAGCTAGATTTTCCAAGTTGGAGGGAGCCCAACCAGATTTCATAAAATTTGAAAATAACTCCGATGGCGCCTGGTCATGAATGCGCTTTGGCTTATCGGTGGTAACTTCACCATTCTCATTATTCACATTTACATCTTACGCTTATTAATCTCACATTGACAGGCTGAGCAAGCAGCCGTTTCCCTTGATAACCTTCGCGAAGTAGAGGTTTCACAGCGGAAATCGGAGTCCAATGTCATCTATCTTTGAGACAGATGTGTCACTCGATGCGCTGACCGCACCTGCCATTTCTCGCACCAAAGAGTTAATTAAGGAATCTGAAAAACTTAGAGATCGACGCGAAAAGGCTAATCGCAAGCGGGTTGCTCGCCTCTTTAAAGATCCGCAGGCAATTGAAGCAACCATTACTTTGACCGATGAAGTCATGCGCATTAGCTCAGTTGAATCTTCCTCTCGAATTTTTAGGCGAGCTGCAAAGAAGGCAAGTCTTACCGGTTTTGGACTTATTAATTCATTCGGGCTTCACTTTATTGGAGTCGTTTCTCGAATACTTCCAGGCCCAGTTGTTTCAGTAGTGCATCAGAGAGTGCGCGCTCTTTCAAAAGATTTAATCTTGGCAGCAGAGAATGAAAAGTTATCAAAACATTTAGGAAAGCGTTCGACAAAAGGTTTATCTCTCAACATCAATGTTTTGGGCGAGGCTGTTTTGGGCGATCGAGAAGCCGAGCAACGCTTTCAATCAATTCTCGAGATGATGCGCCGTCCGGAAGTTAATTACATTTCAGTAAAACTTTCTTCGATTGTTGCGCAGTTAATCATTATTGATGTTGAAGGATCAATTGATCGTGTCTCCGAAAAGATGCGAGTTCTCTATCGCGAAGCAGAAGCTCATGGGGTATTCGTCAATCTTGATATGGAGGAGTATCGCGATCTACCTATGACGGTGGCAGCCTTTAAGCGAGTGCTGAGCGAACCTGAATTTGCCACGATGAAGGCAGGAATTGTGTTGCAGGCATATCTGCCAGAGGCACATCATTTCTTCGGCGAACTTGTTACCTGGGCACAATCTCGCTATCAAGAAAGTGGCGGAACCATCAAAGTGCGCTTAGTAAAAGGTGCGAACTTAGCAATGGAGCGAGCAGAAGCAGAGTTACATGGTTGGAGCCCTGCTCCATATCGCACAAAGGCAGATGTTGATGCCTCTTATGTGCGACTTGTTGATGCAGCGTTACGGCCAGAACACGCAAAAGCAGTACGGATTGGCATTGCATCTCACAATCTCTTTCATATGACGTGGGCGCTAGAAGTTGCTAAAAAGCGCGGAGTCTTAGATCAAGTTGATATTGAGATGCTCGAAGGAATGGCTAATGCTGAAGCGCTCGCTGTTACTCGCGCAGGACAACCGGTATTGCTGTATGCGCCGGTTACTCGTAAAGATGATTTTGCTGCTGCCGTTGCATATTTAGTACGCCGCTTAGATGAAAACACTGCAGATGAAAATTATTTAAAGGCAGCATTTGATATCGCTAAGAATCCCAAGAAGTTTGCCGATCAAGAATCTCGTTTTCTTGCATCTGTAAAAGAACGCCATTCAATCACCACTGAATCGCTGCGCCATGTGAAGCAAGCAGAGGTTGTTGGGGCTCACTTCGAGAATGAGCGAAATGCAGACCCTACTGAACCTGAATTTATTCGGAAAGTTTCGGCAGCGCTCAAGAAAGTTCGCTCCATTAAGGATCAAGAGATTCCATTGGTGATAAATGGAAAAGAGATCTTTACAAAAGAGCAAGAAGCAGGTTCTGATCCATCAGATAATGGAAAAGTTTGGTATCACTACTCAGTTGGCTCACATAAAGATGTTGATGCTGCAATTGCAACTGCTAAAAAAGCAGAATCACATTGGGCTGGATTAACAATTGAGGAAAGAACCAAAATTCTCTTTACTGCAGCAGAAGTTATGCATAAAGCCACTGCAGAAACTATTGCAGTCATGGCACGTGATGCTGGTAAGACTGTTGCTGAAGCTGATCCAGAAGTTTCAGAAGCAATTGACTTTGCTCGCTTCTATGCCGCAACCGCACAGAATTTTGGTGATTCAACACCACTTGGAACTATTTTGGTTGTTCCACCATGGAACTTTCCTTACGCAATTCCAGTCGGTGGTGTGTGTGCGGCGCTGGCAGCAGGAAATACCGTAATTCTCAAACCAGCACCAGAAACAGTGGCCACTGCTTGGGAGATAGTGACGCATCTCTGGGAAGGCGGAGTCCCACAAGATGTTCTTCAGTTCTTACCTATGCGTGATGATGAGAATGGAAAATACTTAATCACTCATCCAGAAATCGATGGGCTCATCCTTACCGGTTCATTTGATACCGCTTCACTTTTCACATCATGGAGACCTGAGATCAACTTGATGGCTGAGACAAGTGGAAAGAATGCGATGCTGATTAGTGCATGCGCTGATATCGATATTGCAGTGAAAGATCTCGTGCAATCTGCTTTTGGACATGCCGGACAAAAATGTTCTGCAGCATCACTTGCCATCGTTGATACCCACATCTATCAAGATCCAGCATTTACACGCCAACTTCAAGATGCAGTCGAATCACTAAGCGTTGGAGCTGGTTGGAATTTTGCAACCACAGTCGGACCCATTATTCGAAGCGCTGAAGCAGCACTTCAGAGAGCGCTGACTCAGTTAGAACCTGGCGAAAGTTGGTTAGTTGAACCACGCCAATTAGATGACGCAGGATTATTGTGGAGACCAGGTGTGAAACTCGGAGTTAAACCTGGTTCTTGGTCACATCAACATGAATGGTTTGGACCAGTTCTTGCAGTGATGGAAGCTCCTAATTTTGACACTGCAATCACATGGCAAAATCAAACAGATTTTGGACTCACGGCAGGAATTCAATCTCTTGATGAGAAAGAGTGTGAGGCGTGGATTAATCGAGTTGAAGCGGGCAATCTTTATGTGAATCGTGGAATTACTGGTGCCATTGTGAATCGCCAACCATTCGGTGGTTGGAAGCGATCTGCTGTTGGTCCGAATGCAAAAGCAGGTGGGTTAAATTATGTAAATACTTTACGTAATTGGTCACGTGTCACCAATCTAGAAGCTGCAATCTTTGGCGTAAATACTTGGTGGAGCAAAGTTGGTTCGCAGGCAATCGATAGAACAGGTTTGGTAGTTGAGAAGAATTATCAGAGATATCGCCATTATTTAGCGCCAATTGTTGTGGTTGTCGATGAATCAACAACCCAAGCTGAAAAATCATTGATCCATTACATCTCTGAGAAAACTGGTGCGAAAGTAATTTTTACAACTGATATCAACGATGTCACAGAAATGTATTCGCGAGTGCGTTGGTTAGCATCGAGCAAGCCTCCTGTTTATGAATTGCTTCAACGTGGAATCTCGGTAGATCATCGACCAGTTGCTCAGCGTGGAGATATCGAAGCGCCACGCTGGTTACTCGAGCAATCTGTTGCAATCACTTATCACCGTTATGGAAATCCAAATGGTGGGCCAAAACCACAGTGCTCTGGACTCAGCGCTTCGTAGATAGATAGGATGTGAAAATGCGCAGCGCAGATTGGTATGGAGGAAATTCAAAAGATTCCTATATCCATCGTGCATGGATGCGCCGCGGAAATCCTGATGATTCGCTAACCGGTACACGTCCACAAATTGCAATCATCAATACCGCATCAGATTTAGCACCTTGCAACATGCACCTAGATGAAGTTGCACAGAGCGTAAAGAATGGAATCTGGGAAGCAGGCGGAGTTCCTTATAACTTGCCGATGGTTTCACTCGGCGAATCCAATGTCCGCCCTACTGCGATGTTGTGGCGCAATATGGTTGCTATGTCCACTGAAGAAATGATTCGAGCAAATCCAGTTGATGGTGTTGTTCTTCTAGGTGGCTGCGATAAAACTATTCCAGCGCTTTTGATGGGAGCTGCATCAGTTGATCTGCCCGCCATTGTTATCTCTGGCGGACCTATGCTCAATGGAACATTTAAGGGTCAATTACTTGGGTGCGGCACTGGAGTGTGGAAATTTAGTAATGATGTTCGCGCCGGAAAGATGTCTCAGGAAGATTTTTATAACTCTGAAAAGTCGATGATTCGCAGTAAAGGCCATTGCAACACCATGGGAACTGCATCAACGATGGCGAGCATGGCAGAAGCGCTCGGAATGAGTTTGCCTGGATTAGCCGGTACTCCTGCACCTGATAGCCGCCTATTACAAGGCGCACATGCATCAGGTGTGCGCATCGTTGAAATGGTTGCGGAAAATTTAAAGCCAAGTGACATCATGACGAAAAGTTCATTTGCTAACGCAATTGTTGCGCTAGGAGCTATTGGTGGTTCAACCAATGCGGTAGTTCATCTGCTTGCTATTGCTGGTCGTCTTGGAGTTCAACTCACTCTGGATGATTTTGATCGAATTGGTTCACGAATTCCACTCTTGGTAAATCTGCAACCTGCAGGCGAATTCTTAATGGAAGATCTCTTCCGAGCAGGTGGCCTGGGCGCCGTCATGAAAGAAGTGCAACAGCATCTTGATCCAGGTGCAATTACTGTAACTGGCAAGCCATATATTGAATCTCTTAAGAACGCTGAAATTTACGATGAAAAAGTTATCGCTAAATATTCAGCGCCATTACAACCTGAAGCAGGAATTGCAGTTCTTAAAGGAAATATTGCTCCCGATGGTGCGGTTATTAAACCTGCTGCAGCTAGTAAGAACTTACTTGTGCACACCGGCAAGGCAGTAATTTTCGAAAGCATCGAAGATTTTCATGCGCGCATTGATGATCCAAATTTGGATGTTGATGAAAATAGCGTGCTTGTACTTCGCGGCTGTGGCCCAAAGGGTTATCCCGGAATGCCAGAAGTTTCAAATATGGCAATCCCAAAGAAGTTATTAGAAAAAGGAATCACTGATTTAGTTCGTATCTGTGATGGTCGCATGAGCGGAACTGCATTCGGAACCGTTGTCCTCCACGTTTCACCAGAAGGGGCTATTGGTGGACCGCTTTCCAAGTTGCAAAACGGCGACCTGATTGAACTCAATGTTCCAGAGCGTTCATTAAATGTGAAAATCAGCGATCAAGAATTGGCAGCGCGTCCAGCATCTGCTGCAATGGTGCAGGCGCTCGCACAACCACATCGTGGCTGGGAGAAGTTATATATCGAGCATGTTGAGCAATCACATCTTGGCGCAGACTTAGATTTCCTACGTGGTGCAAGTGGCTCTAAGACACCGCGTGAATCACATTAATTAAGCGCCTGCAAAAAGTACCGTTGCAGTACCCGTAAATCCAGGTTCACAGATGAAGGTCTGCCCATCATTAGGCGTACTGGTTGGATTGTTTCGCTCTGAACTAGTGATGATTAGTTGATCAAGATTTTTTCCAGCAAATGCACATGAAGTTGTGCGCGTTGCAGGGACTTTGATCTCGTGGGTAAGCGCGAAGTTATTGCGAGTGTCGTAGCGACGGATGGCGCTGCCGTTATAGAAAGCAATCCACAATCCATCTTCGGTATCAATGCACATTCCATCGGGATATCCATCTTTGGTATCGAATGAAACCGCCATTCTGCGATTTGTCACTCCATCTTCAGAGAAATCAAATGCATCAACGCCAAAATTTAAAGTGTCGATGTAATACATGGTGCGTCGATCTTTGCTCCACGCTAAACCGTTGCTAATGCTTGTGCCAGGTACAAATTTCTTCAGCTCTTTGCTAGCTCCCTTTAACCGATAAAGCGCACCATGCCCACCTTCTTCGGTATATGACATGGAGCCAAGCCACAAATCACCAAATGGATCTACCTTGGCATCGTTCCAACGCATTGGTAGTTCATCTTTTTCTGCACGCGATACAAAATGTGTAAATTCTTTACCGTCATAAAGAACTGGACCACTTACGGTTCCAAGTAAGTTCTTTCCAGATTGAGTCGGGATGACAAAACCAATGTGCTCAGATACTTCATACTCACTTGCTTGACCGGTTTCAAGATTGCGCGAGAGAACTTTCTTTCCTTCGATATCTACCCATTGAATGTCAGAGTGAGTAGGACCCGATGAGACTGGTCCTTCGCCGAGGATGCACTGGCGCTTATCGAAGATTTCTAGAGGTAATTGAGTGACTGCCATTTTCGAATAGTAGCGTGAGTAAACTTAAAGCGTGAGAGCCTTCGTGATCAGTAGCCCCAATAACGGCGCTGTCATTGATGTTTCTGAACCACAGGTTGGTGCGCGCGACCTATTAATTCAAGTTTTGCGCGCTGGCATCTGCGGAACTGATGTTGAGTTCTTCACGGGACATATGGCTTATCTGGAAAGCGGCGATGCCGCCTTTCCACTTCGCATTGGCCACGAATGGTGTGGCACTGTAATTGGTGTTGGTGAAAATGTAGATAAAAAATGGATCGGCAAACTAGTTACGAGTGACACGATGTTGGGTTGTCAGAATTGCGATCGTTGCAAAACCGGATATCAATACTTATGTGCAGATCGCGATGAAGTTGGAGTGCGCCGTGGATTTCCTGGAGCATTGGCAGAGCGATTAGTTGTTCCAGAATTTGCAGTATACGAATTACCCAGCGATATGGATCCTGCAATTGGTGCAATGGCCGAACCAACTGGGAACGCACTCAGAACAGTAGATGCTGCACATATCAAAGCTGGTGAACGATTACTGATCTTTGGACCTGGAACTATTGGATTACTGTGCGGATTAATTGCACAGAGCCGCGGAATTGAAGTTCACATTGTTGGAATTGAGGAGAAATCTCTTACATTTGCAGCGCAATTTGGTTTTGCCGGTGTTCACACGACGGCCAATATTCCTGCGCTTACTTATCACGCTGTTATTGATGCAACCTATAGCAGTGATATCCCAACACTTGCTTTAGATTACGTAGAACCCGGAAGGCATGTAGTGCTGATTGGAATTTCCGGAACTCCGAGCACCATTGATAGTCGAACTCTTATCTTGAAAGATATTAAGTTAACTGGGATTTTGAGCGCATCTCCAGGGTTAAAAGGCGCAATTGAATTGCTTGGCAAAGGTGCGATTGATCCACGTCCACTCATTGCACATGTAGTGCCACTTGAGAAGGTAAGCGATATGTTGAGCGGCAATCGAACAGGAATTTCGGGGGATGGACCAAAAATCCATATTGCGCCATGAAGAAGATACTTATTTTGTTGCTTACTCTCTTACTAACTTCTCCAATGAGCGCCGCTCGCGCTGAAGACAAGCCACTGACTGTGATGTCACGCAATCTTTATTTAGGCGCGGACGTTGGAGTTGCGCTGCAACTAATTCCAAATCTTCCTGCCGCCGCCCAATTTATGTGGAAACAAGTACAGGAAACAGATTTTTCCAAGCGTAAAGCTATTTTGGTTGAAGAGATTCAATCTGAATCTCCTGATGTGATCGGCTTACAAGAAGCCACCATTTGGTATTGCAAAGCTCAGCCGTGGAGCAAAAAGGTAGAGGTTTTTAATTTCACCAATGAGCTTCTCGATTCACTGGATGGCAAGTACATGATTGCTGAAAAGGGTGGAGTCAAAGCTTTTAACCCTGGTTATTCGATTGGGCCAATTCCATTTTTAACTCGCGTAAATGACGCAAAAACATTTCAACCACTCTTTGGACAAGATCACGCTGATTGTGGATTCCAAATTGGAGATGCACTTCTGATTAAAAGTGAGTTGAAACAATATGTAAATCAAGTCGGCAACTCTGAATACGATGCAGTGTATAAAGTGGTTCCAACGCTGATGGAGATCTATCGCGGCTACACCTGGGCAGATATCACGGTGCAAGGCGCTAATGTGCGCTTTGTTTCAACCCACCTCGAATCGCTCTGGGATCCAAATAAAGTTCCCAAAGCTGCAGATCAAGCGAGGCAGTTAGTAAAAGATTTAGCATCTACCAAGTCTCCGATTGTTGTTATTGGTGACTTTAACTCCGATCCACGCGATCCACGCCAAAAGGGATATCCAAATCCAGGTGAACAACCAACTGCCAGCAAAGCATGTCCTGCCGGATCTCTGCAATGCAACGCTTACAAAATTATGCGAAAAGCTGGCTTCACCGATTCAGGTCCTGATGCAAGTGATCCGGCAACTTATTCATGGGGAATGAACGCGCTATTAACTGGCCCTGATCCAGAGCGGAAAAAAGCTGCAGCGAAAATGGGCAATAAGTATGGATTTACCGATCGACTCGATTACATCTTTGTAAAAAATGGCGTCAATGTTTTAACTTCTAAAATTATTGGACAGGAGCCACCTTACGGAACTGATCACGCTGGCGTCGTAACTTCTCTGGTCATCACTGCCCAAGGTTCCACTGTAAGTAAGGCACTTGATTCACACGCTAGATTTCCTATTACATTCTGGCAAGGTGTCGGTGTTCTCTTGTTAGCTTTGATTGCTTGGCGGATTGTTCGTCGCATTCGAAAGCGCCGCGCTTAGCGATGGCTTCTAATTGGAGCGGAAATATCTCATTTGGTGAGAGTGCATATTTTGAACCGCGGTCTATTGATGAATTACAAGAATTAGTATCAACACACCAAAAAATTAGAGTTCGCGGCTCTGCACA
>CALMJL010000042.1 GCA_937864425.1 uncultured Candidatus Planktophila sp.
GCTAAATCTTCTGGAGAATCTGGCGTCGACACAGTGGCAGAACCTTTGAAGGTAAAGCTGGCATCCGCCCCTTCACCCGCCGCATCGACAACAACAATTTCACCTGACTTAAGTTCGCCGAAGAGAATTCGCTCTGAGAGCGCATCTTCAATTTCACGCTGAATAACGCGACGAAGTGGTCTGGCGCCGAGCAATGGGTCATAACCTCGCGCTGCCAAGAGATCCTTTGCAGCTTGAGTGAGTTCGATACCCATATCTTTCGCCTTAAGACGCTCATCGAGATTTGCAACCATGAGGTCAACAATCTGAATAATCTGATCTTTGGTGAGCTGGTGGAAAACAATCACGTCATCAATACGGTTTAAGAATTCAGGACGGAAATGGTTCTTGAGTTCGTCTTGAACCTTGCCCTTCATGCGATCGTAATTTGTTAAATCATCATCGGCATTGGCAAAACCAAGTCCCAGTGATTTAGAAATGTCGCGTGTGCCAAGGTTGGTAGTCATAATGATGACGGTGTTCTTAAAGTCAACGGTGCGACCTTGCGCATCGGTAAGTCGTCCATCTTCAAGTACTTGTAGAAGTGAGTTGAAGATATCTGGATGAGCCTTCTCAATTTCATCGAAGAGAACCACAGAGAATGGGCGGCGGCGCACCTTTTCAGTTAATTGGCCACCTTCGTCATAACCAACATATCCTGGAGGCGATCCAAATAAACGTGAGGCTGTGTGGCGCTCTGAATATTCAGACATATCTAGTTGGATAAGTGCGGTTTCATCACCAAAGAGGAACGATGCAAGTGTGCGCGAAAGTTCGGTCTTACCAACACCAGATGGGCCGGCAAAGATAAATGAGCCACCAGGACGCTTTGGATCTTTTAATCCAGCGCGAGTACGGCGAATTGCCTGTGAGAGCGCCTTGATTGCTTGATCTTGTCCGATAACGCGGCGGTGAAGTTCTTCTTCCATACGAAGTAAACGTGCAGTCTCTTCTTCAGTTAACTTAAAGACTGGAATACCAGTTGATGCAGAGAGAACTTGGGCAATCAGTTCTTCATCAACTTCAGTCACTTTATCGAGATCAGTTGCCTTCCAATTCTTTTCAGCTTCTTGCTTTTCTTGGATAAGAGTCTTTTCTTTATCGCGAAGAGCTGCTGCACCTTCAAAATCTTGAGCATCAATAGCAGATTCTTTTGCTTTGCGAGCATCTGCAATTTTTTCATCAAATTCGCGTAGCTCGGCAGGAGCAGTCATACGCTTAATACGAAGACGTGATCCTGCTTCATCGATTAAATCAATTGCCTTATCTGGCAAGAAGCGATCTGAGATGTAACGGTCTGCCATGTTGGCAGCAGCAGCGAGCGCACCATCGGTAATTGATACGCGGTGATGAGTTTCGTAGCGATCGCGTAATCCCTTAAGGATTTCAATGGTGTGTGCAACTGAAGGCTCTTTTACCTGAATTGGTTGGAAACGACGCTCAAGCGCTGCATCTTTTTCGATGTGCTTGCGATATTCATCAAGTGTTGTAGCGCCAATTGTCTGGAGTTCACCGCGAGCAAGCATTGGCTTCAAAATACTTGCAGCATCGATTGCGCCTTCTGCAGCGCCTGCACCAACCAAAGTGTGAATCTCATCAATGAAGATAATGATGTCACCGCGAGTCTTAATCTCTTTCAAAACTTTCTTGAGGCGCTCTTCAAAGTCTCCGCGGTAGCGTGAACCAGCAACCAATGCACCTAAATCAAGGGAATAAAGCTGCTTATCCTTCAAAGTTTCAGGAACATCGTTTTTGGCAATTGCTTGCGCAAGGCCTTCGACTACCGCTGTTTTACCAACGCCAGGTTCGCCGATGAGTACCGGGTTATTTTTGGTACGGCGAGAAAGAATTTGCATGACACGTTCGATTTCAGTGTCGCGACCAATAACGGGATCAAGTTTTCCTTCACGTGCTGCTGCTGTGAGGTTACGTCCAAATTGATCAAGAACGAGCGAAGTTGAAGGTGTTCCTTCTGCAGGTCCACCTTGAGTAACAGCTTCTTTTCCTTGATAACCAGAGAGAAGTTGAATAACTTGCTGACGAACGCGATTGAGATCTGCGCCTAACTTTACGAGTACTTGAGCAGCAACTCCTTCGCCTTCACGAATCAAGCCGAGCAAAATATGTTCGGTACCGATGTAGTTGTGGCCAAGTTGCAATGCTTCGCGAAGTGAAAGTTCTAGAACTTTTTTAGCACGTGGTGTAAATGGAATATGACCACTTGGCGCTTGTTGTCCTTGGCCAATAATTTCTTCTACTTGGGCGCGTACACCTTCGAGTGAAATACCGAGAGATTCCAAACCTTTGGCAGCAACACCTTCACCTTCATGAATGAGGCCGAGCAAGATGTGTTCGGTGCCGATGTAATTGTGGTTGAGCATGCGTGCTTCTTCTTGAGCTAAGACAACTACTCGTCTTGCTCTATCGGTAAAGCGCTCAAACATCTGCTGCTCCTTCTGGTTGTGCTGCAACTCGGTTCTTCGGTAAGCCTATAACCCAGCAATGGGAAGGTGCGAGGTGAAAGGCTGACGTGCCATACAACCCCAGATATGGGTCAGGTATTCCCTCGAATGCCCAAATACAGGGGTTTTGTTGCGAAGCCTTCGCTAAAGGGTCAAGAGCATGCGGGTGTTGCCCAGGGTATTGGGCTTCACCGATTCGAGATCGAGAAATTCGGCAGTTCCTGCATCGTAGGAACGCAACAGCTCTTGATAGACATCTGCTGCTACCGGAGTTCCTTCAATTTCTTGAAAACCATGTTTGCCAAAAAATTGAGTTTGAAAAGTGAGACAAAATATTCTTGACACACCAATCTCGCGAGCCCGTTCAATGATCCGTTGCAAAATTTGATGTCCGATTCCTTGTCGATGTAACTCTTCTTTAACAGCAACAGTACGTACCTCTGCAAGATCTTCCCAGAGAATATGGAGAGCTCCGCAACCCACAATCACTCCATCTATTTCAGCAACGGTAAATTCCTGAACGCTTTCAAAGAGTGTGACAGTTTCCTTAGCGAGCATTTGTCCAGGAGCTGCATAAGCATCCACTAACTCACGGATTGCTTTTACATCTGATGTTTTTGCGGGACGAATCTGCAGCATTGCTACTCTGCTTCAGGTTTAACTAATGGAAAGAGAATAGTTTCGCGGATACCAAGTCCAGTTAGCGCCATCAGTAATCGATCAACACCCATTCCCATGCCACCCATTGGTGGCATACCAAATTCCATGGCACGCAAGAAATCTTCATCTACTTGCATCGCCTCTAAATCACCCTTGGCGCCAAGTTGTGCCTGTTCTACTAAACGCTCGCGCTGAATCACGGGATCAATTAATTCAGAATAACCAGTTGCCAATTCGAATCCATCAACGTAAAGATCCCACTTTTCTGCAACTCCCGGTATTTCTCGATGTGCTCGAACCAGCGGAGAGGTATCAACTGGGAAGCCCATAACAAATGTTGGCTCAATTAACTGATCTTTCGCCACGTGCTCGAAGATTTCTTCTGCCAACTTTCCGGTGATCCACTTTGGATCAATCTTTATGCCTAATTTCGTAGCAATTTTCTTGAGATCTTCGATGGGAGTGAGCGCTGTAACTTTTTCGCCGACTCCTTCAGAGATTGCATCGTAAAGTGAAATTTCTTTCCAGGTGCCACCCAAATTAAATTGTCGTCCATCATGATGAGTAACAACGTGGGATCCCGCCACGGCTAGCGCAGCATTTTGAATAAGTGACTTAGTTAAGTCGGCAATTGAGCGCCAATCGCCGTAGGCCATATAAGACTCAATCATGGCAAATTCTGGAGAGTGCGAAGAATCTGCACCTTCATTGCGGAAATTACGATTGATTTCAAAGACTCGTTCGATACCGCCAACCACGCATCGCTTCAAAAACAATTCGGGGGCGATGCGCATATAAAGATCAATGTCATAAGCATTGCTATACGTTTTAAAAGGTCTTGCCGCTGCACCACCGTGCATTACTTGCAACATAGGTGTTTCGACTTCAATAAAATCCTGGGAGTTAAAAGTTTCGCGGAGTGAACGCATTACTAACGGGCGCATTCTTGCAGCACTGCGCGCTTCAGGACGCACGATTAAGTCCACATAACGCATGCGAACTCTGGTCTCTTCAGACATAGGCTTGTGATCATTTGGTAATGGTCGTAAAGACTTTGCAGCGAGCGTCCAGGAATGCGCCAAAATTGAGAGTTCGCCACGTTTTGATGTGATGATTTCTCCAGTGACAGAAACTATGTCGCCTAAATCAATATCTGACTTCCAAGCGGCGAGCGAATCCTCGCCAACTTTGTCGAGCGAAAGCATTGCTTGCAATTCAGTGCCATCACCTTCGCGCAGCGTTGCAAAGCAGAGCTTGCCAGTATCGCGTTTAAAAATTATGCGTCCAGTAAGGCTTTCGATATCTCCAGTTGCAACATCAATTGCCAAATCTGCATAGTGCGAACGAATTTCCTTGAGGGTTTTGGTTCGTGATACTGCAACGGGATAAGGCTCAATTCCACGGTCAATAAGGCTTGCGCGCTTTTCACGACGGATGCGGAGTTGCTCTGGAAGATCATCCTCTGGTGCAGTCGTGTTGTCGGCGCTCATAGTGTCCGCAGTCTACCGCCGCACGACTAGTTGACGTTCTTTTCGTGAATGAGACGAAGTCCAATCAGGGTTAAATCTGGCTCATGTTCATCAATGGTTTCTGCCACTCCAATAATTAACGGCGCAAGACCTCCGGTTGCAATGACTGTTGGCGTACCTTCATAAAGATCTGCTAACTCGTCACAAATTCGTTCGACTAATCCATCTACTTGGCCGGCAAAGCCGAAAATGGTTCCAGACTGAAGCGCCTCAACAGTATTTTTACCAATGACGCTCTTTGGCCGAATAAGTTCTACTTTACGAAGTTGAGCTGCTCGTGCAGCAAGTGCATCAACTGAAATCTCAATACCCGGAGCAAGTGCACCGCCAAGAAATTCACCTTTGGGAGAGACGACATCTAAATTAGTTGAGGTACCAAAATCAACAACGATTGCCGGTCCACCAAAGAGTGTGTGCGCAGCCAAGGTATTTACGATTCGGTCTGCGCCAATTTCTTTTGGATTATCAACCAACAATTGCACGCCAGTTTTTGTTCCTGGCTCGACAATTGTTGTAGGAATTTCTTGCAGGTAAGAGTTAATCATCGTACGCAATTCCCGAAGTACAGCTGGAACAGTTGAACATATGGATAAACCCGTTACTTCATAACCACTTGTGAGTGCGCTGTATTGCAACCAAAGTTCATCAGCAGTGGTTCGAGAATCAGTTTTCACGCGCCAAGATTTGACGAGATCTTTTCCCTGAAAAATTCCTAATACGGTATTGGTATTTCCGACATCTATTGTTAACAACATGGCTACTCCACTCTCATATCTAGGCCAATATCCAAAATAGGAGCGCTATGGGTAAGCGCTCCGATTGCCAAGTAATTCACTCCTGTTTCTGCATAATCGCGTGCATTCGCTAGCGATATTCCTCCAGATGCCTCAAGCGGAAAGGCGCCACCGACGAGTTTTACAGCCTCTGCGCATTGCGCAGGCGTCATATTGTCAAGAAGTACTAAATCAGGATCGAGCGAAATAACTTCTTGTAACTGCACCAAATTATCAACTTCAATTTCAATGGGTGAATCTGGATATTTACTCTTCACGCTTGTGAAAGCAGCGGAAACTCCACCTGCAGCCGCGATGTGATTATCTTTAATGAGAGCCGCATCATTTAATGACATGCGGTGATTTGTTGCGCCTCCCATGCGTACTGCATATTTTTCGAGCTCGCGATATCCAGGTGTGGTTTTGCGAGTGTCTCGAATAATGCATCCGGTACCTGCGACCGCATCCACCCATTGACGTGACAGCGTGGCAATTCCACTGAGATGGCTCAAGAAATTCAAGGCAGTGCGCTCGGCTTGCAAAATTGCGCGGGTGGAACCATGCACAGTAATAATGGTCGAACCAGCAGAAACTACCTCGCCGTCATGTGCGAGAACTGAAAAGTCAGTGAGATGTACTTGGCGTAAAACTTCGCATGCCATTTCAATGCCTGCAACCACACCAGTTTTTCGCGCAACAAAATCGGCTGTTGATACTGCATCTTCAGAAATAGTTGCAAGCGAAGTGATATCACTTCCGCCTTGTAGATCTTCTGCAAGTGCTTTTGCGACTAATTCACGATCAATCATGGTTGACCTACTTCCTGATAACCACTCGTCCAGTATCCGCTTTGATCTAGTTGTTGAACAATGCGCTTCTTCCAGAGTTCGCTCGTTTCAGGAAAATCTTCGCGCCAATGCGAACCACGCGTCTCTTGACGAATTAGCGCCGCTTTTAAAATGGCTTGAGCCAATTGAAAGAGATTTGTCGTTTCCCATGCCTCAACACATGGGTCGGTACTTACACGAGTTTCAATGCGAACTAAATCAGAACTAGTTTTTAAGAGCGAATCTGATGACCGTAAAACTCCAGCTCCCTGACTCATACTGACTTGTAGATCATGACGAACACGTGGGTCCAGCAACAGTGTTGGAGAGACGTTTGCGACAGGTTCAGACTTTTCAGGAAGATGTGCGGCGATATCTGCTGCGATACGAGCGCTAAATACCAGACCTTCCAGCAATGAATTTGATGCTAATCGATTTGCTCCATGAACTCCTGAACAAGCAGTTTCACCACACGCGTATAGACCGCGCACACTAGTTCTTCCATTGATATCAACGCGCACGCCACCGGAGGCGTAATGCGAAGCCGGAGCGACTGGAATAAGTGAATTCATAGGGTCGATACCATGTGAGATACATGAGCTATAAATTGTTGGGAAGCGCTCTTTAAATCCAGACAAGTGGCGGACATCGAGCCACACATGGTGAGACTTACTGCGATTCATCACGCGCATGATGGAAATTGCCACAACATCTCGCGGTGCTAACTCAGCAAGTGGATGGATACCTTGCATAAATCGGTTTCCATCATTATCAAGAAGATATGCACCTTCCCCGCGAACTGCTTCGCTAATAAGTGGTTGCTGTCCTTCAGAATTTTCACCAAGCCATAAAACTGTTGGATGGAATTGAATAAATTCAACATCAGCAACTTTTGCACCCGCACGTAGCGCAAGCGCTACACCATCACCCGTTGAAACAGATGGATTGGTTGTCTGTGCAAATACCTGACCTAGGCCGCCAGTTGCAAGTACAACGGCTCTCCCTAAAGCGCGTCCTACTCCATCTCGACTACCTGCACCGATAACGTGCAAAGTCACTCCACACACTTCACCTGATTCGTTTTTAAGAGCATCTAGTACAAGCGCATGTTCAACAACTTCAATCTCAGGATCGTTCTGCACTGCAGCCAAGAGCGCACGCGAAACTTCGGCGCCAGTTGCATCACCACCAGCATGAATAATGCGATTTTTAAGGTGTCCACCTTCGCGAGTTAAAGCGATTTCACCGCTTGCTTCTTTATCAAAAATCGCACCTCGTTCAATTAACTTGCGAACAGCTTCGGGTCCTTCAGTAACTAAAACTCGCACTGCTTCGCGATCACATAATCCTGCGCCTGCTACCAAAGTATCGTTCTCATGCGCTTGCGGAGAATCTCCATCTCCAAGTGCTGCCGCGATTCCACCTTGTGCCCATTTTGTAGAGCCTTCATCAACCCGTGCTTTTGTGACAAGTAGAACTGAAAGTCCATAGGTACGACACTGCAGTGCAGTTGTTAATCCCGCAATACCTGAACCCACAACAATGACATCTGCGCTAGCAGTCCATCCTGGTTCTGGAGCAAGTAATCTCATGAGCGAACTTCCATTGCCATATTGTCAATCAAACGGATGCCATCTATCCACCCTGCTACGAGAGCTCTTACCTTCTGTGAATCTGGTGAGGCCGGCATAAAAGTTTGCTCATCAATAAATACCGCATAGTCGAGCGTAAAGAGCGGTTCACTTTTCAGTAATTCCTGTAATTCAGCTTCTGACTTGGCAGTCTTTAAAGCGCGATACATGATGCTGGCAGCGCTTCGCCCAGCTTCACTTAATCGAGAATTGCGCGAAGACATTGCCAGACCATCGTTCTCCCGAATCGTGGGCGCGGCAATGATCTCAACATCATGTGCAATTTTTTTAATGAGGAATAGTTGCTGGAAATCTTTCTCTCCAAAAATCGCAACTTTTGGCATTACCAAGTCAAAGAGCCTTCGAACAACTGTAACAACTCCATCAAAGTGGCCAGGTCTGGCTGCTCCTTCAAATAGATTGCCAATTGGATCTGCAGTGAGACGTTCGAATCCTTCAGGATAAATTTCTTGAGATTTTGGCAACCAAAGATGTGTTACTCCAGAACTTGCTGCCAATTCAATATCGCTTTCAGGTGTCCGTGGATACTGGGCTAAATCTGTTGGGTTCTCAAATTGCAATGGATTGATGAAAATGCTTGCTACCACGTGGCTACTCAAGCTTTTTGCGATATTGAATAGAGATGCATGACCTGCGTGGAGCGCGCCCATAGTTGGAACAAAAGCGCATGCCGAAGGCAGTTCACTCGAGTGCGTCACTACTTTCATGGCTCCAGTCCTTTCAGGTACCGGGCAGGCAGTGGGTTAATTCTAATGTCTTATGGCAATTGCTCCAAAAGTTGCGAAATTTTTCCATGCGTGAGCAGAACTGCATCTGGTTCAATTTCATGCCAAGGTTCTAAGACAAATCGACGTTCATGTGCGCGTGGATGGGGCAATTCAAGTTCGGCAGCAAAGCTTAGTAATGATCCATACTGAATTAGATCTAAATCAATAGTGCGTGGTCCCCACTTTTCAACTCGCTCTCTACCTAAACTTTTTTCAATCCCATGTAGTAACGAGAGTAGATCTTTTGCAGGTAAGTCAGAATTGAGAATGCAGACTGCATTTACATAGTCGGGCTGATTTGGTCCGCCTACTGGTTTAGTTGAGTAATACTTGGATACAGCAACAACGTCAGTTGATTCTCGAAGTAGCGCGATTGCTACATCAAGTTGCTCTCGCGGGTTACCAAGATTTGCTCCCAGCGCTACTACAGCTTTCATCGCGTGATTGTTACCGAAATATCGCCAACCTCAGATGCCACCGGTGCTTTCGGTTTATGGACTGTCACTTCGATTTTTAAAATCTGAGGATGGTTAGTCTTAATGCGATCTGCGATTCTTCCAGCTAATCGTTCAATTAATTGTGTTCGCTCGCCTGTAATTTCTGCAACAACTAAATCGGTAAGTGCACCATAATCAATCGTGTCACTCAAATTATCACTTCTACTTGCAGCACTTAAATCTAAAGTTATATCAAGATCCACAAAAAAATCTTGCCCTGTTTTTGCTTCATGTTCGAAAACTCCGTGATAGCCAAAGCCCCAAATCCCTTTGAGAGTTATTCGATCACTCATGAGCGAATTGCCTCCACGTTTGCGCGCACACCATGAACTCTAACTCCCCAGATACCTGTATCCACAAGTGACTTGGTTAGGTTCACAGTTGCTTCTTCCCTATCTTCAGGACGTGCGCCACCAAGAAATCTTTTGCGAGAGTGGCCAATTAAAATGGGATATCCCATCGCAATTAATTCAGGCATGCGATTGATTAATTCCCAATTGTGATCTGCATCTTTTGCAAAACCGATTCCTGGATCAATAATAATTTTTGAAGGTTTGATACCTGCTTCAAGTGCCTTACTTAACTGTCCACTGATTTCTGCAATGACTTCCTTGACAACATCGCCATAAATTGCCTTTGCATTCATTTCCTTTGAATGTCCCCGCCAATGCATCAGGATGTATGGACAATCAAGGCTTGCCACAGTCTTAAACATGTCGGGATCAGCAGCTCCTCCGCTCACATCATTAACTATTTCGGCACCTGCTGCCACTGCTCGAGATGCAGTTGAAGCTCGCATTGTGTCAACGCTTACTCTGATATTGCGGGCCGCCAACGCCTGAATGACCGGAATTACTCGATCTTGTTCTTCTTCTTCTGAAACTCGTTCAGCCCCTGGCCGAGTAGATTCTCCACCAACATCAATTATGTCAGCACCATCATCAACCATTTGTAACGCATGAGCGATTGCATCTTCGTGTGAAAAATGTAATCCACCGTCGGCAAATGAATCTGGAGTGACATTAAGGATTCCCATTACATACATGGAAATTACCGATTTGTAATAAGGCTCATCGCCTCTGCGCGTGTTGCTGCATCTCGTAAAACTCCACGCACTGCCGATGTAGTTGTGCGAGCCTGAGATTTGCGCACACCACGCATCGACATGCAGAGATGCTCACAATCAATAATCACAATCACGCCCATGGGATCCAGAATTTCAACGATGGCGTCCGCAATCTGTGTTGTCAGCCGTTCTTGAACTTGTGGGCGGCGCGCAAATAAATCAACGAGTCGAGCTATTTTTGAAAGTCCCGTAATTTTTCCACTCGGAATATAACCAACATGTGCAACGCCATGAAATGGAGTGAGGTGATGCTCGCAGTGAGAAAAGACTTCGATATCGCGAATGATGACTAGTTCTTCGTGGCCAATATCAAATGTTGTTGTTAAGACATCTTGTGGGCGTTGCCACAAACCTTCGAAATTCTCTTTAAAAGCGCGCGCTACACGTGCTGGAGTATCACGTAAACCATCTCTATCTGGATCTTCTCCGAGCGCTAAAAGTAATTCGCGTACTGCCTTCTTGGCGCGTTCTTCATCGTAGGGATGCGATGCACGACCATCGTCTGGCCCCATTGAGATGGAAGAAATATCACTCACTCGAAGTAGTTTTCTTTACCCGTCGAGGTTTCTTAGTGGCTTCCGCTACCGCTGCACGTTCAGGGATTGCTACCGGAGGTTGAGTTGAAGGCAGACGGGATGGCGAACCAGTCCATGCTGGACGCTTTGGCCAGGAAACAACTTTCGCAAATATTTCGGCAATCTCTTCTTTATTGAGAGTCTCTTTTTCGAGTAGTTGCACAACCATTTCATCTAATACGGAGCGATTGGCCTGCAAAATGTCATAAGCCTCTTGATGCGCTCTTTCAATGAGTCCTCTGATTTCTGCATCCACGATCGCAGCAACGCTCTCGGAATAATCACGTTGATGACCGTAGTCACGTCCCATAAATGGAACAGAATCATCGGTACCCAATTTTATTGCACCAATGGCTTCGGTCATTCCATATTGCGTCACCATTGCGCGCGCTAATGCGGTGGCCTTCTCAATGTCATTCGCCGCGCCAGTTGATGGATCGTGGAAAATTAATTCTTCAGCAGCGCGACCACCAAGTGAATATGCCAATTGATCGAGTAACTGGTTGCGCGTTGTTGAGTATTTATCGTCATCAGGAAGCACCATGGTGTAACCAAGGGCGCGACCGCGTGGCATAATCGTGATTTTGTGAACTGGATCTGTATGAGGAAGTGCATGTGCAACCAGCGCATGTCCTGCTTCGTGATACGCAGTGACGCGACGTTCTTCTTCAGACATAATGCGCGACTTACGTTGTGGGCCAGCCATCACGCGATCAATCGCTTCATCAATTTGCGTCTTGGTAATTGTTTTAAGGCCTTCACGCGCGGTCAGCAACGCTGCTTCATTAAGTACATTGGCAAGGTCAGCGCCGGTATATCCAGGAGTACGACGCGCGTATGCCACTAGTTCTACATCTTTGGCAATCGGCTTATCTTTCGCATGCACCTTCAAAATTTCTTCGCGACCTTTGAGATCAGGGCGTTCAACTGGAATCTGACGATCAAAACGTCCTGGGCGCAAAAGCGCTGGATCCAACACATCAGGGCGGTTGGTCGCTGCAATCAAAATAACTTGGCCGTTAGCTTCAAATCCATCCATTTCAACAAGTAGTTGATTAAGCGTCTGTTCGCGTTCATCGTGACCGCCACCCATTCCTGCGCCGCGTTGACGACCTACTGCGTCAATTTCATCAACAAATACGATTGCAGGAGCATTTGTTTTTGCTTGTGCAAAGAGATCGCGAACTCGCGCTGCACCAACTCCAACAAACATTTCAACAAAATCTGAACCTGAAATTGAGTAAAACGGAACTTTAGCTTCACCGGCAACTGCACGCGCCAAGAGAGTCTTACCTGTACCAGGAGGACCGTAGAGAAGTACGCCTTTAGGAATCTTGGCTCCAAGTAGCGCATATTTATTTGGATCGGCTAAGAAATCCTTAATTTCCTCAAGTTCAGCAATTGCTTCATCAGCTCCTGCTACATCGGCAAATGTATTTTGTGGAACATCATTGTTCTGTAACTTCGCACGTGACTTTCCAAAAGAAAATACTCGGTTGCCACCTTGAGCTTGGCTCATTAACAAGAAGAAGAGAAGTCCAATAATCAGAATAGGGCCAAAGGTAAAGAAGAAGGTGGATAAGAATGATTGCGTCGGAACATCAACGCTCCAACCTTTACGTGGCGGATTAGCGGTAAGTGCGTCAACGAGCGTTGGCTCTTGGCGCGCAACATAAGACGCTTCAACTTTTGTGGCGCCCTTTATGGTGTTGCCATCGCTCAGAACCAAGCGAATCTTTTGAGATTTATCAACAAGAACCGCTGAATCAACTTGTGCTTTTGAGATTGCATCAAGCGCTTGTGAAGTCTTAATCTCGGTATATTGATTAGCAGCGTTGGTAATCTGTCCAAAAATTGTTACTGCAAAGATTGCGACAATAATCCAGAAAAGTGGACCTTTAAAGAAACGGCGTGAGCCCTTTTGTACAGGCTTCTTAGCGCCATCTTTACTAGATGGCTTAAACGATTTCTTAATCTTTTGAAGCGGAGTCTGGGAAGTCATCAATTTCCTTACGAGTACATGTGCTTTGAGAGCACGCCGATAAATGAAAGATTGCGATACTTTTCATCAAAATCTAATCCGTAGCCAACCACAAACTCAGTAGGAATATCAAAACCTACATATTTCACAGCTACATCTACCTTTGCGGCTTCAGGCTTTCGCAGAATAGTCAGGATTTCAACGCTGGCTGCACCACGGGAAAGTAAATTTGAAGATAGCCATGACAAGGTCAAACCAGTATCGACGATATCTTCGACAATCAAGACATGGCGACCAGTAATGTCACGATCTAAATCTTTCAGAATGCGAACAACTCCGCTTGATTTCGTACCAGAGCCATAAGAAGAAACTGCCATCCAATCAAGTTCGACATGTGTTTGCATAGCGCGAGTGAGATCTGCCATGGCCATGATTGCACCTTTGAGAACTCCTACAAGAAGTACATTCTTATCTTTGTAATCCGCATCAACTTGAGCTGCTAATTCAGCGATGCGATTACGAAGTTGTTCTTCTGTAGCAATAACTTTCTCAACATCAGTTCCAACTGTTGAAAGATCCACAGTGCGCTCTCCTTAAGAGAAATTGTTAATTGGCCGCTGTGGCCGAGAGCGAAAGTCTGCCCGAAATTCGTTCAACCTTCACACCACCTGGAAGGCTCAGCGCCCCTTGGCCGCTCCACGCTGTGACGAGCGCCTCGGCTGCAGCAATGTGATCAGCGCTCAGGGAACCTTCTGGCGCCCCACAGGCATAAATAGCCGCGCGAATCACTCGGCTGCGAATGGCTCTTGGCAGCGCCGACAATCTTTCACAATCAAGTGAGGCCAAGTTGCTTGCTGAAATTTCGAGCGCAGCAATCTGATCGAGCGCATCTGCATCATCGCGCAACAGTTGTGCAGTTCGTGCAAGTGCTGCGGAAATTCCGGGACCCAACTTTTCCTCCATCAGTGGAAGAATTTCATTGCGCACTTTTACTCGTGAAAAATCTAAATTTGAGTTATGTGGGTCATTCCAATAATCAATATTCAAATCAGCACATGCTTGCTCAGTCATTGCACGCGTGATTCCTAAGAATGGGCGCAGATAGATTCCATTTTCATGAGACATCGCAGAAAGGGAGCGCGCGCCAGAACCACGAGCTAAACCAAGAAGAACAGTTTCTGCTTGATCATCAAGAGTATGTCCCAAATAGATTTTGACTGCCTGCTCTTTGTGAGCGCTCTCTGTCAGAGCTTTATAGCGTGCAGAACGAGCGCCAGCTTCGAGGCCAGACTCAGTCGTGACAACCACTTTTTGATTAAGAACTTTGCCATACCCCAACTCTTTGAGTTGTTGCACAACATGTTCTGCTTGCTGAGATGAATTTTTTTGCAGTTGATGATCAATCGTGATTCCAATTGCAGTAATTGCCAAAGGTTTTGCTTCAGTAAGCACTGCATATGCGAGTGCTAGTGAATCAGCACCTCCAGAAACTGCGACCAGCACAACATCGCCAGCTTCGAGTTGCTGCAATGATGATTTAACTGCGTTGCGTAATGCAACGAGCGTTTGGGTCATGGATAAAGGTTAAACCCGACCACCAAAGGGCATAAGCCCCTTCACGCTATAGATATTGGAATAAAGCAGACCCTTGCTCTTTGAATTTGCTTCCCACATCATGCCGTTGCCCGCATAGATAGTGATGTGATGAATTGTTGAAATTGTGCCCTTGTATGAATAGAAAAGTAGGTCCCCAGGTTGCAATTCGCTCAGCGAGACATGCTTGGTGTAACCAGCGTACAAAGCTGAGTTGAGTCGGTCCCAGTTAGGCCAACCTAATCCTGCTGACCGATATGCGGCGAACACTAATCCCGAGCAATCAAAGGTGTTTGGTCCTTCAGATCCCCACACATAAGGCTTGCGCGCAAGCACTTGTTTTTTAGCAAACTCAACTGCAGCTAATCGTTGTGCTTCAGTGGTTCGAATAGTTGTTCTTCCTTTAAATCCTAAATCTGGCCAAATCTTTGCTTGGTTGATTGTGTTAGCAGCTGTATTAGCTTGGCTTTCTTC
>CALMJL010000043.1 GCA_937864425.1 uncultured Candidatus Planktophila sp.
GCAAGGTCAATCTTTCTCATGCTGAGCATTGCCTGAGTGGCACGTTGTGCACCTGCTGCATCTGGACCACCAAGATAATTATTCATCTCAGCAGAGATTACTTGCCATGAGACACCAAATTTATCTTTAAGCCATCCGCACTGACTTTCTTGTCCGCCATCTTTGGTCAGAATTTCCCAGTAGTGATCAATTTCCGACTGATCTTTGCAAGGAATTTGAAATGACACTGCCTCCGAATGTGGGAATTGTGGCCCACCATTGAGAGCAATAAAGTCGTGACCGAAAATCTTGAAATTAACCACAATTTCTTCACCTTGTTTATTTCCTGGCGTGTCAGTTGGTGCGATCCAATTATCAGCAATCGAACTATCAGGAAAAATACTTGTGTAGAAATTTGCAGCCTCACGAGCATTTCCATCAAACCATAGGCAAGTCGTCAACTTCATTTAAACCGCACCTTCTTTCTCTTCATTTCAGCTTTAATGATCTTGGCGGCAGATGGTCCCATGGCGTGAATTTTCATGAAATCTTTCTCGCTCCATTTTTTGAGATGAGCAAGAGTATAAATTTTGTTATCAACCAGGCCTCGTCGTGCAGGAGCTGCAAGTCCGAGTTCTCTCCAATAGCCGTCCAGTTCTTGGTACTTTTTCAAGTCGACTTTTCCCTGTTTTACTGGACATTGAGAAATTCGCGCCTTAATGAGTTTAGATATCAAAGATTTTGGCAATGGTTTATCAACCGGCACATGCACTGCGCTCTTCGTGTGTGAATATTTTGCAAGATCTTTTTCGAATAAATGAAGAACAGAACCGCTGAAAGGGTAGTAACCCACATGCTTCTTATTCTCTAGTAGCCCAGCAACAATGTTGCCTTCGACCTTAAAAGCAGGCATTCCATAACTGACAACTTCTTCCGCCTTCGGAACAATCTGCAGAATCCGCTTTCTCATCTCGATCATCGTTTCTTTATGAGGCGATTTGGCAGATTGATAAAATTTCCGCACGGTCACTGGTATTGCCTGGGTCACGATGAGATTCTGCCTGAAGGTATGAAAAGAAGCAAAGAAAAAGGTAACCTGTCATTGTGAAAAGAAGAGTCAAGATTTCAGGATTACTTTTATCTCTTCTACTTACATTCACCCCAGATTCCGCTTCCGCCCATTCGCAATTAGTTTCGAGCGCTCCCGCGAAAAATTCTGTGATCTCTGTAGATCCAGGCACCGTCGAGCTGACCTTCAATGAATCTTTGATTGTGTTTGAAGGACAGCGCACGAATCGAATTACAGTCACGGATTCTAAGAGAAAAATATGGTCAGCCCAAAAAATCCAGGTATATGGAAATAAGGCGAAAGTCGCTCTCATTTCTCGTTTAAAGAATGGAAAGTATCTTGTTGCGTATCGGGTGGTCTCTGAAGATGGGCATCCTATAAAAGGAAATTTCTCCTTTACCTATAAAGCAAAGTAAGGTTGGAACGTGAAGGCAAGCATTAGCGATCAACGTTCCATTATTGATCTACAAAACTTTGATTTTCACACTGCAAATTTGAGAAACAAAGCGGCCAACTTGCCCGAATTAGCTGAAATCAATTCTCTTTCAATCAAGCAGAACAATGCTCGAGATTTGCGTATTGCGGCCGAAACAGAACTAAGCGATGTCAAACGCGAATTAGCCCGAGCTGAAGGCGATGTTGAACAGATTGTTACTCGCATTGAACGAGATGAAAAGAGATTGGCCTCAGGAACTGGAACACCTAAAGAACTTGAACAAACTCAACATGAGTTGGTAACTCTCGGAACTCGCCGGGCCGAACTTGAAGAGATTGAGCTCGAGGTCATGATGCGAGTAGATGAAATTAAGGCGCGAATTACTGATTTAACTGGCCAAGAAGAGCAATTAGGTCAAGAGCTCATGGATGCACAAGTGAGAAAAGAAAATGCGTTGACAGTCATTAACTCCGAATTAGAAAAAGCGGAAAAAGAGCGAACAGCAACGGCTCAATCTGTTAATGCAGAATTCTTAGCCCTCTACGAGAAAATTCGCCAAGGAAACAATGGAATCGGTGCTGCCTTTCTTGCTGGAAGCCAATGTAAAGGATGCAATTTGACGCTCAACACGATTGAACTTCAGAGAATTGCTGGATTAGCTGAAGATGAAGTTGTTCGATGTGAAGAATGCCGTTGCATCCTGGTGAGAGATAAATAATGGCTCGCCATTTTCGTATCACAGCCGATGGGGGTTCACGCGGAAACCCTGGCCCTGCCGGTTATGGTGCGGTTGTCACTGAAAACGGCAAGATTATTGCTGAACTATTTGATGTGATTGGAATAGCAACCAACAACGTTGCGGAATATAACGGCTTATTAGCTGGTCTTTTGCATGCACATCAATTAGATGCGCAGGCAACTATTGAAGTTGCCATGGATTCAAAATTGGTCGTAGAGCAGATGTCTGGTCGTTGGCAGATTAAGCACGCTGATATGCGTGACCTTGCCAAGCAATGCCGAGCAGCACATGATCCCTCGCTCGTTTCTTATTCGTGGATTCCGCGAGATGAGAATTCGCATGCTGATCGGTTGGCCAATAAAGCTCTTGATGGTGGCTCTGCTGGAGAAAAGAACTTAGTTTTCCAACAGAATTTCTTAACTGATCGACTTAGAAGCAGTGAAGTTCCAACTTTTATCTATTTCATCCGTCATGGCGAGACAGTTTTAACTCCACAGCGAAAATTTTCTGGAACGGGTTCGCTGGATCCAGAGCTCATGGAGGATGGCCTCAAGCAGGCAGAACTCGTCGCACACGAAGCGGCAAAACTAGGTGCTGAAATCTTGATTGCATCACCGCTAAAAAGAACTAGACAAACTGCTGAAGCAATTGCCAAAACTACAGGTCTTGAGATCATCTTTGATGAAGCATGGTTTGAACTCTCCTTTGGAACTTGGGATGGCAAAGCAATTGAAGAAGTTCGCGAAAATGAGCCAGAGCAATATCAAGCCTGGTTGAACTCAACTGGATATGCACCAGGTGGCGGTGAGTCCTATGACGAAGCATCCATTCGTATTGAAGCAGCGCTTGAGCGATTGGTCGCTGAATATCCTGGCAAGAAAATTATTGTTGTGACTCACAATGGAGTCATCAAGTTGGCAGCAAAATTGGCGGTGGGTGCACCGGCAGATGCTGTTTTTCATATGGATGCCACGCCATGTTCAATTTCTTCCATCTCCATTTGGCCTTCTGATGGCTTGCGTGCACTCAGATCTTTCAATGAACGCGGTCATTTGCGCTAGTTTTTCTGCTTTGAAATATAGACTCCATTCAGAGCAGTTGCACGCTAAGAAATTTACAATGTAGATACCAGGCTCTAAACTTTCTCCTTGAGTCGCCCGGATCACCGCGTTGTAGCAATATGCCGAGGAAAGTCCGGACTTCACAGAGCAAGGTGGTGGGTAACGCCCACCTGGAGCAATCCACGGGAAAGTGCAACAGAAAGCAAACCGCCAATATTTTTCGGAATATTGGTAAGGGTGAAACGGCGGTGTAAGAGACCACCAGTGCGTGTAGCAATATACGTAGCTATGTAAACCCCACCTGAAGCAAGACCAAGAAGATAGTGCGCTGCTCGCGCTGAAGCTATCGGGTAGGTCGCTTGAATCTGTAAGTAATTACAGATCTAGATGGATGGTGATCTCGCTAGCAATAGCAAGACAGGATCCGGCTTATAGGGCGACTC
>CALMJL010000044.1 GCA_937864425.1 uncultured Candidatus Planktophila sp.
TGCCCAATCTGTGCGCTGTAAATTAAATGCGCTGATGGTGATGAATCTTTCGCCAGCGCCATCTGCTTTTGTTAGATGCTTTGAAGAAATTTTGATTTTCGCGCTCTTTTGAGCTGCAATCTTGGGAAGCTTGATGGTTCCGCTATCGACGACTTCACCATTTCGAGTGATGGTCCAGGAACAGCCAAAATCGCTGAGATCTTTGAAGAATTGGCGATTGGTGACTGTGAATTGGCCAGTTGCTGGCTTTGTTGAAGTGAATACAACGGGCGCTGCAATTGCTTTGAATTCATGCATCGCAGGCTTTGGTGTGCGATCAGGAAAAACCATTCCATCGCAGACAAAGTTTCCGTCATGGCGCACTTCACCAAAATCTCCACCGTAAGCAGAGCGCTTTGTGCCATCAGGAAGTGTTTGTTCAATACCGTGATCCCAGAATTCCCAAATAAATCCACCTTGCAATCCAGGCAGTGAATGAATCGCATCCCAATACTCTTTAAGAGTTCCGTTGGAATTACCCATGGCATGCGAGTACTCGCACATAATTAATGGGCGATCTTGTTTTCCAGATTTAGCGTGGCTGACAATTGCTGCAATTGATGGATACATGGGGCAAATGACATCGGTGAGTTCGTGTCCGCCGCGCCAATCGCCGTTGATGGCACCTTCGTAATGCAAAGGACGTGATGGATCAAGGCTGCGCGCATATGCAGCAGCTGCTTGGTGGTTTGTTCCTGCACCTGATTCATTTCCGAGCGACCAGAAAATAACTGATGGATGGTGCATGTCGCGTTGCACCATACGACCAACGCGCTCGATGAAAGCTGATGCATAGCGCGGGTCATTACAAATTGAGTCATAGAAAGCATGTGCTTCGACATTTGCTTCATCGATAACATAGAAACCAAGCTCATCGCAGAGCTCGAGGAATGCGGCATCGTTGGGATAGTGCGAAGTGCGCACCGCGTTAAAGTTCCAACGCTTCATCTCGAGTAAGTCTTGGCGCATATCATCACGTGTGAGAACACGACCAGTGTGGCGATTAAAGTCATGGCGATTGACGCCGTAGATGTAGACGGCTTTTCCATTAACGAGTAACTCTCTGCCCTTTACAACAACGCTACGGAAACCGATTTTCTGTTGTGAAATCTCGATGACTTGGCCTTCGGGGTTTACGAGTTCGATGTGAAGCGTGTAGAGATTGGGGGTTTCAGCGCTCCAGGAAGCAACTTTCGGAATCGTAGTTTCTAAGACAACATGGCCAGGCCACGGAGATTGCAGCACTTTCCGAGCTTCGCGAATTGAATCGGGCATCGATCCATTCCAATATTCGCCGGCAAAATGTTTGCGGTTTGCTTCGCGTAGCTCAGCAGACATCTCGGTCCATTTGGGAACAACGTTTTTAATATAAGTCCCTGAAACCTGCGCGCTCTTTACCTTGGGCAGCTCTTCAATAGATAAGCGGATGGAGTAACCATCAACATCTTTATTATTTATCGAGCCAATGACCGCATCAACTTTGAGGGTTCCGGTAGCGCCATCAGATTTAAGCCCTGCTGTGGTTGCAAATTTTTCAATAAAGACGTGCTCAGTCGCATAGATCTTTACTGAACGAGTAATGCCTCCATGCCACCATTGATCTTGATCTTCAATGTAAGTGGCATCAGACCATTTAGTAACAGTGATACGTAATGTATTGCGACCACCAGAAATAAATTGTGTGATATCAAATTCGGCAGCTAAACGTGAATCTTTGGTAAGTCCAACATCTTTTCCGTTTACGTTAATGAGCGCTACAGATTCATAGCCTCCAAGATGCAAGACGATGCGTTTGCCTTCCCACGATTGTGGTACTTGAAAATCTCTTTCGTATACACCAGTTGGATTTTCAGCGGGAACATCAGGAGCAACGTGATCCCATGGCATCTGGGTATTTGTATAAATGGGTTTATCAAAGAAGACATCGCTGGTTGGTTGCATCGTCCACAAACCAGGAACTGGAATTGATGTCCATTTCTTGCGAGATTGATCAAGTGGTGAACGCAGCAACTGAAAGCGCCATGTGCCATCTAAAGAAATAGTTTCGAAGTGCTCAATGTTGAGCATCGCCAAACGGTTGATTGAGTTTGTTTCTGGACTCATCCAGTAGTTTGGCAACATGGCGTGAATCCTGCCATAATGTCGCCCGCAGTTCGCCTCCCTAGCTCAGTGGTAGAGCAGCGCACTTGTAATGCGCAGGTCATCCGTTCAATCCGGATGGGGGGCTCCAAAAATACTCCAGGCATCAGAACAGGAGTTTTACATGGCAGATAATTCATTTCCTCATGAAGCATTTGATGATTTGTTGGCTGCAAACGCTGAATATCAAAAGAGTTTTAAATACTCGAATTTAACGGGCGAAGCGCTTAAAGGGCTAGCGATTGTCACCTGCATGGATTCAAGAATCAATCCGCTTTCAGTAGTGGGAATGAAATCTGGCGATGTGAAGATTTTGCGTAACGCTGGTGCGCGCGTGACCGAAGACGTATTGCGTACTTTGGTGTTGGCAACGTATCTGCTTAATGTCAATCGCATCTTGGTGCTGCCCCATACTGATTGCAAAATGGCAGAGAATAACGAAGAAGATTTTCATCGCTTGATTGATGAGCAATACGGTGTAAATACTTCAAGCCTTGAGTTTCGTACGACAAAGGATCAGAGAGCAGCCCTTGCAAGTGACCTCAACCGAATTCGTTCCTATCCACTCTTACGTCAAGGAGTTTCCGTTGCAGGTGGAATCTATGATGTGAAAACTGGAGCTATCGAACCTTTTGAAGGTTAACTTCGCCACCTGATACTCCCAAAGTTTGCCAACCCTCAACCTATGGATACACAAACGGAAAGTCGCCCCTTATAGGATTGGCTAGTGAACAGGCCAGCAGTCATCATGATTACGAGCAATGGGGTGGGAGCTGGTCATCTCATTCGGGCTAGCGCAATTGCGAGACGCCTTAAGCCGCATGCTCGACCAATAATTCTTTCGATGGCTTATTCAGTGATTGAAGTTGCAAATGCACTTGGGATTGAATGTGAATATATTCCAGGACGCGACAAAGGTTTGATGAACCGGCGTAAATGGGATCGTTACTTAAGAGATCGACTGATTGCACTCATTGATGAAACCGGAGCCAAAGTAGTTACCTTTGATGGCGTTGTTCCTTATCCAGGAATCATGTCGGCGAAATTTAAACGTCTAGAAGTGAACTTTATGTGGATTCGACGCGGAATGTGGCAAAGAAAGCCTCAGGGACTAGCACTTTCAGTCCAATCTAAATTAATGGATTACGTCATTGAGCCTGGCGATGTTGCCCGCGAATATGACTTTGGTCCAACACGGGATCGAGATGAATCAATATTGACGAGTCCCGTTTCGCTTTACAACAAAGAATTTACAATGAGTAAAGAGAAGGCAAGAAAATTTTTGGGAATTCAATCTGATAAACCGGCAGCGCTCGTTCAAATAGGAGTTGGTGAGAAAGACCAAGATGAAAGATTGCGCGCTGTACTCAGCGGACTCTCAAAGTGGCAAGATCTCCAAATCGTTATGACGAAAGAACCGATTGATTCAGATGGAAAGTCTCTTCTCCCACCAGGCGTGCAGGTAAAGGTTGTACGTCACTTCCCATTGGCAGATGTAATTCACGCATTTGATGCAACAGTGTGTGCAGCCGGATATAACTCGGTGCATGAAGTTATCCCAGCTGCAATTCCTACTCTGCTCATTAGCAATAATCGCGGTACTGATAACCAAGAGGCAAGGGCAAGGTGGTGTGCTGACAACGGCATGACTCTCTTTGCTTCAAATGACTCTTTGGAAAGTATTGAACGTGCAGCAGAGCAATTAAATGATGAAAAAGTGCGCCTCACATTAATAGAAAATTGCAAACGTTCCGGGCCATTCGATGGTGATCAGAAAATTGCTGAATTAGTCACCCAACTTTTAGATTCTGATCTCTCCTCGCTTTTTGCCAAGAGACTTCGCCAACAGAGGCTCATTGCACTCTCTAAAATTGAAATGGATCTTTCTCGATTAACACGGAAATTTCTCAATTGGGCGCTTCGCATTGCTGCCATCACATTTAGAACTATATTCCCGCACAAAAAGGATGGCTCTGAGCCAACCCCAGTATTTATTTCCTATAGTAAGAATGTAAACACTAGTTCAAAGTGGATTCGTGGAAAAGCCAGATTTGAACATGTTCTTTTTGGTTCATCAGATCTGTATTTAGAAAAGCGCAAAATGATTGCCGCTCATGCATATGAAATAAAATCTGAAACTATTGAAACGCTCATTGAAAATTCACAATGAGAAATAGACTGGAGTCCATCAACAACTGGTGATTCGCACCTGAGCAATAAGCATTTCCTAACCTAGAAAATCATTCAGCTACTGGCGGATTTGTGCGCCGAATCGGCATCTTGGTAATGGGATAACTAAGGTCTTCTAGAAATTCAGTAATCATCAGGTTCACTAATCCTGGTTTTTCCTTCGGCAAAATATGGGAAGTTCCCGGAACAATGGCTAATTGACCAAGTGGCAGCGCTCTAAATAATTCAAGGGTGTGTTCGTGTTGGATGACATCGTCATCTCCTGCCATCACGAGCACTGGGCATTGAATCTTTGCAATGTCTTCAATAGGAATATTCGGTTCACTCTTCCACATAACGTGAAAATGCGCATGGATGCGATCTAACGTTTCTGGGGTATCAGGTGAATATTCTGCATATTCGGCGCGGTCTTCATCCGAGATTGGGTTCATCTCGAAGGTAGGAACAGTGCCTTGCGGATGGAAATTAGCGGCAATCGAAACGAGTGATTTCACTAAATCCGGGCGAGTGATGGCAAGCATCAGACCAATGATTCCGCCGTCGCTCCAACCAATAATGTGGGCAGGTTCTTTTACAACAGTTTCAAGATAGGCAATCGCTTCACGTAATTGATATTTAAAGTTAATGCTCTCTTCGCGGTATGCGGTGTAACCATGCGACGATCTGTCATATCCATACACATGAAAACCTTCAAGAGAAGGAACGATTTGATCTGCCCAATGTGCAGTCTGACTGAGGCCGCCATGCAACAGAACAACAGCTTCGCCATCGCCTTCCCATTCATAGGTAAAAACCTTGTGGCCATCTATCTCTTGATACTGCGGCATTACCGATAAACC
>CALMJL010000045.1 GCA_937864425.1 uncultured Candidatus Planktophila sp.
AAGGTTGCAACATACGGCGGACTTAACATCCCACCAGTTACCATCTTCATGGATGGCTTTGCAAAGGGTGTTGCTCACTACAACAAGGTCAAGAGCAAGAACGTCACCGTTCTTGGTTGGGACACTGCAAAGAAAGATGGAACCTTCGTTGGCGGATTCTCTGATTCAGCCAAGGCTCTTCAAATTTCTAAGAACTTCGAACAGCAGGGTGCAGATGTAATTTTCCCTGTTGCTGGTGGTCTTGGTGGAGCAACTGCTGGTAACTCAATGACTTCCAAGAAGTCAGTAGTTATCTGGGTTGATACCGATGGATTCGTTGCGGCTCCACAGTACAAGTCAGTACTTCTTAGCTCAGTAGTTAAGGGTGTTGACCTATCTGTGAAGGGCGTAATTTTGGATCAGGCAACAGGTAAGTACACCGCTGATGGATACTTCGGTAACCTCAAGAATGGTGGAACATACCTTGCTCCGTATCACGACTTGATTCGTCGAGTTCCAAGCGCTCTTCGTTCTGAAATTACAAAACTCGGTAACGATATCCGCAAGGGAAAGGTTTCAGCTAAGTAATTAGTTGAATTACATCCACTTCAAAAAGTGAAAGTGGGCTAGCGTTTAATGCGCTAGCCCACTTTTTTGATTTTATTGGTAGATTTCCTACATGTCACTGGAATTGCGCGGCATCACAAAGCGGTTCGGTGCTCTCACTGCAAATGATTCCATTGATTTAGCGGTAGCTGACGGCGAAATCCACGCCATTCTGGGTGAAAACGGCGCTGGAAAATCTACGCTGATGAATATTGTTTATGGATTACTTTCTCCCGATTCAGGAAGCATTAGCGTTGATGGAAAAGCCATCACGATCAACTCCCCACTGGATGCGCTTGCAGCTGGTATTGGCATGGTTCACCAGCACTTTATGTTGATTCCCGTCTTTACCGTTGCCGAAAATATTGTGCTGGGGCATGAGAAAGTCAAAGGCCTGGGAATTCTGGATATCGAAAGCGCCAAGCAAGAGATTCTGCGAATCTCAGCTGAATTCAATTTTGATATCGATCCTGATGCGCTGGTAGAAGATTTACCTGTTGGCTTACAGCAGCGCGTCGAAATCATTCGTGCACTCATTTATGACGCCAAAGTGCTCATTCTTGATGAACCCACTGCGGTGCTCACTCCACAAGAGACTGATGAGCTGCTTAAGAATATGAAGAAGTTACGAGATAAAGGTAGATCCATTGTTTTTATTACCCACAAACTTCGTGAGGTAAAAGAAGCCGCCGATAAAATTACGATTATTCGCCGCGGTAAAGTTGTTGGTACCGCGCAACCATCAGCAAGCCAAGAAGAGTTGGCTGCGCTCATGGTGGGCCGACCTGTCTCACTCGATGTTGAAAAGACAACTCCAAAATTAGGAGAGGTCACCTTGTCCGTCAAAGATCTCACGATCTCTGATCACACAGGTCGCGCGCTGGTGCGAAACGTCTCCTTCGATGTACACGCAGGTGAAATCCTGGCAGTTGCTGGAGTACAGGGAAATGGGCAATCGGAGTTAGCGGAAGCAATTGTGGGATTACAAGAGCATGTCACTGGCCATATTGCTCTACGTGGCAAAGAAATCACTCGCGCATCAGTACGTGAAGCGCTCCACGCGGGTATCGCATTTGTACCCGAATCACGCGAGGATGATGGGCTAATTGGCTCGTTTAGTATTGAAGAAAATCTGATCCTTGATCTCCATGATCTTCCTCCTTATGCCAAAGGACCTGTGATTTCAACAAGCATTGTTGAAGAAGAGGCCAAGGCGCGAGTTAAGGAATTTGATATCCGCACACTCTCTGCCAAAGATTCTGCATCATCACTTTCTGGAGGAAATAAGCAGAAAGTAGTTCTAGCGCGTGAACTATCAAGACCAGTTAAGTTAGTCGTTGCATCCCAACCCACACGCGGTTTAGATGTGGGCTCAATCGAGTTTGTGCACGAGCGCATTATTGCCGAGCGAAATTCAGGTCGCGCTGTCCTTCTCTTTAGCACCGAACTCGATGAAGTCACTGCACTCGCAGATCGCATCGCGGTGATGTATCGCGGAGAATTTATTGCCATCGTTCCCGCTGATACATCTCGCGAAGAGCTCGGACTTTTGATGGCAGGTATCCGTCGATGAAACTTAAAAAACTAATTCTTCCACTCGCATCATTTGCGATGGCGCTCTTTGTGGGTGGACTTCTTGTTGCATTTTCAGATGCCAAAGTACTTGCCCTCAAGAGCCAACCTCTTTCGATGTTGAGCCACGCATTTTCCACTGCAGGCAGCGCATATTGGGCGCTCTTTCGCGGTTCTGTATTTGATCCTCGCCTTGCAGAAGATCACTGGTTACATGGTTTCTATCCGCTCTCCGAAACGCTTGTTGCAGCAACTCCTTTAATTCTGACTGGTCTTTCAGTTGCACTTGCTTTCCGCGCCGGACTTTTTAATATTGGTGCGCAAGGTCAATTTATTGCAGGTGCAATCGGCGCCAGTTGGATTGGTTTCACCTTTGAACTTCCCTACGTCATTCACACCATAGCTGCGATGGCAGTTGCCATTGCATTCTCTGGTTTATATGGAGGATTTGTTGGATTCTTGAAAGCTAAAACGGGAGCACATGAAGTCATTGTGACCATCATGCTCAATTATGTGGCGGGTTATTTCTTGCTCTGGCTACTCAGTACCACTGCTTTTTTACGTCCTGGACGACAAGATCCGCTCGCTCCTGAAGTACATAAAACTGCGCGGCTACCTCATCTTTTCGGTTCTGATCTGCGCGCAAACTTGGGTTTTATCGTTGCACTCGCGGCAGCGGCTGGCGTCTGGTGGTTACTGAATCGAAGCACGTGGGGATTTAAATTTAGAGCAGTAGGCGCTAACGCATCTGCTGCACGCACTGCAGGCATTTCAGTTCCACGAGTGACAACATCAGTGATGTTTATTGCAGGAGCTCTCGCTGGATTGGGAGGAGCTGCCCAAATATTAGGTTCAGAACCTGCCATGACTGCAGGAGTTGGCGGAAGTTTTGGATTTGATGCAATCACTGTTGCGCTCTTAGGTCGAGCAACTCCTCTGGGTACTGTCTTTGCTGCGCTGCTCTTTGGTGGATTACGTGCTGGTGGTTTAACCATGCAAGCAAGTACCGAAACTCCACTTGATTTGGTTCTGGTCATTCAAGCGCTCGTTGTTCTCTTTATTGCAGCGCCTGCACTGATCAAGTCACTCTTTAGATTAAAGAATATTGAAACAGGCGAGACTATGGCATCGAAGGGATGGAATGGTTGATGAGCACATCTGAAATTCGCACCCTGTCAGCGCCCGAGCGTCGAAGAAAGCGCGGCGTCATCACCATGGCAGTCCTTGGCCTCTTTGGCTTGATCTTCTTTGCCTTCCTTCCAAAGACTGGTCAACCAGTGACCTATAACTTTGTACTGGGAAATGAATGGGTCCTGATGAAGGAATGGATCATCAACTCCAAGACTGGATCGCTCGGATTCTCACTGTTATCACTTGCTGGCGTTGCTCTTGCGGCTGTGCAATTTCGCGCCCGCAAAACTATTCGATTCGCAAGCGCAATCTTTGGTTTTGCATTTCTTATGTCATTCTTATGTTGGTCTGCCGCTGGAAAATTTATCCCTTTCACTGGTTTATTGCAGGGCGCACTCTTGCTCTCTGTTCCACTTATTTTCGGAGCAATGGCAGGAGTCCTCTCTGAAAGATCGGGTGTTATCAATATTGCTATCGAAGGCCAGCTCCTTGCTGGTGCCTTTATGTCAGGAATCATCGCCTCACTCACTCAGAACAATTGGCTGGGGCTCTTGATTGCGCCATTTGCAGGGGCTGCCATCGCCTGGTTGCTAGCAGTGTTTGCTATTAAATATGGAATCGATCAAGTGGTGCTTGGCTTCGTGCTTAATGTGCTTGTTATTGGTCTCACTAATTTTCTCTATAAAAAGCTCTTAATTCCTTATCAATCAACCTGGAATGCCGGTGGAACTTTTGCTCCCATTGAAATTCCAATTCTCTCCAAAATTCCAGTTATTGGACCAATCTTTTTTAGCCAGAGCATCATTGTTTACTTAATGTATGTGGTTGTCATCGCCATTCATATTGCTCTCTTTAAATCACGGTGGGGATTGCGCACTCGATCAGTTGGAGAACATCCCACTGCTGCCGAATCTGTTGGAATCAATGTCAATCGAGTGCGTTTCCGAAATGTAGTAATTGCTGGAGCTGTTGCCGGTCTTGGTGGTGCATTCTTTACCTTGGGCGCTGTTGGCTCTTTTAGTAAAGAGATGACCGCTGGAAAAGGTTTTATCGCCCTCGCTGCATTGATCTTTGGTCGTTGGAGTCCGCTGGGTGCAGTTGCTGCAGCCCTCATCTTTGGCTTTGCCGATAATTTACAAGGGCTACTCACCATTACCGGAACACCGATTCCTTCAGAATTTATGTTGATGGCACCATATATTGCAACCATCATCGCAGTATCAGGTTTTGTCGGAAAAGTTCGAGCGCCTGCTGCCGATGGAATTCCCTATAAGAGAGGGGGAGCGCACTAATGGAGATTAATTGGCAACTCCTTCACTCGGAAGCACTTGCTGCCATGAAAAAAGCTTATGTTCCATATTCGCACTTTCCAGTTGGCGCAGCGGCGCTCGTTTCTGATGGTCGAATCGTTAGCGGTTGCAATGTCGAGAATGCAAGTTATGGGCTAACGCTCTGCGCCGAGTGCGGATTGGTGTCAGATTTAATTGCTAGCGGTGGTGGAAAACTAATTGCCTTTTCCTGTGTAGATATCAACGGTAATGCGCTGATGCCATGCGGTCGGTGCAGACAATTGCTGCAAGAACATGGCGGTTCAGCGCTACAACTGATGACTGATCAGGGAGTGAAACCACTCTCGGAGTTGCTCCCATGGGCATTTGGACCTGAAGAAATCACCAATAGGTTGCCATCTTGAGCTCTGCCGTTGAACCCTTTGCAGCAGTTGAAATCATCGCTGCAAAGAGAGATCGCCATGAATTAAGCGAGGCACAGATCAATTGGATTGTTGACGCTTACACGCGCGGCGTTGTTGCAGATGAGCAGATGTCGGCGTTATTGATGGCGATATTGCTCAATGGCATGGGTGCTCGTGAAATATCACAATGGACCAATGCGATGATCAATAGCGGCGAACGCATGAATTGGTCGATGCTCGATCGCAAAACCGTTGATAAACATTCCACTGGGGGAGTGGGGGACAAAATAACTCTTCCGCTTGCACCCCTTGTTGCTGCCTGCGGTGGAGCTGTTCCACAACTTTCAGGACGCGGTCTCGGCCATACCGGAGGAACACTTGATAAGTTAGAAGCAATTCCGGGCTGGCGCGCATCGCTTTCCAATGAAGAGATGTTAAAAGTTTTACAAGAAACTGGAGCAGTGATTTGCGCTGCTGGTGCAGGTTTAGCGCCTGCCGATAAGAAACTCTATGCGCTGCGCGATGTCACGGCGACAGTCGAAGCGATTCCTTTAATTGCATCTTCCATTATGAGTAAAAAAATTGCTGAAGGAACATCTGCACTTGTTCTTGATGTAAAAACGGGCAGCGGTGCTTTTATGTCCGATCCTAAAAAAGCAGCCGAACTTGCTCGCACTATGGTTGCACTCGGTAAAGCAGCGGGAGTAAAAACGCGTGCCCTTGTCACAGCTATGGATATTCCACTTGGTTTAACTGCAGGTAATGCACTTGAGGTGCGCGAATCCGTAGAAGTTTTAGCAGGAGGTGGACCGGCTGATGTAGTTGAACTCACCATCTTGCTGGCACGCGAAATGCTCGATGCTGCAGGAATTGCAGGTAAAGATCCCGCTGTTGCGCTCAAAGATGGCAGCGCAATGGATCATTGGCGCCGCATGATTTCGGCGCAAGGCGGAGATCCAGATGCACCACTTCCCGTTGCGCGCGAAAATCAGATCATTAAAGCAGAGCGCTCTGGCGTTGTTCACACTATGGATGCGCTCAAGGTTGGAATCAGTGCATGGCGTTTAGGTGCAGGCCGCTCCAAGCAAGGTGAAAAAGTACAAGCGGGTGCAGGTATTGAAATCCATGCAAAACCTGGAGATACAGTGCAAGCGGGAGCACCACTTTTTACATTGCATACAGATGAAGGTGCACGTTTTGAACGTGCGATTGCAGCCCTAGATGGCGCAGTCACTATTGGTGATTCCAGTTCAATTTCTAAAATGCCACTTGTCCTTGAGAGAATAAGCGAGTGAGCAATCTCCTTAAGAAGCCGACCGAAGATCAGGTAAAGCGGCTGCCCAAAGCGCTTTTGCACGATCATTTAGACGGTGGACTTCGCCCACAAACAATTATCGATATCGCCCGCGAAATCGGTCATGAATTGCCGACTTACGATGCAACAGAACTGGCAGAGTGGTTTCGAGCATCCTGTGATTCTGGTTCGCTGGTCCGTTATCTTGAAACATTTGCACACACTGTCGCGGTGATGCAACGCCACCAAGATATTGTGCGCGTTGCTCACGAATGCGCGCTGGATTTAGCACGTGATGGCGTTGTCTATGCAGAAATTCGCATGGCTCCTGAGCTGGTTACTGAAAAGGGGTTATCACTTACTCAAGCAGTTGATGCCATGCTCGAAGGTTTACGTGCGGGCGAAAAAGCTGCACAGGCAGAAAACTTCACAATAAGAACCACACTTCTATTATGCGGAATGCGTCAAAATAACCGTTCGCAAGAAGTTGCTGAACTTTCGATTGCCTATCGAGATAAAGGTGTCGCTGGATTCGATATCGCTGGCCCAGAAGATGGATTTCCACCCAGTGATCAACTAGCAACTTTTGAATATCTTCGCCGTGAAAATGCACACTTCACAATTCATGCAGGCGAAGCTTATGGACTACCTTCCATTTGGGAGGCCATTCAAATCTGTGGAGCAGAGCGGCTTGGCCATGGCGTGCGCATTGCAGATGACATTGATTTTTCACAAAGCCCCGCACAATTAGGAAGGCTTGCCTCTTTCATACGTGATCGAAGAGTTCCACTTGAAATGTGCCCCTCCTCAAATATTCAAACTGGTGTTGCAACATCATTTGCTGATCATCCTTTGGCGCACTTGGCACGACTTCGTTTTCGCGTCACCATCAATACTGATAACCGGTTAATGTCTGCAACATCAATGTCACGTGAGATGAATGAAATGGTGAAGCAATGCGATTGGACCTTTCAGGATCTGCAGCGCGTGACCATCAATGCGCTTAAGAGCGCCTTTATTCCCTTTGAAGAGCGCCTGGCAATTATTGAGGGAATTGTTAAACCTAGCTACGCCACAATTTCAGCGGA
>CALMJL010000046.1 GCA_937864425.1 uncultured Candidatus Planktophila sp.
GCTGCGCTAAAGACTTCGGCAAGAATTGTGACTTCATCTCCCTCACGCAATTCAGAGATGTTGGAAAGTTCACCTCGCACCAGGTATCTGCGTGGATAGTGATGGAGCAAATGACCCACAGTTGAATAGCCATAGAGATCTTTCAATACCTTTGCGGTTCGATCCCCGATGACAGAACTCAACTTTGAATCGAGATTGGCCACCCGCATATTCTCCCTATTTACCCGCCTCAGTGCGGTGAAATCACGCTCTACCCACGCGGATTAGCCGAAGTACGCCCCCTCTTGCTACCCTTACGCCCTGATTTCGTTATGAAATCTTCTTCAATCACTAAGGAGTTTCGCACATGGCATCTTCATGCGACATTTGCGGCAAAGGCCCAAACTTTGGAAATAACGTCTCTCACTCACAGGTGAAGACTCGTCGCCGCTGGAATCCAAATATTCAGCGTGTGAAGACACTTGTTGCTGGAACTGCAAAGCGTCAAAACGTCTGCACTTCATGCCTCAAGGCTGGAAAAGTAACCCGCTAACTTTTATTCTTTTCGTTGAAATGGCTCCAGGAAACTGGAGCTTTTTTCATGTCAATTCCTGCGATACCCGAACCCTGCCGCACTTCACCAATGTGTAATCCTGGAAGATTTTTACCAGTAGCAAGCAGAACGTGATCCTCGCCGCCGCCTAAAATCCATTGCCAATGATCGGTCTTCATTTCTATGGCCAGCTCTGAAAGTGCTGCAAATTCTGATGATTTTGAAAAGAGATTTTCATCCAGAAATAGGCAAACTCCAGATGCCGAGGCAAGTTGTTCACCTTGAATCAATAACGAATCGCTTAGATCTGCAATTGCCGTTGCTTTCGAAAAATCAATGGCGTAATCGATAGTAGGCGCTGAATATTGCGAAAGCGCCATATCTGCAGAGGCAGAGTTGATGGAAATTTGGCGCTGTAATAGTTCAAGACCTGCAGCGGACCAACCGGGTAGAGATGAGAGATAAATTGAATCCCCCACTTGAGCTCCATTGCGTGTGATTGGTTGCGTAACGCTTCCTATCGCTGTCATAGAGATAACGATGTGTGCACCTCGTGAAATATCTCCACCAACAATTGATGCCCCGGCAAGCACTGCTTCGTGGTGCATGCCTCGTGCCAAACTTTCAATCCACGAGAGCTCCTCGCGCCCTGTGAGAGAGACAGCGGCTACTAAATAATCGCAACGCCCACCCATGGCGAGAACATCAGCAATGTTGGCTGCTGCAATTTTGCGCCCAATATCAAAAGGTGATGACCAATCCAGACGAAAGTGAACACCTTCAACTGCCATGTCGGTTGTCACTATGGAGTGTGGAGATGTGGCAATGACTGCTCCATCGTCTCCAATGCCGACTTTTATGCGGGAATCAGTGCTCTCGAATATTTTTTGTAACAGAGAAATAACATCTCGTTCACTAAACCCCATAGCCACCAGCCTATGTTATGAGATAGCGTTGGAGCGAAGCGGAAAGGAAGAATAATGTCAGTACAGGCTTACATCTTGATTCAAACTGAAGTCGGTAAGGCAAATTCAGTTGCCGCTGCAATCAAAGCAATTCCTGGTGTTTCACTTGCAGAAGGCGTTACTGGACCTTATGACGTGATCATGCGGGCAGAAGCTCCCTCGATGGAAGAGTTTGGTCGCGCAGTTCTTAGCAAAGTTCAAGCAGTTGCAGGAATCACCCGCACCTTGACCTGCCCCGTCACCAACTAAATCAGTACTTCTTGTACTGCCTTAATTAATTGCCTAATGTTCCGTTGGTGCGCGTTAGCGCCGCCACAAGTAAATGATTGATTACTTGGGTATAGCCAACTCCAGATGCAGACCACATCTTTGGAAATACTGAAGTTTTCGTAAATCCCGGCATGGTATTTAACTCATTGATCACAAGATCGCCGTTGTGAGTCAGAAAAAAATCAACTCGAGCAAGTCCCGAACACCCCAGCGAAGTAAATGCCTTCACTGCAGCGCTTTGAACGCTCTTCAGAATTGATTCAGCAATCGGTGCGGGAACGATGATGTCAGTTGCGCCATCTAAATACTTTGCTTCAAAATCATAAAATTCGAACTTGGAATCGATAGTTACCTGCCCAGGAATGGATGCTTGTGGAGTCCCATCAATTTCAAGAACTGCACATTCAATCTCAGCGCCAACAATGGCTTCTTCAACCATCACTTTTGAATCAAATTCAAAGGCTTCGCTGATCGCAGTACTTAATTCAGACTCGCTCTTAACCTTCGAAGTTCCGCGTGATGAACCTCCTCGAGCAGGTTTGACGAAGACGGGAAATCCAAGTTTCTTTATCTGATTAGTCACCGAGGCAGAATTTGTTTTCCATTCATGTCGCTTCACCACTATTCCTTGAGCAGTTGCGATTCCATGTGCTGCAAATATTGGTTTAGCAAAAGATTTATCCATGGCAACAGCAGAAGCTAAAACACCAGATCCCACATACGGAAGATTTGCCATCTCAAGAAATCCTTGAATAGTGCCATCTTCTCCATATGGACCGTGCAGCATTGGAAAGACGATATCGATATCTAATTTCTTGCCATCCACAAAAAATCCAGCAACATCGGCGATGACTGGTTGTGCGTTCTCTGGGACTGTAGGCAAAACACCTCCCGAAATTGCAAAGGTGTGTCCTTCAGGTATGAGGACCCATCGACCTGCTTGAGTAATACCAATCAATATTGGCTCATAGATATCTCGATCAATAGCTTCCATAATTCCTTGTGCAGAGATGCAAGAAATTTCGTGTTCACTACTTCTGCCACCGCAGAGAATTGCTACCCGTTTTTTCATCGGATGAAATTCTCGGCTCGAGTTGTAATTTCCATTAGCTTTTGTAGAGCAGCACCTGGGGTGAGCCCTTGATTCACAATGTCATTCACTGCTTCAATCACAGGAACTTCTACGCCCACTCGATGAGCGATTTCAACAACAGCGCTTGCCGATGCAACACCTTCGACAGTCTTTGCAACTTGGCTACGCGCTTCGCTCATGGAGCCAGTACGACCAAGCGCTTCACCGAAGGTGCGGTTTCGCGAAAGTGGCGAACCACAACTTGCTACTAAATCTCCCATACCCGCAAGACCCGCTGCAGAAAGTGGATCCGAACCATGTGCTGCACATAAACGCGCTACCTCATTAAGTCCGCGAGTAATCAACATCGCTTGAGTGTTTTCGCCAAATCCCATTCCGATTGAAATACCAACAGCAAGGGCAATCACGCTCTTAATTGCACCCGATAGTTCGCACCCCATGACATCAACAGATGTGTATACCCGGTAATAAGGAGTGCGGAATAAATTTCGGACAAACTCTGCCAAATCTTCTTGAGCAGCAGCTGCTACTGCACCTGCGGGTTGTCGCAAGACGAGCTCATCAGCCAAATTAGGCCCCGTGATAAGAGCGATTTTTTTAGGCCCAAGAACTTCTTCCATTACTTCTGTCATGCGCATCTGTGTGCTGATTTCAATGCCCTTTAAGGTGCTGATGATGGTGGCATCTGCTGGAAAGCGAGTTCTCCAGGATTCAAGAATTGCTCTAATTTCTTGCGCAGGAATTGCCAACACATAAATATTTGAATGCGCAAAAGATCGGTCGAGATCATTGGTAGCTTCCAGATTTTGTGGGAGAACGTGGTTACCCAAATATTTCTTATTGGTATGGCTGGAATTGATTTCAGAGACTGTATCGACACTTCGTCCCCAGAGAAGCACATCATTTCCAGCGTCGCATAAGACCTGCGCCATGGTGGATCCCCAGGCACCTGCGCCAAAAACCGTGACCTTACTCATGCCCTCTTCTTCTTGAAATTACCGGTACGCGGTAAATCAGATGTGTGAGGGTCAAAGATTACTTCAGGACGCTTTTCTCCACGAATATCTTCCAGCAAAGTCGTTATTGCCCGCATAATTTCAGCAGTTGCTTCAACGAGCGCAGCAGGGTCATCCGCTCTGCCTTTCCAGCGCGATAGATCTACCGGTTTTCCCGCCCTGATAATGATTGTCTTGCGCGGAAATAGATTAAGACGCGTTGTGTAATTGGGAACAATTAGTTGCGAACCCCACTGCGCAATGGGAATCACAGGAGTATCAGTTTGTAGTGCAAGTCTGGCACAACCAGTCTTTGCAACCATGGGCCACATATTTTCATCGCGCGTCAATGTTCCTTCTGGATAAACACCCAGCATGTGTCCTTTTTCTAACAAAATTTTTGCGTGATCAACAGCTTTTTTTGCATCGGAAGTTTCTCGCTCAACCGGAACTTGGCCTGCTGCAAGCAACACGCGACCGACAACGGGAACTTTAAAAACGCCAGATTTTCCAAGGAAACGTGGGGCTCTGCCATGTCGATAGAGAAAATGAGTAAAGACAAGAACATCAAGGTAGGACATGTGATTGCTTGCCACAATGACTCGACCAGATGGTGGAATATTTTCGCCGCCTTTCCAATCTCGCTTCATCAAGAGATTGAAAAGTGGAATCAAAATGGAGGTCCAAAATCTAAATGCTCCATTTGTTCCTAATGGATAGCCAGTTGGTGGTTCATAGGAAACCTTGAACTGAGCCACGTCTAGAATCTTAGCGAGAAAAAAATCAGGGCCCGCAGTGTGCGAGCCCTGATTTTATTTAAGAATGAAGATTACTTCTTCTTCTTTGCTGCCTTCTTGGCTGGCTTACGCTTTGCTGGAGCCTTCTTTGCAGCCTTTTTCTTTGCAGCTGGCTTCTTCGCAGTCTTCTTTGCAGCTGGCTTTGGAGCAGCCTTTACTTCTGGCTTTGGAGCAGGACCGAGCTTGCGATCGCCTGCCACAACTTCTTTAAGCGCCTTTGCAGGCAAGAAGCGAGCCTTCTTGGATGCTTTGATTTTAATTGTTTCGCCGGTGAATGGGTTACGTCCCATGCGAGCCTTGCGATCAACTTTCTTAAACTTTCCGAAGTCATTGATCATGACATCGTTGCCTGCTGCCATGTTGCGTGTGATCGTGTCAAACACGATATCTACAGCATGTGCTGCTTCCTTCTTGCTGCCGTTGAAGTGTGGGGCCAACGCAGCGATGAACTGGGCCTTATTCATTCAATTCCCCTTATGTTTACGCGTAAATAATTAAGCTTTTGCTTAACTGCGTAAAATTTAAACCTATTTAAGGGGTGATTAGGTGATTGCCCTGCGCGTGTCGCAATCAAATATTAAGAGGAAAATAGCCACTTTTATGCATAAAAAACTCTCATTCTCTTATTGAGAGTTTTTAGAAAACACTCACCCTCAGCAAAAAATGAGCGAAATACGCTCATTTTTAACCTCTTAAATCCGAATGGGAAGTGTTGTCGGCTTAAATGAAGGTCGCTTTGCCTCAAATTCATCAATTGCATCAGTGTGTTTGAGCGTTAATCCGATGTCATCAAGACCTTCCATCAACCTCCAACGGGTGTAATCGTCGAGTTCAAAGGAAGCGCTCTTGCCGGCATACGACACTGTGCGGGAATCTAAATCAACAGCGATTTCAAGCGATGGATCTGTCTCGATAGCGCTCCAGAGTTCATCAACGATCTCCTGAGGCAATACCACGGTGAGCAAACCACTCTTCAATGAATTGCCGCGGAAAATGTCGGCAAAACGGCTAGAGATCACCACTTTAAATCCGTAATTTTGCAGCGCCCACACTGCATGCTCGCGAGAGGAACCGGTGCCAAACTCAGGACCAGCAACCAAGATTGTGCCTGACTTATATTGCGCTTGGTTGAGAACAAAATCTGGCTCGCTTCTCCATGCGGAAAAAAGTCCATCTTCAAAGCCGCTACGAGTAACACGCTTGAGGTATACGGCAGGAATAATCTGATCTGTATCTACATTGCTACGGCGAAGAGGCACTCCGGTGCCAACGTGCTTAATAAATTTTTCCATGGTCTTCTCCTTACAAATCTGCCGGTGATGAAAGCGTTCCGCGAATTGCAGTTGCGGCAGCAACGAGTGGGCTTACTAAGTGAGTGCGTCCACCTTTGCCTTGGCGGCCTTCGAAGTTGCGGTTAGAAGTGGATGCGGATCGCTCACCCACCTTTAATTGATCCGGATTCATTCCAAGACACATGGAGCATCCAGCATTACGCCACTCGGCACCTGCATCAAGAAATACTTGATCCAAGCCCTCTTTCATCGCTTGCTGGCGCACGCGCTCTGATCCAGGCACAACCAACATGCGCACCTTGGGTGCAATTTTCTTACCCTTCAAAATACTTGCTGCTGCACGCAGGTCTTCGATGCGACCATTGGTGCATGAGCCAAGAAAAACGGTATCGATAGCGATTTTCTTGAGTGGAGTGCCGGCTTCAAGCCCCATGTATTGCAATGCGCGTTCAGCTGCGCTGCGTTCTTCTGCATTGACAAAATCTGCAGGATTGGGAACTGCTGCATTGAGAGGCAAGCCTTGTCCAGGATTTGTTCCCCAGGTAACGAATGGTTCAAGTTCATCCGCATTGAGATCAACTTCAACGTCAAAGTGTGCATCTGCATCGGTGTAGAGAGTTTTCCAATAAGAAAGCGCAGCATCCCAATCTTCCGGAGCATGAGGCTTACCTTTGATGTAATCAAATGTTGTCTGGTCGGGCGCAATGAGACCAGCTCGGGCTCCTGCTTCGATAGACATATTGCAAATAGTCATGCGACCTTCCATAGAAAGTGCACGAATGGCGGAGCCGCGATATTCAACGATATAGCCCTGCCCTCCACCAGTTCCAATCTTGGCAATAATGGCAAGGATGATGTCTTTGGCAGTAACACCGTTTTTGAGAGTTCCTTCAACATTAATTGCCATGGTCTTCGGACGACGTGAAGGCAGAGTTTGAGTTGCAAGGACATGCTCAACTTCTGAAGTGCCGATTCCAAAGGCAATAGCGCCAAATGCTCCATGCGTTGATGTGTGCGAATCTCCGCAGACGATTGTCATACCAGGCTGGGTAATTCCAAGTTGTGGGCCAACCACGTGAACCACGCCTTGATCAGCATCGCCAAGTGAGTGAATACGGATTCCAAATTCTTTGGCGTTATTGCGCAAGGTATCAATCTGCAATTTTGATACCGGATCAGCGATTGGCTTCAAAATATCAATGGTGGGGGTGTTGTGATCTTCGGTAGCAATTGTTAAATCTGGGCGGCGTACTGGGCGACCGGCTAAACGCAATCCATCAAAGGCTTGCGCGCTCGTTACTTCATGCACTAATTGCAGATCGATATAGAGAAGATCTGGTTCGCCTTCTGCTGAACGCACAACATGTGCATCCCATATTTTTTCCGCTAACGTCTTGCCCATCAGCTGCTGTACTCCTTCAT
>CALMJL010000047.1 GCA_937864425.1 uncultured Candidatus Planktophila sp.
AGCAAACGGCTTGCCGCCGCTACCAATTGCGATTAACCGATAGTAAGAGTTCCGCGACTTACCTTTGTTGGGACCTTCATCAAACCAGTCGTTGCTGGCCCCATATTGAGCGCACCATCTTGTTCAAACTTAGATCCGTGCACATCGCAGTACCAACCGGTTTCATCTTTTACTACCGGAGCACCTTGATGCGGACACCGTAATGAAAATGCTTTAAAGGTGGAAGGACCAGAACGGAAGAGACCCACATCCTGGCCCTTCACCTTTCCAACTAATACAGAGCTTCCCACTGCAACAACCTTTGACATATCGCTGATCTTGATGGAGAGGCGACCATTCGAAATTTTGCGCACCACACTTGCTGCCTCTGCAGAGAGCGGCGCAAAAGAGAGCGCTGCAATTCCGCACACACCAGCAATCAGCGAACGACGGGAAACTTCTGACATCGTGAATACCTTTCTTACTTACCCTTAATTGGGCTATAGAGAGTCACACCTGCTGTTGCAAATGATGCTCCATCTGCAAGTGCTCCTGCTGGTAATCCAAGCAGTGAAACCACTGCAGGTGCAATACCTGGAGCAAAAGAAAGCGCCGCATCGCTATATGCAGTCGAGCGCAACTTAGCCTTCTTATCGTTTGTCACCTTTGGCTTTAAAGCAGATGCATTGGTAATGCTGAGCACTGTCATGGCTTCAGCACTTGCCTCAGGAACAACAGCGCTAATAGTTCCTGCAGCTAAATTAATCAGCGGATTGCGCAGTGTTACCGTCTTATCGTTATTGATGTTGTAGAAAACAATGGTGCTTCCCACATGCTCCACACCTGTCTTGGTGCCGGTTACTGGAACATGTAGAACTTTCTGACCATTGGCAGATCCAATCGAATCTCCCATGACACCAGAAGTTGCTCCACCTTGTGCATAGATAATGACACCTGCGCTCTTAAGCGCGGCAGATAAGCCTGCAATCGTCTTGATATGAGTCATGCTGGCACCAGGCTTTGGTGCATCTGCACTTGCATGTGTCATGCCGAGTGCTGTGAAAACAGATACAGCTACGAGTGTTGCAATAGAACGTTTACGCATATCTATAA
>CALMJL010000048.1 GCA_937864425.1 uncultured Candidatus Planktophila sp.
CGTGGTGATAATTGTTTTTTGATATGTGTTGTAACTGCTTCTATTTCACGTTCAGATACATATGCGCCTTGGATTCGAATTGCCCGGCTTGCTCCCATCGGGATAAAGAGGCCATCGCCTTGGCCAATGAGTTTTTCAGCGCCCGGGCTATCTAAAATCACGCGACTATCGGCGAGTGAAGAAGTTGCAAAAGATAAACGTGAAGGAACATTTGCTTTGATGAGACCAGTAACGACATCAACGGATGGACGTTGAGTTGCGAGCACTAGGTGAATACCAGCAGAACGCGCTAATTGTGTAATTCGAACCACTGATTCTTCAACTTCACGTGCGGCCACCATCATCAAATCTGCAAGTTCATCAATAATGACAAGTAGATATGGATAGGGCTCAACGATGCGATCAGATCCAGGGGGCGCAACTACTTTTCCAGCACGCACTGCCTTGTTGAAATCATCGATATGTCTAAATCCAAAATTTGATAGATCTTCATATCGCATATCCATCTCACGAACAACCCAAGTAAGTGCATCTGCTGCCTTTTTAGGATTGGTGATGATGGGAGTTATGAGATGTGGAATTCCTTCGTAGGCAGTCAGCTCGACACGTTTTGGATCAATCAAAACTAATCGAACATCATCCGGCGTTGAGCGCATCAAAATAGATGTAATCATCGCGTTGATCATCGAAGATTTACCAGCACCAGTTGCTCCAGCCACCAATAAGTGCGGCATTTTTGCCAAATTCGCACAGACAAAATTTCCCTCAACATCTTTGCCAAGCGCCACCAACATGGGGTGTAGATCTTGGCCCGCGACGCTTGAGCGCATCACATCACCGAGCGCCACAATTTCACGATCTGCATTCGGGATTTCAATTCCCACTGCAGATTTTCCTGGGATCGGAGACAAGATGCGCACTTCACTGCTAGCGACTGCGTATGAAATATTTTTTGAAAGGGCAGTGATGCGTTCAACCTTCACTGCGTTGCCTAGTTCTACTTCGTATCTCGTCACGGTAGGACCGCGCATAAACCCAGTCACCTGCGCATCAATTTCAAATTGGGCAAAAACTTCAGTGAGCGCTGCAACTACTGTTTCATTGGCTTTAGATTTAGCTTTTGATGCAGGTCCCACTTTGAGCAAATCTAACGAAGGCAGTTCATATTTAATGTCGCTGGTGAGCAGTAATTGCTCTGGTCGACGATTGCTCTTAGGGGCTTCTTGTAACTGTGAATCTAAAGGCGTCCTCGGAATTTCGACGGTAAATTCTTGATCAAATTCCTCTTCATCCAATTCCTCTTCTTGATTCCAGGCAACCACGGGGCTGTCGAAAGCTGGAGTATCAGAAACTTCGAATTCTTTTTCGCGACGAGCAGGACGCTTCGACCAGAGCCAGATGGCAAGCACCTTAATGCGAATACCTACTTTTGAGAGAGGTGTTGCCGTAATAATAAGAATGCCAAAGAAGAAGAGCACTACAAGTAATGGATATGCAAGCAAGGAAGTCATCAGTGCAACCAATGGCTTTGCTACCCAATACCCAACCAATCCGCCACCTTCTCGAATTGCAGTTGAGCCTGTTGGGTTAGTTGCACCGAGTGAGCCACTCAGTAAATGCGCAAGCGCCGTTGAAGTAACTATAAGAAGCAGAGTTCCGATTGTGATTCGACCTGTTGCTTGTTGATCTTGTGGTTTTCTAAAGAGTCGAATCGTAAAATAAAGCAGAATTAAGGGTGAGCAATAACCAATTTTTCCGAAAGCGCCGACAAAAAATGAAAATAAATTTCTGCTGACAAAATTGTCTGCGTGAAACCAGGTTCCTGCGAAGGAAGCCAACGTGATGATAAGAAGTAATAATCCGGCCCCATCTCTTTGATGCTCAGGCTCAAGATCGCGTGCGCCACGAGCAACAAATCGAATTCCGGATCCGAGAGCTCTTGCGATGAATCGCCAGGTTCCTGCTAAGGCAATACCAACAATGGCGAAGATAGATCGCTTTGATGAACTCTTTTTCTTCTTAGCCACACATTCAATCTTAGGTGGAGACTTTTCGCAGAGATTGTAGGCGCGCCGATTTATACCTCTACGACAACCGGAACAATCATTGGGCGACGACGATGTTTTTGCCCCACCCAACTTCCGATGGTGCGCCGAACAACTTGTGATAGCTGATGAGTTCCATTAACTCCCTCGGTCACCGCTGCTTTGAGAGCGATTTCAATTTGCCCACGAACTTCATCAAAAAGTCCGGCGTCTTCATTAAACCCGCGCGCATGGATATCAGGGCCAGCAATTATTTTTCCAGTTTGCGATTCAATGACAACAATGACAGAGATAAATCCTTCTTCTCCCAAAATCCGTCGATCCTTGAGTGATGCTTCGGTGATGTCGCCAATACTTTGTCCATCTACATATACAAATCCACACGGAATAGCGCCTGCGACTTCTGCTACGTGGTCTACCAAATCGACAACAATTCCATTTTCAATAACAAATGTGTTTTCACGTTTTACACCGGCAGCAATCGCTAATTCTGCATTGGCTTTAAGGTGGCGCCATTCACCGTGAACTGGAAGTGCATATTTAGGTTTAACGATGTTGTAGCAATAGAGCAATTCACCGGCTGCAGCATGGCCAGAAACGTGCACTAGCGCATTTGCTTTATGCACGACCTTAGCGCCAAATCGAGTCAGTTCATTAATCACTCGATATACCGAGTTTTCATTTCCTGGGATTAAGGATGAAGCCAAAATTACGGTGTCGCCTTCTCCAACTCTGATCTGATGGTCCCCATTTGCCATGCGAGAAAGCGCAGCCATCGGTTCACCCTGTGAACCCGTACAGATAAGTACAACGCGATCGTCATAATTATCGAGCTCTCGTGCATCGAAAAGGACTCCTGGTGGCACAGTGAGGTATCCCATATCTTCTGCAATCTTCATATTGCGAATCATCGATCGACCAATAAATGCAACTTTTCGATTGTGTAGGGCTGCGGTATCAATCACTTGTTGTACACGGTGCACATGCGATGAAAATGATGCCACGATGACGCGTCGCTGCGTTGAAGCAATCACGCGATTTAGTGCCGGCATAATTTCACGTTCTGCTGGAGTGAACCCTGGAATATCAGCATTCGTGGAATCGACCAGAAAGAGATCTACTCCTTCATCGCCAAGTCGTGCAAAGGTACGCAAATCTGTAATACGACCATCGAGTGGTAATTGATCCATCTTAAAATCGCCAGTATGTAGAACTGTTCCGGCAGATGTATGAATAGCAACTGCCAAAGCATCCGGAATTGAATGGTTAACTGCGATAAATTCCAGATCAAAAGGTCCAACATCCTCATGATTTCCTTCAGTGACTTCACGAGTAATGGGAGTAAGTCGATGTTCTTTGCACTTGGCTGCAACTAAGGCAATTGTGAGCGGTGAACCATAGACAGGAATATCACTTCGCTCGCGCAGCAAATATGGCACAGCTCCGATGTGATCTTCATGTCCATGCGTCAGAAAAATTCCCACTACATCAGCAAGTCGATCTCGAATATAACTAAAATCCGGAAGGATGAGGTCAATTCCGGGTTGATTATCTTCTGGGAAAAGCACTCCGCAATCAACAATCAATAACTTTCCACGGTTTTCGTAGACCGTCATATTTCGCCCGATTTCCGAGATGCCACCGAGTGCAACAATGCGCAATCCACCATCGATCAGACGAGATGGTGTGCCTAGATCAGGATGTGGATGTTGGGTCATGAATTAATTTTTGAGTGCGACGCCGCCTGCAATCAGATCTTTTCTCAATTGTTCGATCTGAGCAGGTGTTGCATCGACAAGTGGCAGACGCGTTGTTCCTCCAGGTAATCCCATGAGGGTCATTGCGGCCTTGGTCAAAATTGCTCCTTGGGTACGGAAGGTTCCGGTGTATACGGGTAGAAGTTGTTGATGAATTTCAAGTGCACGCGCTGCGTTTCCGGCAAACCAAGCATCGAGCATCGCCTTTAATTGCAATCCCACAGTGTGACCGCAGACTGAGACAAAACCAACTGCACCAACAGAAAGGAATGGAAGATTAAGAATGTCATCGCCAGAATAAACTGGAATTCCACAACGCTTAATGACCCATGATGTGGCTGCAACATTGCCTTTGGCATCTTTTAGAGCAACAATGTTGTCTACGGTCTCAAATAGTTTAACGATTGTGTCTGATTCAATTTCAACACCGGTACGTCCTGGAATGTCATACATCATGATGGGAAGATCCACTGCTGCAGCTACCGCTCTAAAGTGTGCTTCGATTCCTGCTTGCGGTGGCTTGTTGTAATACGGAGTAACAATCAAAATTCCGTCTGCGCCAGCCTCTTGTGAACGTTTTGCTTGTTCGACTGTGTAAGAAGTCTCGTTATCACCGGCTCCAGAGAGAACTTTAATTTTCTCGCCAACAACGCTCTTGACAACTTTAATAATCTCGAGTTTTTCGGATGACTTAGTGGTTGGTGCTTCACCAGTGGTTCCGTTGACTGCGATTCCATCATGGCCAGTATCAACAAGGTGCTCCGCTAGTTTGGCAACGCCATCCCAATCTATTTCCCCATCAGCCTTAAATGGGGTCACCATTGCGGTGATTAATCGTCCAAACGGGGCGGGCGTACTCATTTGCCCATCTTATCGCTTAAGGCGCGACTCGACCAGATTTTTGGAATGCTCCGTATGTTAATGGCATTAACTTTGCGAATTCTGCTTCCATTTTTTCCGCCACCATCTCAATTTCTCGCTGCGGATAACTTGGAAAATGTGAGCCCTCACGTGCAGTGCGCAGGGATAAAAAGTTCATCAATGCGCGTGCATTCATGGTGACGTACATCGACGAGTATGTAGCAACCGGTAAAACGACACGAGCGACTTCGCGAGCGACTCCTGCATCGAGCATTTTTTGATAAGCCTCATACGCAACGATGTAAGCCTCTTTCATAGCCTTTACTGAAATTTCAAATTGCTCAGCGGTTCCATCTATGAATTCATAGGCTCCAGTTTTTCCGATCTGAACTAATTTTCTTTCTTTGGATGGAATATAGAAAACTGGCTTCAATTCGCGATAGCGGCCAGATTCTTCGTTATAGGAAGCAATCCGGTGTCGCATAAATTCACGAAAAACAAATATGGGAGCTGAGATAAAGAAAGTCATGGATGTGTGCTCAAATGGTGAACCATGTCGTTCACGAGCAAGATAATTAATGAGCCCTGCAGATCGTTCCGGATCTTCACCAATTTCAGCGAGTGATTGCTCGCCTGCAGTTGAAACACGGGCTGCCCAAATTACATCAGCATCACTTGCACTTGATTTAACAAGTTCGACAGTGACATCATCTCTAAAGACCACATTCTCAGCCATGTTCGCACCTTATCTATTCACCCCCCACCTCCCCTTGGATATGTAGGGCACAATTGGCGCGTGTCATCCGTGAAGCGCGCCACCATCGCCCAAAGTTTTAGCGTCTCCTTCACAGTTGGGCTCTATGGAATCGCCTTTGGAGCAGCTGGG
>CALMJL010000049.1 GCA_937864425.1 uncultured Candidatus Planktophila sp.
AGTTCTACTTCAGTTGCAGCTCCTGCCTTGATGACAGCAACTCCGCCTGCCAACTTAGCAAGACGCTCTTGCAACTTCTCTTTGTCGTAATCTGAATCAGACTTCTCAATTTCAGTGCGAATCTGAGCAACGCGACCCTTGATAAGTGCGTCATCTCCGCCACCTTCAACGATGGTGGTCTCTTCCTTAGAGATCACTACCTTGCGAGCGCGGCCAAGCAGTTCAAGTCCAGCAGATTCGAGCTTCAGACCAACTTCTTCTGAGATAACTGTTGCACCTGTAAGGATGGCAATATCTTGCAACATCGCCTTGCGACGATCGCCAAATCCGGGAGCCTTTACTGCTGCAGAGCGGAAGGTTCCCTTGATCTTGTTCACAACGAGAGTAGCAAGTGCTTCGCCTTCAATATCTTCAGCGATGATGGCAAGTGGCTTACCTGACTGCATCACCTTTTCAAGAACAGGAACGAGTTCCTTAATGTTGGCAATCTTGTTATTGACGATCAAGATGTAAGCATCTTCAAGAACTGCTTCCATGCGATCTGTGTCGGTGACGAAATATGGTGAGACATAACCCTTGTCAAAGCGCATACCTTCGGTGAGTTCGAGCTCGAGTCCGAATGTATTTGATTCTTCAACGGTGATAACGCCTTCTTTACCGACCTTATCCATCGCTTCTGCGATCATCTCGCCGATAGTTGCATCGGCTGCAGAGATGGATGCAGTTGCTGCAATCTGTTCTTTAGTTTCAACATTCTTTGCCATCGCTCCAAGCTCTGCTACAACTGCAGCAACAGCTTTTTCGATTCCGCGCTTGAGCGCCATTGGGTTTGAGCCAGCAGCAACGTTACGCAAACCTTCGCGAACGAGCGCCTGGGCTAATACGGTTGCAGTTGTTGTTCCATCGCCAGCGACATCATCGGTCTTCTTGGCAACTTCCTTCACGAGTTCTGCACCGATCTTTTCCCATGGGTCATCAAGTTCAATATCTTTTGCAATAGAGACACCATCGTTAGTAATAGTTGGTGCGCCCCACTTCTTCTCGAGGACGACGTTACGTCCGCGAGGTCCAAGGGTTACCTTGACTGCGTCCGCAAGGACATTCATTCCGCGCTCTAGACCGCGGCGGGCTTCTTCATTAAAGGCAATCTGCTTCGCCATTGTTTTTAGCTCCTATGTACTTACTTATTAATTGGGTGAGTCGACTGCATCAACGGCGCTCTGGGCGCTGTTATCACTCTCGACCTGTGAGTGCTAACGCCAAATCTACGGCCTTCTATTCCCCGTCGCAAAACGAGCGGGCAGGTAGGTAGAGGTATTAGCGAGCGGTGCGAGCGGCCATGCGGGCCTCGCGGAGGCGGCGCAGGCGTTTGACCAGCATCGGTGCGGCCAGCAGGGCATCTTCGCGATCGATGAGGTCGTTCAGGAGTTGGTAATAGCGCGGAGCGGTGAGGTCGAAAAGTTCTTTAATGGCGGTCTCTTTAGCACCAGCAAAGCGCCACCAATTGCGTTCGAATTCGAGGATGCGAACTTCGAGATCGGTCAAAGTAGAACTCTGACTCTCGGTGTTCTCAAGCGCTGACATATGCCACATCTTAAAGGGGAAGGTGCGTTAGGTGTGGGATTTGGCAGCGCTCTCTCGCCGCGCAGCTTTGACGATATTGCGCAGCATCGTAGGAAAGATAAAGAAGTGGAAGGGCGAGACGATGTACCAATACAACTGGCCACCAAGTCCACGCGGTTCAAAGAGCGCATCCTGCTGCACAACGGTCTTGCCATCTTTGCGCGAGAGATTAAATTCAAGCCACGCCTTTCCGGGCAGGATCATTTCGGCATAGAGACGCAAATGTTCTTCTTTGACAATATTTTCAACGCGCCAAAAATCTACGCTGTCACCGATTCTTAAATGTCGTGGGTCGCGCCGGCCGCGACGTAATCCAACTCCGCCCACCATGCGATCAAGCAAACCGCGCAGATACCAGAGCCAACCCGAACCAAACCAACCGTGTTCGCCGCCAATTCCTTCGATCTGTTTCCAAATGTTTTCAATCGGAACATCGGTGGTAATTTCGCGGTGATCTTTCAGCGTTAATTCACCTGCCCAATCAGGATCTCCTTGCGCCTTCTGCCAAGGCGCTGTTGGAAATGCTGCATCTGACCATCGCGTATCAACATGGTTTTCAGCAGTGCGTGTCAACGCTAATTGAATCGCTTGTGAAACAGTGAGCAAACCTTCTTGCGGTGCAGGAATTACATCATGAATGCTCTTAGCAGGATCTGCAACAACTTCACTAATCAGAGATTCAACAAGTGGACGAGCAAGCGAGGTTGGAACCGGTGTAACAAAACCAATCCATAAACTAGAAAGTTTGGGCGTCAATACTGGCACTTGAATGATGGCGCGTTTTCGAAGTCCCGAGAGCGACGCGAACTTCTGCATCATCTCGGCATAGGTAACAACTTCGGGTCCACCAATATCGCAGATGCGATTTTGCGGCTGCGCTAAATTGGCGGCTCTGCGCAGGTAATGCAGAACATCGCGAATTGCAATGGGTTGGGTGCGATTTGAAACCCACTTCGGTGTTGTCATGATGGGCAAGCGATGCGTTAAATGACGCAACATTTCAAAGGAGGCTGATCCAGAACCAATAATGATTCCGGCACGTAACTCAAGAACTGGCACAGATGTTGAAGCAAGCTGCGCACCGGTATTCATGCGTGATGTCAGGTGGCGGCTGCGATTTTCATCGTTGGCGATTCCACCCAGATACACAATCTGAGATACACCTGCTTTTTCTGAGGCGAGTGCAAACCCGCGCGCCATTTCAGCTTCGATATTTCCAAAATCAGCAGCAGCATTAATGGAGTGCAACAAGTAATACGCAGTATGAACTCCAGCGAGCGCACGCTCTAAATCAGCAGCATTGCTGGCATTGCCTTCAACAATTTCTACGACTTTCGACCAACTCTGGCCAGTAATTTTCTTTGCATCGCGCACAAAGACACGGACTCGCTTTTGATCATTGAGCAAATCACGTACTAAGCGACCACCAACATAACCTGATGCGCCAGTGACGAGATAGAGCCGCCCTTGATTCTGCATATCCATACATCTGAGCCTAGACTTACCGAGTGGCGAGTTCTACTTTAAATTCTGTAAAACCACGCGTCGTAATTCTGGGCGCTGGTTTTGGTGGGCTTACCGCTGCCCGCGCACTCGCCAAGGATGCCGATGTCACCTTGGTTGACCGCCACAACTTTCAAACATTTTTACCGCTGCTCTATCAAGTATCTACTGCCGGCCTTGCCGCAGACCACGTCGTCCATCCCATTCGTGGAGCGCTTCGCAAAACTGGCGCGAAATTTCGGATGGGTTCACCTATTTCAGTGGATCACAAAAACAAAACAGTAAAACTTGATTCATCTGAAGTTTTGGAATTCGATCACTTAGTTGTTGCACTCGGTTCTGCGACCGCTGATTTTGGTGTTCCTGGAGTCTCTGAATACGCGCTCGGTATGAAGAGCGTGAATGAGGCAATCACTATTCGCGCTGCTGTGATGCGCCGTTTTGAAGATCTCTGCCGCTTTGAAGATGACACTAGATTGTCGATTGCCGTTGTTGGTGGCGGACCTACTGGTGTTGAAATGGCGGGTGCGCTTGCTGAGTTAAAGCGCGGTCCGTTAAAGAACGATATGGCACATGCAGCATCGCACATCGATATCTATCTCATAGAGGCAGGTCCGCGGATTCTGCCGATGTTTAGCGAAAAATTATCGGCACGTGCTCAAGCAGATTTACAAGATTTGGGCGTCATAGTGCGCACCAATACTTCCGTGCGCGAAGTGCAATCTCGCAAAATCATTGTGAAGGATGCCGATCCCATTCCAGCAGAAGTTACTGTGTGGGCAGCTGGCGTGAAGGGCGAACCAGCAGCTCTAGATTTAAATCTTCCCATTGTTGGTTCTCGAGTTGATGTTGAAGAATCTCTTCGAGTTAATCACTATCCGCATGTGTGGGCAATTGGCGATATCGCAGGCGCTAAAGATGAACAAGGACGCTTCTTACCTATGGTGGCGCCTGTTGCCATGCAACAAGGACGCTTTGTTGCAAAGCAAATCTTGCGCGCACATCGCGGACAAGCACTTGAGCCATTTAAATATTTGGATAAGGGTTCGATGGCAACAATTGGTCGCCACAAAGCAGTTGTGGAAGTTCGTAAATTCCGTATGTCAGGAATTCCTGCTTGGTATGCCTGG
>CALMJL010000050.1 GCA_937864425.1 uncultured Candidatus Planktophila sp.
TGATCGTGATTAGAAAGAGTCCAGGTGCAGGAAGATTTGTTCTTAGCAGCAAGTTCAATCGCCTCTTGGGTAGCGATTCGGTACGCACCCGCTTCAAAGGGCGTTTCAATGAATCTGAAGTCAAAACATTGTCCCAGCGTCTTGGTGCTTGCATAGAGCGGCAGACGTTCTGGATGCACGAAAGCTTCGGCTACGGCAACGCGAGGTGGATTGTATTTATTAAATAACTTGCGCCACTCTCGATAAATTTTGAAGACATCATCACGATCGGCAAAGATTCCTTTTCCTTTATTGCCACGTTCATCCAGGCCTTCAAAGACATCTAGGTTACGTAGTGGTTCGGATAAATCTTTCTTGAGCGCATGCGCCACATCGATACGGAATCCATCGACTCCGCGATCTGCCCAAAACTTTAAGGTTTTGAGAAAGTCTTTCTCTATCTCTGGGTTATCCCAGTTGAAATCTGGTTGTTCTGGAGCAAACCAATGCATGTACCACTGATTATGTTTTCCGCCCATGACAGATTCGTGAGTCCATGCACTTGGTGCAAAGTGTGAAACCCAATCAGTAGGAGGCAATTCTCCGTTTGTACCGCGGCCATTGCGGAAGATGTAGCGATTACGAGCAGGCGATCCAGGTTCTGCGGCAATCGCCTCTTTAAACCATTCGTGCAAGTTCGATGAATGGTTGGGAACAATATCGACGAAAACTCGGATTCCAACTTTATGAAGTCCTGCCAACATCTCATCGAAATCTGCAAGCGTTCCAAGTTTTGGATCTACATCGCGATAGTTATCAACGTCGTAACCACCATCGGCTAGCGCTGATGGATAAAAAGGACTGAGCCACACTGCATCGAGATTAAGCGACTTTAAATACGGAATTCGCGAAGTAATTCCTTTGAGGTCACCGATTCCATCACCGTTGGAATCTGCAAAGCTACGTGGATAAATTTGATAGATGGCTGCTTGTCGCCACCAGTTTTTATCGCTTGAAAGGCCAGATGATTTCTTTGAGGTCTTTGACATGCGCGGAACTTTACGCAACGGCGAGCCGACAATGCAGCAAAACTCGCAAAATGTGACGGAAATGAAATATTTTTGCAGTTTTGTGCAGAGTTGAACATTACTGCGTACCCTTACGCCATGACCTTGCTCAATCTGCTGGATCTCTTGGCAACATTTGCCTTTGCTCTCGTGGGCGCGCGAGTTGCTGCAGATAAAGGGCTTGATTACGGCGGAATTGCACTCATCTCGGCAGTTGCTTCACTCGCCGGCGGAACACTGCGAAATGTTTTACTTGGAGCGCGCCCTATTTGGATTATTGATCCGTGGATTGTGCTCAGCGTTCTTGCCGCAATCTTGCTGACTCTTGTTTTTCGTCGAGTGACTCATATTGGTAAAACACTTCTCATCATGGACACATTTGGATTGGCAGTTGCGGCAATGTCTGGAACCCAATTTGCTATTCAAATGGATGTTATCTGGTTTGGAGCAATTTTCTTGGGTGTCATGACTGCGGTGACGGGTGGGCTACTACGTGATGTGCTCTGCCAACTCGAACCGGTGTTATTACATCGCGAAACTATTGCAACCTGCACCTTAGTTGGTTCTGCAGTGTATGTAGGACTCCAGCAGTCGGGTACTGGAGATAACCAGGCAGCTTTAATCGGGGGAGCAGTAGTCGTGATTACTCGCCTTGCTTCAATCAAGTTTGATTTACATCTGCCAAAATTTAAAAACTAGGCTCGCTACTTCTTCTTTTTAGTACTTCGCTTTACAGGCGCGGTTCGAGCCTTTGGCTTAGCTGAAGTGCTTATCTTGACTTCTTTTGCTCTGATTTCAGCGAGAATTCGATCAAAGTCGAATTCGATATCGTCGATGGTTTCTACAACTGGCGCAAGCGGAGCATTCCTACGTCTGCGCATAATTGCGACAACGGCAAAGAATCCAGCAACGGCGACTGCAGCGACTGTCAAAATCAGTGGCAAAGCCTT
>CALMJL010000051.1 GCA_937864425.1 uncultured Candidatus Planktophila sp.
TGGGACTACTTGAGTGTGACCTTTGCGCCAGCTGCTTCGAGAGCTGCCTTTGCCTTTTCTGCGGTCTCCTTGTTTGCCTTCTCGAGAAGTGTTGCAGGAGTTCCGTCAACAAGATCCTTTGCTTCCTTAAGACCAAGTGCAGAGTTGAGGTTACGTACTTCCTTAATAACCGCAATCTTCTGAGAACCTGCATCTTCGAGGATAACTGTGAATTCATCTTGTCCAGCATCTGCTGCGCCAGCTGCTGCTGCGCCGCCTGCTGCTGCAACTGCAACAGGAGCTGCTGCGGTTACATCGAATTCTTCTTCAAAAGCCTTTACGAACTCTGAAAGTTCAACGAGTGTGAGTTCCTTGAACTGAGCCAAAAGGTCTGCTTGTGAGAGCTTTGCCATTTTATATTTTTCCTTTTCTTATTCCGCTGGAGTTTCTGTTGCTTCCGCAACTGGTGCATCTGTTGCTTCGGCAGCAATTTCAGCGACAACTTCATTTGTTTCTGCTGGGGTTTCAACCACAGCATCGTTAGATGCTGGTTCGGACACTGCTGCGGGAGCAGCTGGAGCGCCTTGCTGCGCTTCCATCTTGATGCGAAGTGCATCAAAGATGCGAGCTGCCTTAGCAAGCGATCCCTTCATAGCACCAGCAAGTTTTGCAAGAAGTACTTCGCGAGACTCAAGGTCTGCAAGCTTCATGATTTCTGCTGTTGTTACAAACTTGCCTTCATAAATTCCGCCCTTGATAACAAGAAGTGGATTTTCTTTCTGGAAGTTCTTGAGGTTACGAGCAGCATCGATTGCATCACCCTTAATAAATGCAACTGCTGAAGGACCAGCAAGGAGATCATCTGAAATCTCAACGCCAGCGTTCTTCGCTGCAATTTTGGTGAGGGTGTTCTTTACGACGCTGTACTTGGCATCTGCGCCAAGGCTGCGACGTAGCTGCTTCATCGAAGTCACGGTTAATCCGCGATATTCGGTGAGGTAAGTAGCAGACGCTGACTTGAAATCTTCAGTCAATTCAGCAACTGCTGCTGCTTTATCGGGGCGAGCCATTCGGTTCACCTTTCCCTTAGGTATTCGGTGACTACAGGCAATAAAAAATCCGTGACGCGTAAGAGCGCACGGATTAACGTGAACACCTACGCGGGCTGAGATTCCTCATTTACTTTGACTCTTGCGAGCCAAGACCTGCGGTCTTTGGTTATGGGTAAATCTTAAAACAGGGGACTTGAATGGGTCAAATCCCCTGTTTGTAAGAAATTAATTGGCGGCTGGTTCGCGTGTGAGGTTGGGATCTACTTGGATTCCAGGTCCCATTGATGATGAGACAACTGCCTTCTTAATGTAGCGACCCTTCGCAGAGTTTGGCTTAATACGCATTACTTCATCAAGAGCTGCAGCATAATTTTCAGCGAGCTGTTCTGCGCTAAAAGATGCCTTGCCGATAATGAAGTGAAGGTTTGAATTCTTATCAAGACGGAACTCAATCTTTCCGCCTTTAATGTCATTAACTGCCTTGGTGACATCGGTTGTTACGGTTCCGGTCTTTGGATTTGGCATCAAGCCGCGTGTTCCAAGAACTTTACCGAGGCGTCCAACTTTTGCCATCAAATCTGGAGTTGCAACAACTGCATCAAAATCAAGGCGACCCTTTGAAACTTCATCAATCAGGTCATCGCCACCGACGATATCTGCACCAGCTGCGCGAGCTTCTTCAGCGCGCTCTCCGTTAGCAAATACAAGAACGCGAGCAGTCTTTCCGGTTCCATGTGGCAAGTTCACTGTCGAGCGGATTGCTTGATCAGCTTTCTTTGGATCAACACCAAGAACGAGAGCAACTTCGATAGTTGAGTCGTACTTTGTTGTTGTGGTTTCTTTAGCAAGCTTTACAGCTTCGTATGGTGTGTAGAGGTGATCTTTCACTACCTTGGCAGCAACCTCTGTGTACTTCTTTGAGCGCTTCATTTCATCCTTCTTCCTCTACCGAAGTAGAGCTTGGGGTTGTGGTTAACGAACCAGCGCGGTTCTCCCACATCTTGACGCCACCGTGGCGCCAAGAAATTTATTTAGGAAACTGTGATTCCCATTGATCGTGCTGTACCAGCGATGATCTTTGCAGCAGCATCGATGTCATTTGCATTGAGATCTGCCATCTTTGTTGTAGCAATCTCTTTGACCTGTGCCATCGTGATGTTTGCAACCTTGTTCTTATGTGGAACTGCAGAACCCTTTTCGATTCCAGCAGCCTTCAAGATCAAACGTGATGCTGGTGGAGTCTTGGTGATGAAGTCGAATGAACGATCTTCATAAACAGTGATCTCAACCGGAATGATCTGACCTTTATGTTGTTCGGTCGCAGCGTTGTATGCCTTGACGAATTCCATGATGTTGACACCATGCTGACCAAGCGCTGGACCAACTGGTGGCGCAGGTGTTGCAGCTCCAGCCTGGATCTGCAACTTAATGAATCCGGTGACCTTCTTCTTTGGTGCCATTTTTCTTCTCTTTTCCTTTTTTCTTCGCTAAATCTCGTTAGATCTTCTGAACCTGATTAAATGAAAGCTCGACCGGTGTTTCGCGGCCAAAGATAGATACCAATACCTTGAGCTTTGCCTGCTCTGGCATGATCTCTGAAATTGATGCTGGAAGCGTTGCAAATGGGCCATCCATCACGGTGACTGATTCGCCAACTTCAAAATCAACAAACTTAATCTCTGCTTTATCAGCCTTCTTCTGTGGGCGTGGTGCCAAAATCTTTTCTACTTCATCCATGCTGAGCGGACTTGGGTTGTGCGCGTTGCCAACAAATCCAGTCACACCTGGAGTGTTACGAACTGCCGACCATGATTCGTCGGTGAGATCCATGCGAACAAGAACATAACCTGGATAGATATTGCGCTTGACCATCTTGCGAGCGCCATTCTTGATTTCCATGATCTCTTCTTCAGGAACTTCAATCTGGAAAATGTAATCTTCCATATTAAGAGATTGGATGCGGTTGGCGAGATTGCCCTTTACCTTCTTTTCATATCCTGCATAAGAGTGGACGACATACCAATCACCAATTGCAGTTCGGAGTGAACGACGGAATTCGGCGTTGGGATCATTCTCATCAGATTCGATATCGCCATCTTCGTCACTGGCAAGTGCCAAGTCGTCGGCAACAACAGCGACTTCTGGTTCTAGAACTTCTTGAGGTGCGGAAGTTGAAATCTCTTCTGCGCTGGCAGCAAGCGCCGCTTCAAAAGCGTCTTGCTTAGGAGTGGTTTCGTCAGTCATCATCTTTATCCAAATACCCAGAAGACAACCTTGGTAAGCACCAAGTCAATGAGAGAAACAACTGCAATGATGAACGCAACGAATACCAAGACGACTGCGGTGTAGGTGGTCAACATGTTGCGGGTTGGCCATACAACTTTTTTCAGTTCGCTCACAACTTGGCGATAGAAAAGTCCAACGCGCGCAAAAATTCCGAGTTTCTCCTCGGTAACTTCAACTGCATCAGTCATGTCAGTTCCTTTTCTATCTCGTTCTTCATCTCGTTCTAGTTCGTACTACTTCTTCGTGCGGCACTGCAGGGCAGGAGGGACTCGAACCCCCAACCGGCCGCTTTGGAGACGGCAACTCTGGCCAATTGAGCTACTGCCCTTCGCGAAAATTTTCGGGCGCGCCAAGGCGAACCAAAATATGATCGTGAGCGCGAAAGTGTAGAGGCTACGACCAACCTGAGTAAAACTGAGGTGGTCTTGGCCACTCATTCTGAGCGCGCAGCCCCACCCAGCGATAGTGCAGACTTCCCCCATGAGCAGAATTTCCGCACGGATTGCAGCAATTGCCGAATCAGCCACATTGGCAGTCGATGCCAAGGCAAAAGCGCTTAAAGCTGCCGGTCGCCCTGTCATTGGATTTGGCGCAGGTGAACCAGATTTTCCAACGCCTGATTACATTGTTGAAGCAGCAAGTGCAGCAGCAAAAGTTGTTGCAAATCATCGCTACACACCAACTCCGGGACTTCCGGAATTGCGTGAAGCAATTGTGACAAAAACAAAACGTGATTCAAATTATGAAATCACAGTTGATCAAGTACTTGTCACAAATGGTGGAAAACAAGCTGTGTATCAAGCATTTGCATCCATTGTGGATCCAGGCGATGAAGTTTTGCTGCCATCTCCTTATTGGACAACGTATCCCGAAGCTATCAAGTTAGCTGGAGGAAAGAGCGTTGAAGTCTTTGCAGATGAAACTCAGAACTATTTAGTAACCGTCGATCAATTAGAGGCAGCACGTACTCCAAAGACGAAAGTTTTGCTCTTCTGTTCCCCCTCAAATCCAACTGGATCTGTCTATACACCTGAGCAAGCAAAGGCAATTGGTGAATGGGCGCTCAAGCACAATATCTGGGTAATTTGCGATGAAATTTATGAGCACTTGCTCTACGACGGAGCTACCGCTCCATCACTTCCAGTTTTAGTTCCTGGCCTTGCTGATACCTGCATTATTTTGAACGGTGTTGCTAAAACTTATGCAATGACCGGTTGGCGTGTGGGTTGGATGATTGGACCAAAAGATGTCATCAAGGCAGCTACCAATTTGCAATCTCACCTAACCTCGAATGTCTCAAATGTTTCTCAACGTGCTGCGATTGCTGCTCTCACTGGCAATCTGGATGCAGTGCACACAATGGGCGAAGCGTTCAATCGTCGCCGCAAGTTAATCGTGGGATTGCTCAATGAAATTCCAGGATTTGAATGTCCAACTCCACAAGGCGCTTTCTATGTCTATCCATCCGTGAAAGGTGTCCTGGGTAAAACCATTCGCGGAAAAGTTCCCACTACATCAGCCGAGCTCGCATCGCTTATTCTTGAAGAAGTAGAGGTAGCAGCCGTTCCTGGGGAGGCATTTGGACCTTCAGGTTATCTGCGCTTTTCTTATGCGACCAGTGATGAAGATATTGTCGAAGGTATCGGACGCATTAAAAAATTATTAACTGAGTAATTTTTAGAGCGTAATTCCGATCAAATTAACTTCAGCTTCAAGAGTGATTCCAAACTTTTGCTGAACTGCTTGCTTCGCTGTTTTCGCTAGTTCGGCAATTTCAGTTGCAGTCGCGTTTCCAGAATTAGTAAGCGCAAGTACATGTTTCGTAGAAACGCGCGCTCCACCATGAGTATCGCCTTTATGAATTCCAGATTTTTCGATGAGCCAAGCAGCGCTCGTTTTTACGCGACCATCCTGCGTTGGCCAACGTGGTGCATCCGCTGGGAGTGTGTCGGCAATTTCTTTACTAATAATGGGGTTGGTAAAGAATGATCCAGCAGACCAGGAATCCTGATCCTTCGGGTTAAGCAACATTCCCTTTGAGGCGCGAAGTTCCAGAACAGCTTTTCTCGTCTCCACAATCCCAGCTTTATCTCCCACTGTGATTCCCAATTTATCGGCTAGCTCTTGATAAGTGATCGGCGTGGTGAATTCACCTTGGCGAAGATTAAATTGAACATCAAGTACTACATATTTTCCCGGATGTGATTTGAAATGAGAATTGCGATATTCAAATTCGCACTCTTGATTGGTGAAAGTTTTTACTACCTTCTTCTCTCGATCATATGTGCGAACTCGTGTGATGAACTCTGAGACTTCGTGGCCATATGCGCCGATATTTTGAATGGGGGCAGCTCCAACAGAGCCTGGAATTCCACTCAAGGTTTCTAATCCAGCAAACCCACGCTCAATTGTGGTTGCAACAAATTCATCCCAATTTTCACCAGCGCCGATAGTGAGAGTTGCTCCGCTACATGCATCCACTTCAGCGGCAAGAGCGTGATTAGAAATTCGAATAACGACGCCTTCAAAACCCTGATCTGATACCAACATATTTGTGCCATCACCCATGATCAGAATTGGGCTATCTCCAGCAGCTTCGATTGCTGCGATGATTTCGGTTTCCGTTGCAACTTCTACAAATTTCTTTGCGGGACCGCCCACGCGCAATGAAGTGAGATCGCGAAATTCGGTCATGTTCTAAGGCTACCTGCGTGGACTCAAGATTGCAGTCTTACCTCTAAAGCGCTCCAGAATTCGGTCGTAATTCTTCTTTGATTGTAGGTCGCGATATTCGGGATCAGTGTCGTAGTAACCGTGGTGACGCGCTTGTTCGAGTGGTAAATCCATTTGAAGTAAGCGCCCTTGCGAATGACGTAATTGCAACGAAAATTCGATATCTGCATTTCGATAATAGAGCGCTCGATTGCTAAAGCCTCGAGCAGCTAGCGCATCCTCGCGATGCACGGCAAAGAAATAACTAAAGAGAACATCGACTTCGCCAGCACCTTTATCTTCTGTACTACGCCAATCATCCTCAAGGTTAATGAGCCCACCTTTCCAACCAACTGCAACAAAATCACGCTTTTTAAGTTCTGTAAGAACTGGAGTGATGGCATCTCCGGTAAAGCGCGTGGAAGGATCCATGATGACTACAAATTCGCTTGTGATATTTCGTAGCAGCGCATTGGCGCATTCACCCCAACCTAGATTTTCAGTGAGGTGCACTAAAGATGTTCGTGCATCGAGATGGTCTACCAAGACTCCGGGATCTCCAATGACCAACATGGCAATTGCACAATCGCTGTGGTTCTTCACAGATTGCAGCGTGGCAACTGCATCATCATGAAATCCATCGATAATCATTGCAACTGTTATTGCATATTTGCCCGAATTTATTGCGCGAATATCGCGAGTAGATTCGTAGGTAGGAAATCGCTTCTTTGGTCGTAATTCATATCCACCTGCACCATCTACAACTTCAAATCCTTGTGCAGCGATTTCATCGCGTAATTGATCAGAGAGTGCAAAATTTTTCTCGGCACGGGCTGCCTGGCGAGCACGTGCTAATTCATGAACCGATTCTGGTGCACTCACTTGTAGATGACAGCCTTTGCCATTCCCAACACCTTTACGCCTGCTGATGTCGCTGAAAGATTTAAAGTAATTGTGGATTCTGTAATCTCTGCAACTGAGGCGCTTACTGTCAGATCGACTTCTGCATCTTTTGGAACAATCACAGGTTTAGTAAAGCGAGCTCCAAATTCAGCAACCTTTGCACTTCCTCCTGCAAAATCGCTGACGTACTTTCCGACAAGTGCCATGGTCAACATTCCATGAGCAATCACATTTGGAAGGCCAACCGAGATAGCAAACTCTTCATTTTGATGGATGGGATTTTGATCGCCCGAAGCATCGGCATAGCGCTTCAGTAGCGCTCGATTAATGTGAAAAATCCGCTCGGGGAGTTCGCTGCCAATTTCAATCATGCGCGCACCACCAGCGTGGACCACGCAGAGACAACGATGGCGCCGTCTCGCTCCAAATCTGAGCGCACAGAAACAATTTCATTTCCGGCAGCGACTCGATAGCTCTCGATAGTTGCGCTGCACCTGAGTTCATCTCCTGGTCGCACCGGAGAAAAAATCTGGAATTTTTGATCACCGTGCACTAAGCGGGTCCAATCCAGACCAATTTCAGGGCGCGTCAAAATCTCTTCAAATTGCGAGAGCGTAATTCGTATCGTGAAAGTCGGAGGTGCAATAGAAGTATCAGTTTCGCCAATGACGGCGCAGAATGCATCTACCTCAGATTGTGTAACGGCGATTGTTTCTGTACCACCGAAGGTACTCCCGACCGAATCGGGGTTAAGCATTAGCGAGTTTCGCGGTGAAGAGTTGAAGCCTTGCAACGTGGGCAGAACTTCTTGAGTTCCATGCGATCTGGATCGTTGCGACGGTTCTTCTTTGTAATGTAATTACGCTCTTTGCAATCAACGCATGCCATGGTGATCTTTGGACGAACGTCCGCGCTCTTGCTTGCCATGGTGAAACTCCTTCGTGATGTAAGGCGCTCAGGTTACCTGAGTCGCCAACTTTGGTGAAATTACTGCGTAGCGGAGGCGGGATTTGAACCCACGACACAGCGATTATGAGCCGCTTGCTCTACCAAGCTGAGCTACCCCGCCGCAGACATAAATAAATATGTCAGGTATTAAGTTTTTTTACTGCGAGCCCCCCACCAGAATCGAACTGGTGACCTTTTCCTTACCATGGAAACACTCTACCTACTGAGCTAGGGGGGCGAAGAACGTAGCGAAGGAGAAGTCTAGGGGTTACATCCGAAAGTTAAAAATTACTCCAATTTAGTGCGCAGGATCGAGGGCAATTTTCCCAACAGTCTCGCGCGCCAGCATTTCACGATGGGCTTGCGCAGCCTCGCTCAATGGATATGTATTTCCGATGACGGGACGCAATTTTCCGCTTGCCACTAATTGGAATAGTTCTGCGATGACATCATGCATCAACTCTTTCTTACCAAAACAATTGGCAAGCCAGAAACCTGCAACAGTTTTTGAGCCGTGCATAAGCGATCCAGGATGTAGTGGAGTGGGAGCAGTGCGAGATGCCATTCCAAAGGTAATCAATTTTCCAAAAGTTCCAAGAGCTTGCAAGCTCTGATCAAAGGTTGAACCACCAACCATTTCGAGAATGAGGTCAACGCCTTTGCCATTATTGTGAGCGCGTATTGATTTTGCTAACTCTGGTTCATTAGCCATAACAATCTCATCAGCCCCTAGTGACCGAGCTAATTCAGCTTTTTTTGCAGAACCAGTAACTGCAATAACTTTGCCTCCCCACATCTTTGCAAGTTGAATGGCAAGTGTGCCGACTCCACCGGCTGCTGCATGAATCACAACAGTCTGATCTTTCTGAAGATTTCCCATCGTTTTCAACAGATGCCAAGCTGTGGCACCTTGAATCAACATACAAAGAGCTTGTTGATCAGTGACACCTTCAGGGATCGGAAATAGTGCATGTTTTGATGCCACCGCTTTTTGGGCGTATCCCCCAGATGAAACGCTTGCTAAATATCTTTTACCTTCATATATGCCCGTGACTTCAATGCCTGGGATAAGTGGAAGTGTTTGTTGCGACAGATAACTATTTTCTGTCTGATGCGTATCGGCGTAATTTATTCCAATAGATGTCACATCAAGAATGACTTCACCATCTTGTGCAGTTGGATCTGGCAGCTCAAGGTAATTCATTACTTCGGGGCCACCAAAGGTGGTTATCTGAATTGCCTTCATTACTTACACTGACAACGATCTTCGGGGGCAATACCTTGTAGGGCTTCTTCAATGTGTTCACCGCAACCTTGCCAGGTTGGCTTTCCACAGTTCCTACATTGCACCTTGCTGCACATTTTTATCTCCTTACATCGAGTGGTTAAAGATACTTCCTAAAAAATTTCTTGACTCGTTTCCAAAGTCCAGTGGTCTGTTCGATAGGCGAAACCTGTAGGACGCGATCCTTGGCTGGCTCATCCGGTGTAATGACATCGCTGATTGCCGGAGAATTTTGGTCGAGTGAATCTGCGATTCGATCTATATTGGCAACGATTGATAAGCCGCGGATCACCTGCTCTTGATCTACATCTTTACCCTCTTCTATCAGGGTTTCAGCGAGAACGGATCCTGCTTCGCGGGCATCATCAGTAGGTGTTGAATCAAAATCTGAAATGTCATCTGGTTTCTCAATGTTAGCCGAAATTGCATAACTGGCAGCAGAAAGTGCCACCGCAATCTGTTTCTTAGTGGAATCGGCAATTCCACCTTCAACAGCTGAATCAAAGAGCGTGCGAGCGATGGTTCGCACCTGCACCAGAGTGTGTTCAGTTGCAATACCTTTTATATATAACTCTTCTGCCACATCTTTCTCTGCAGTTGGAAACCATCTCGCGTGGCTACGCGCTTCAACAGATTGAGCACGTAATGACGGGACTTCTTCAACTAAGAGACGCGCGCTAGCGAGCCATTGCCCAGCATCTTTTTGTGTATAACCTGCGGCAACGCCTTCTGACATCTTGGCAAGTAAATCTGCAGCTTTTTGGCTGACGCGATCAATCTGATCTCTCGTTCTATCAGCTGGAGTTTTTGGATGGGAGAAATATGAGAAGAAAATAGCAACAGCTGCGCCAATGAGTGTCGAACCCAATCTATGTGCGGCAGTTGTCTCAGATATTCCGGGACCAATAACAATGAGTGCAGTAACTGGAACATTAACAGAAGCAACTTCACCTAAATGAAGTGCTCGCGCAACCACCGCGCAGAGAACAATAGTTGTAGCGATTGCGATGAAGCCAAAATCAAAGACTGTCACTGCCAGGAGCGCAGTACCTGCACCAATTGCAGTACCTACTATTTGACCAAAACCTTCACGGATTGATTTATGAAGCGAAATGCGAATGCTGAGCGTTGAAACTATTGCCGCAACTACACCGCCGCCTTCAACGACCGCATCTCCAATAATCCAGGCGACGCCCCCAGAAAGCCCTGCAACCAAAATTTGTCTCACCCAGTATTTGCGATCAGAGAAGAGCTTTCGAATTCGAGTAAACATAAATAACCCAGTGCGCCGAAAGCGCGATTAACCTTTCGTAGATCCGAGCGTTAATCCAGCAATAAATTGCTTACGTAATACAAAGAAGAGAATAACTGTTGGTAGTGCGGCGATAATTGCACCTGCCGCAAGAAGGTTAAAGTCAGTTACATACTGTCCTTGTAGCCGGCGCAGCGCTGAAGTGATTGGGCGTTTTGAGTCATCTGACATCAAAACCAAAGCCCAGAAGAATTCGTTATAGATCCAGGTTGTCATCAAGACGCTGAGCGCTGCAAGAGCTGGGCGTAATAGCGGAAGAATGACATTCCAGTAATGGCGGAAAACATTGGCACCATCAATCGTTGCTGATTCAGAGATTTCCTTGGGAATTGTCTTCATATAGGACGAGAGCACAAATGCCGCAAAACCAACCTGAAATCCAACATGAACCAGAATCAAACCACCATAGTTGTTATACAAGAGGTTGCGATTTCCAAAAAGCTCGCCAACCCAGATGAACATCCAAAATACTGGGATATAGGTAAGAACGATTGGCAACATATTGCCTGCTGTGAAGAGCAACAAAAGCGTGAGATTGAACTTAAATTTGTAGCGAGTCACTACAAAGGCGATGAGCGAACCAAAGAAGAGCGTCAAAATCACTGAAGGGATTGTGACAATTGCTGAGTTAAGTAGGTATCCCCCAATCTTCATTTCTCTCATTGCATTTACATAATTATTGAAATTTAGATGGCGTGGCCACGAGAAAATTCCATAAGAAATAATGTCGTTATAAGGGCGGAGCGAAGTCCATACTGTCCACAAAATTGGAAAAATCCAGACGATGGCAAAGATTCCAATAAAGAGTGAGATAAAGAAGTCTTTACGCTTTTGGCTATTGCGATATTTCTCGCTCTGAACGACGCCGCTGCTCATTTGAGATCCTCTTTAAATGTGACTCTGAGATAGGTAATGATTGGAACAATGCAGAGCACAAGCAAAATCACCGCATAGGCGGCGCCCTTCATCGAAATTCCCTGACCGGCAAAATTTTGGAAGACTAAGAGATTAAGGAGAGGGAAGATAGTTGGGTTTCCGTAGATGATGTAGACCAAGTCAAAAGCTCGCAAAGATTCAATCAGCGTAATAACAACGATGATGATATTTACAGGTTGCATCGTTGGCAGAATAATCTTTCGAAAAATCTGCCATTCGGTTGCTCCATCAATAGCAGCAGCTTCTTTCAGCGCTGGATCAACAGATTTGAGTCCAGATAAATAGAGCAGCATGATGTAACCAATGTGGCGCCAGGACGCCACGCCAAGAATGACCCACGTATTTATATCGGGGTTACCCCAAATAGAAATTGCATTCCCAATATCAAGACCCATCAAGCCCTGAACAAATCCGCCAGGCTGGAGCATAAAGTTCCAGATGATTCCAATTACTGCCAGAGATAAGACGACGGGAAGGTAATAGATTGATTCGTAGAAAGCATGTCCTTTGATGCCGCGATCTACCTGATAAGCAAGCAGGATCCCAAGTGGAGTAGCAACCAGCACGAAGAAGGCGAGCCAGATGCCATTGTTTTTTAGCGCCTGATAAAAAAGTGGCTCGTTGACGAAGATCGTTTTGTAGTTTTGGATTCCAGCCCACCTAATGTCCTCGAGGCGAACGCCATTCCAATAGGTGAAGGAGAGAACAATCGTTACTACGGCTGGGACCCATAAGAGGATTATCTGGAGGAGCGTTGGTATTCCAACAAAAGCTGAGAGAGTAAACCGATCTCCTTTAGAAAGAGAACGGCGGCTACGATTTTTTTTAATCGTAGCCGCCGCCTTCATGCCTTTAACTTACTAGCACTCAAACTAATTAACAACTAAGAAATTAGTTCTTTGGAAGTGCATCCCATTGTGCTTGTACGCTTTCAAGGATCTTATTGACATCAGATGGCTTCTTAATGAAGCTCTGGATAGCTGGTCCAACAACTGGACCTGCAAAGTCTCCGCGAGCATCGCGATCCAAGAAGAACATGATGTTCTTTGCAGAAGCAAGAACTGCAAGCTTCTGCTTGTTGAATGAATCGTATGAAGAAGTATCAAATGATTTCGATACATAAATGCTGGTATCGCCAGCCTTGACAGCTTCAGCAATTCCTTCTGGAGATGCCCAGAATTCTGCAAGAGCCTTTCCAGCTGCTACGTTCTTTCCATTCGCTGCAACTGAAATACCATCAAGTGGTGCATCAATTGTGTCTCTTCCCCACTTTGGATTGATTTCTGGGAATGGAACGACCCATAGATCGTCGTAATCTGCCTGTGACTTCGCCTTGAAGTCGTTAGCAAACCATGAACCCATCAACATTGCACCAGTCTTCTTCTGGAGAAGAAGGTCGCGCATACCATCCCAAGAAATATCCAAAACGTTATCGTTCATGAATGGGATGAGCTGTGCGAAGTACTTAAATGTTTCTTTGGTCTTTGCATCAGTCCACTTTGCACGACCGTTAAGTAGGTCGATGTGGTACTTGTAGCCGTTGATGCGTGAGTTAAGGATGTCGAAGGTACCCATTGCTTCCCAGCCGCCCTTGGCGCCGAGTGAGTATCCAACAAGACCCTTCTTCTGTGTAAGAGTCATCAACTTAACGAAGTCATCCCAGGTATCAATCTTTTCTGGGTTCATTCCAATGTCTTTTACCATTGACTTGCGATAGTGCAGAGCCCATGGATAGTAGGTTGTTGGAAGGATGTATGGCTTCTTAGATACAGGGCTAGTTGCACCTTTAATCGCTGAAGTTGGGAGCGATGACTTAAGACGGTTGATCTCACGTGTGAGATCTGCAAGAAGTCCAAGCTCACCAAAGTGATTTGAACGGTATCCCGCCATCCAGCCAAATGCATCATCAGGTGATCCCTGCATGATCTGCGCAAAGTTATTCTGGAAGTCATCTGAGTTAACTTGCTGAGCGACTACCTTTACGCCAGTCTTCTTAGTAAATGCATCGTTGACTGCCTTAGCAATCTTGTCACCTGTTGCTCCACCACCACGAGTTGTCCAACGGACGGTGGTGCCCTTAATACGTGCTGCTGCGCTTGCAGATTCTGCAGAAAGTGCACCGCCCGCAACTAAACCTAACCCACCAACTGCAGCGCCTTTAAGCACCGAGCGACGAGATAGCGAATTTTCTTTTTCTGACATCGTCTTCCTTTTCTCTAGAGTTGAAATTTCAACGAGCCTCAACCTGTGGGGAACACAAATCTCGACCCTCGAAATCTAGTGGTCTGCAGTCTTTTGTATACAGGAAGTTTCAATAACGAAATGGTAAAGATTGACGAGATTACGCCTAATTTGACCGTTCTTCGAGATATAGAGCGACCGAATTGATACACCAGCGCTGATCTGTGGGGACATCAAAACCCTCGCCCTCAAAGACATGACCCAAGTGTGAGTCACAACTCGCACACCGGACTTCAGTTCTTATGCGTGGCGCAAGAGAGCGATCTTCAATCAAAACAACTGCATCATCTTGTGTTGGTGCATAAAAAGATGGCCAGCCACAACCGGAATGAAATTTTGTTTCGGATCTAAAGAGTTCTGCGTTGCACGCTTTGCAGCGATAGCTTCCGACTGTATCCGTATCGGTGTATTCACCGGTAAATGGACGTTCAGTTGCGCCTTCGCGCAAGACGGCGTAGGAAAGTGGGTCTAAACGATTACGTAATTCATCCTCGTCGATCTGCTTCTTATCTGTCATTTAGGAATTCGAAGTCCTTGCATTCCGCCATCAACCTCAAGTGAAGTTGCAGTAATTGCTCCTTGCAACGGACTTGCTAAGAAGCACAGTGCGCGCGCAACTTCATCAGCGCTTACTAATCTACCCATCGGTTGACGTGCTTCTAGCGCTTTTTTCTCTGCAGCAGGATCTGCAGCTTGTGCTAATAATCTTTGTACCCAAGGAGTATCTGCTGTTCCTGGGTTAACGCAATTAACGCGAATTCCTTCGGCAACATAATCATTTGCCATAGCCATCGTTAACGAAAGGACTGCGCCTTTCGTTGCACTGTAGAGCGCACGCTTTGGGATTCCGGCAGTGGCTGCTACAGAACATACGTTGGTAATTGAAGGGGATTTGCTTTTACGGAGCAATGGCAGCGCATGGCGGCACACCCGCGCGATTCCGGTGACATTGATATTCATAACGCGCGCCCACTCATCAGATGTGTTTGCCTCTACATTTCCGACTGCGCTGATGGCTGCTCCGTTAATGACAATATCTAGCGCTGAAATTTTGCTAAACGCTGCTGCAACTGAGGCGTCGTCACCCACGTCGCACGAAAGCCATTCGGCGGTTCCAGCAAGTCCACCTTCTGCAATATCTAATCCATAAACATGTGCCCCACCAGCTGCCAACATCTTTGCAGTTGCAAGACCGATTCCAGATCCAGCTCCGGTAACAACAGCTTTCAATCCGGCAAACTCAGTACTCATGCGCTTATCCATTCTTTACCAGTAGGAAATGTGAAATCCGCAATTGATTGAGCATACATTTCTCCACCGGTTCCGGGCTCTGATGGTGGCAAATAATGCGCGTTGCGAATATTTGTTGGAACCACAAAATGTTCGTGCAAATGATCAACAAATTCCACAACACGGTCAGCGTGGTGGCCAGTAACGGCGACTGCATCAAACATAGCCAAGTGCTGAACTAATTCGCATAAACCAACGCCTCCAGCGTGAGGGCAGACCGGAATTCCAAATTTAGCTGCCATCAAAATATTGGCGATATTCTCATTGACGCCTGCAACGCGTGTTGCATCAATTTGCATAAAGGAAAAAGCCTTCGCCTGCAGCATCTGCTTAAAGAGAATGCGATTCATTCCGTGCTCGCCCGTTGCAACGCGTACAGGTGCTATTGCTCGCGCAATAGCTGCATGGCCCAAAACATCATCAGGATTAGTTGGCTCTTCTACCCAGTGCAGATTGACATCACCGATTCCCTTAATCCAGTCGATGGCTTGATTCACATCCCATACTTGATTGGCATCGATTGAGATTTTGATATCTGGTCCTACTGCTTCACGGGCAAGGCGCAATCTACGTTTATCGTCTTCGAGAGAGCCGCCACATTTCAACTTAATAAGTTTGTATCCATCGGCAACTGCCTGCTTGGCAAGCCGCACCATCTTTTCATCGGTATATCCAAGCCATCCTGGAGTAGTTGTATATGCAGGTAATCCTTCGGCTAACAACTTAGCTTCATTAGCTGCACGTTGCGGTACAGCTTTGCGCAAAATCTCGAGAGCTTCTTCTGGAGTAAGCGCATCAGTGATGTATCTAAAGTCAACAAGATCAACAATTTCTTCTGGTGTTAAATCCGATAGAAATTTCCAAAGTGGTTTCTTCGCAAATTTAGTGACCAAATCCCAAGCAGCATTGATCACTGCACCGGCTGCCATCTGAGTGACACCTTTTTCAGGTCCTAACCAACGAATCTGAGAATCGCGAACCAGACTGCGCGCAAAATCCCCCATGCTTGTAGATAAATCTTTAATATCTCGTCCAACTGCATACGGAGCTAATTGTTCGATGAAATCACATTGGAGATCGTTTCCGCGGCCACATGTAAAAACAAATCCATGACCTTCTAAACCAGGTTGATCAGTTTCTAAAATAACTAGCGCGGCTGAATAATCTGGCTCCTTGTTCATTGCATCCGAACCATCTAACCCTCGCGATGTAGGAAAGCGAACATCAACAGTTCTAAAACCAGTTATCTTGGGCATCATCTTCCTTTAATCTCACAAAGTGACTCTTCACTAGGTCTGCAAAATCTTATAGGATGAATTTATGGCGCGACACAATCAAAAAGTTAAGTTAAAACGTTCAAATGTTGAAGTCACTCGGCTCAGTCTTGGAACTGCCCCACTTGGCGGCCTCTTTAAAGCGGTCACCGATGCTGATGGTGACGAGATGCTCAATACCGCCCTTGATATCGGAATCAATTATTTTGATACAGCGCCGCAATATGGTCACGGAGTTGCTGAAATCCGACTGGGTAAAGCGTTGCGCAATGCCAAGGTCCCTTATGTAATTGAGACCAAAGTTGGTCGCACCTTAGAAAAAGTTGAAAACGCTGAACTCTTTCCTTGGTTTCCTGATGCACCTCGCGATGTCATGCCAATCTTTGATTACACCGCTGATGGAATCAAGAAAGCCTTTGACCAGAGCCTTGAACGCATGGGATTAGATCACCTCGACATTGTTTTGATGCACGATGCAGAAGATCACGTGAAAGAAGCAATCGAAAATGCATTTCCAGTTCTTGCAGACTACCGTTCTCAAGGTTTGATTAAGGCAGTTGGAATCGGCATCAACTATGTCGAACAAGCGCTCCAAATCATGAAAGGTACCGATCTCGATATTGCTTTGATTGCAGGTCGCTATACCTTGCTAGATCAAATCGCTCATCGCGATTTATTTCCTTACGCACTAGCTCACAACATTGATATCACGATGGGTGGAGTTTTAAATTCTGGTGTTCTAGCAAATCCAGTAGCAGGAGCTACATATAACTACTTACCAGCATCTGATGAAATTATTCAACGCGCTGCCAAAATTGGTGAGTTCCTGAAAGTCCGCGGAATCCCGCTCATTGCAGCAGCACTGCAGTTCCCACTTCGCCATCCTGCTGTCACATCTGTTCTTACTGGTCCACGCAATGCTCAAGAGCTGCTCTCTAATGTCGAAGACTTCAATCGAGAATTACCTGCAGATATTTGGAAAGAGCTAGAAGATGCAAACCTCATCGAAAGGATTCCTGCATGAGCGTGAAGCGGATAGCCCAAGTAATAGGTATCAGGCCTCAAGATATTGAAGAGTACGAAAGAATTCATGCTGATGTCTGGCCTAGCGTTCTAGCCACTATTAAGAAAGCAAATATTCAGAATTACTCCATATTTCGTTATGAGCATCTGCTCTTTGCATATATGGAATACACCGGTACTGATTATGAAGCAGATATGAAATCCATTGCAGCCGATCCTGAAACTCAGCGCTGGTGGAAGATCACCGATCCGATGCAGGCTCAAGTTCCAGAATCAAAGCCTGGGGAATGGTGGCATGTCATCCCCGAGAATTTTCACGTGGATTAACGATGAAACTTTCAGTCCTTCATACTTCAACACAGCGATTCCAACTTGCAGTCACTGAGGCTGGTAAACACCGCAGCATCTCAAAAATTCCCACTCTCACCGAAGCCATGCATCTCACGCTGGCGCAATTGAAAGAAGCAGTATCGGCAACAGCTGATGAAATAACTGGCGAACTTACCGCGCCAATTTCTCCAGAAATCGAGTTATGGGGTGCGGGAGTTACCTACTTGCGTTCGCGTGATGCACGTAAAGAAGAGAGCGGTGTTCCTGATGTTTATCAGCGCGTCTATGAAGCAGATCGCCCAGAACTCTTCTTTAAATCAACGGCCGTGCGAGCGCGCGGCACTGGTGCGCCGATTGG
>CALMJL010000052.1 GCA_937864425.1 uncultured Candidatus Planktophila sp.
AGATGTCAGTGACGGTCTGTAACTTCTCCACCTGTCAGAAGCACCATTGTCTAGAAGAAAGGAAACGGTGAGCGCCACCTCAGATAACGCCAGACCCCAAGAGCAAGAACTCTGGGAACGATTACGTACGACCGAAGGTGCAGAGAAAGCTGAAGTTCTCGATGAACTCAGCCACATCGCATACAACAAGAACAACTACATAGAGTGCCTACAGTTAGTAGATACATCCATTGAGATTTACTACTCACTAGGAATTGATCTTCACACCAGAGATCTCATCCATGTCACACAAGGCAAAGCGTTCTGCTTAGTAAACCTCAAGCGCCAACGCGAAGCAGCAGAAGCATTTGAATCACTTGCTCAGCTCTATCAGCTCTGTGATGACATCGCCGGATATATCGGTGCAAAACGCGATGCAGCATGTAACTGGTATGAAGTCGATGAGTGGCAGAAGTGCCTTGAAGGCCACACCGCTGCTAAAGACTCACTCGATCCCGATGCAACACCGATGTCCATGGGAATTGATCTTCTCAACATCGGAATGGCGCATATGAAGTTAGAAAATCACGAAGCCGCAATCGTGAACTTCTTAAGCGCTCGCTCCCTCTTCAAAGAGGCAAAGAATCCGGAACACGTCAACTGGTGCGATAACTACCTCTCAAGAGTATTTATCGCCATCAAGAATGGCCCAGAAGCGAAGTTCCACGCACAGCATTACTTCAACTACAGCAAAGTAGCTGAAGATTTCACTATGGAAGGTTATGCACGATTCCGTCTTGGAAATGCATACCTACTCTGTGGTGAATACGACGAAGCAGAATCCGAACTCACCAGATCTCTCGAGATGCTCACTCTCGAAGACAATAAAGATTGGGACTCTATAGTCGAAGCCAATCACCGCCTCGCCGAAGCTCTCACAGAACTCGGGCGATGCGAAGAAGCATCAGAGCGTCTTGAGCGCCTCAAGACCATCGAAGATACTCTCGCTGCGTGATCAGAGCGAGATTCATATTCGCTGCAGGTGCGGTCACCCTTTCGGCCGCACTTGCAGCGAGTTTCTTCACTTCATCCCTTGATTCAACAACCACTGCACCAACCAAAAAATCAGCTGAACAAACACCACAAGTGACTATCCCAGCTGATCTCAAGGATTCAGATGTACTTAGTTGGGATTGTGAAATTCCAGAGTACAAACCCGAAACCATTCTGCTTACCTGCGCAGATGGCGGATGGATGGTTCACAAAATCAGATGGAATACCTGGGGGATCAAGGGCGCAACCGGAATCGGTTATTTCAGTGAAAACCTCTGCGAACCCAGCTGTGCTGAGGGCAAGCGAGTTGAAGAGAAAGTGAATGTAAAGCTGAGCCAACTAACACCCTATAAAGGAAAGTTCTACCTTCGAACCCTAGACATAAATACTGTAAGCGGGAAAGATTTTTGGTGGGGTAG
>CALMJL010000053.1 GCA_937864425.1 uncultured Candidatus Planktophila sp.
ACTGGCGGTTCTGTTCCACGTCCGCCACAACGTCCACAAGGAAGTGGAGCACAACGTCCCGGTGCACCTCGTCCTGGAATGGCAGGCCCTCGTCCAGGTTCGGTACGTCCTGGATTTGCAGCGCGTCCACAATCACAACGTCCTGCATCAACGGGTTCTGGAAATTACCCACCACGTTCTGGTGGCGCACCAACATCACAAGGTCCATATCGTTCGCAAGGAGCACCGACTGGTGGCATGCCAGGTGGAGGAGCTCCCGGTCGTGGACCAGGACGCGGACAGGGTCGCGGTGGTGCAGCTGGTGCATTTGGAAAGAATGCAAGTAAATCTTCTAAGCGAAAGCAAAAATCAAGAAAGGCGCTGCGCGATGAATTCGACAATATGCAAGCGCCCGAACTTGGTGGCGCAGTTATTCCACATGGCGATGGTAATACCAAAATCCGTATGCGTCGCGGTTCATCGCTGGCAGATTTCGCAGAGCGCATTGGCGCAGATCCAGGTGCACTCGTTTCAGCGCTCTTTCACTTAGGTGAAATGGTGACAGCAACACAATCTGTTGATGCTGACACCTTTGAAATTCTCGGTGCTCAACTCGGTTATGTCATTGAAGTTGTCTCACCAGAAGAAGAGGATCGCGAACTTTTGCAGGGATTTGATATTGATCTTGCTGCTGAAGTTGCAGATCTTGATTCCGAAGATCTTATGCCGCGCCCCCCAGTCGTTACTGTGATGGGTCACGTTGACCACGGTAAAACACGTTTGCTTGATGCAATTCGTCAAACAGAGGTCATTAAGTCAGAAGCTGGTGGAATCACGCAGCATATTGGTGCGTATCAAATCCATCATGATCACGATGGGACCAACCGTGCAATTACCTTTATCGATACCCCTGGCCACGAAGCCTTTACTGCAATGCGCGCTCGCGGTGCCAAAGTCACCGATATCGCAGTGCTCGTAGTTGCAGCAGACGATGGTGTGATGCCTCAAACTATTGAAGCACTTAACCACGCACAAGCTGCAGAAGTTCCGATTGTCGTAGCTGTCAATAAGGTTGATAAAGAAGGATCTAATCCAGATAAAGTGCGTCAGCAACTAACTGAATACAACTTGATTGCAGAAGAATATGGTGGAGACACAATTTTCGTAAATGTCTCTGCAAAATCAGGAACCGGTATCAACGATTTGATTGACTCCATCTTGCTTACTGCAGATGCTGCCATTGATCTTCGCGCTGTTGCAGATGATGATGCACGAGGCGTTGCCATCGAAGCGCACCTTGATCGCGGCCGCGGCCCTGTTGCAACAGTGCTCGTACAACGCGGAACTCTCAAAGTTGGCGATGCCATTGTTGCGGGTGGTTCTTTCGGTCGAGTGCGTGCAATGCTGGATGAACATGGCGATGCAGTGGAAGTTGCAGGTCCATCTCGCCCAGTACAAGTTCTCGGATTTACATCCGTTCCAAATGCTGGAGATACCTTCCTCGTTGCAGATGAAGATCGCACTGCGCGTCAGATTGCCGAAAAGCGTCAAGCAGCAGAGCGCAATGCGCAACTTGCAAAGGCGCGCAAGAAAGTTTCCTTGGAAGATTTCATGGAGCAATCCAAGATTTCTACACTCAATCTCATTCTGAAGGGCGACGTTTCAGGTTCTGTCGAAGCGCTCGAAGATGCGCTTATGCAGCTTGATGTCGGCGAAGAAGTGGATCTGCGAGTTATTCACCGCGGCGTGGGAGCAATTACGAAGAGCGATATCACTCTTGCATCTGCCTCTACTGCAGTGGTGATTGGCTTTAACGTTAAGCCTGAACCACAGACTGCAATCTTTGCTGATCAAGAAGGTGTAGAAGTTCGTTTCTACTCTGTTATTTACAACGCCATTGAAGAAATCGAACTCTCACTTAAGGGACTTCTTAAGCCTGAGTACGAAGAAGCAATACTTGGAAATGCAGAAGTTCGCGATATCTTCAAATCTTCTAAGGCTGGAAATATTGCCGGATCACTCGTTCTCGATGGAATCATTCGTCGTAACGCAAAGGCTCGTCTGCTCCGTAACGGAGAAGTCATCGTGGATAACCTCACCATCGATTCTTTGAAGCGATTTAAGGATGATGCAACCGAAGTCCGTGAAGGATTCGAGTGCGGTATTGGCGTTGGAAACCTCAAAGAAATGCAGATTGGTGACACCATTCAAGTCTTTGAAATGCGAGAGAAGAAGCGCGTCTAAGCGAGGAGACCACTATGGGAAGTTCTCATCGCAACCATAAAGTTGCTGACCGCATCAAGGTTGTCATCGCGCAGCTCCTTGAAACAAAGATCAAGGATCCTCGACTTGGCTTTGTCACTGTGACTGATGCACGTGTTTCAGGTGATTTGCAGAATGCATCTATCTTTTACACCGTTCTGGGTGGAGAAGATGAGCGCGCTGCAACTGCCGCGGCCCTTGAATCCGCGAAAGGCGTCTTACGTAGTGCAGTGGGCCGTGAACTCGGAACTCGCGTGACTCCGTCACTAGAATTTATCTTGGATGGACTCCCAGAATCAGCGAAGGCATTGGATTCATTGTTAGAGCGAGTACACGAACTTGATGCGCAAGTTGCAAAGGCTCGTGAAAATGCCAAACCAGTGGTCGAAGATCCTTACAAGATTCCGCGCACTGTTCAAGAATGAAGGACGGTTTTTTAGTTATCGATAAGGCTGGCGCCATGACCAGCCATGATGTTGTTGCAATCGCTCGAAAAGCACTTGCAACGCGCAAAGTAGGCCATGCCGGAACTTTGGATCCGATGGCTACTGGAGTTCTCGTGTTGGGTTTTGGAAATGGCACACGATTGCTGCAATACATTACTGATGGAGATAAGTCATATCGCGCAACTATTCGTCTCGGCATTGCAACTGTCACCGATGACAAAGATGGTGAAGTAATTTCTCAAGCTGATAGCTCGCATATTCAGGATAACGAAATCACTTCATCGTTAGCGAAAATGCAAGGAACAATCATGCAACGTCCAGCACAAGTTTCGGCAGTGAAGGTAGCTGGAAAGCGAGCGTATGACCGAGTCCGTGATGGAGAAGATTTCCAATTAGCAGCTCGAGAAGTCACGATTTCGCACCTGGAGATTGTCGGAATTCATCGCAGCGAAAGCGGAATCAGTATTGAAATTGTTGTGACGTGTAGCGCTGGAACATTTATTCGTTCGATTGCGCGCGATCTCGGAGAAGCGCTCGGTGTAGGTGGTCACTTGACTTCACTTCGCCGCACTCGCGTAGCTGGATTTTCTGAAGAGATGGCTACTTCTTGCGAAGATCTCAAAGCGGGCAGATTCACTCCGCTAGACCTCGCAGCAGTTGCCCGCGCCACCTTCGATGTTCGCGAATTAAATAGTGCAGAAGTTGCCGAGTTATCTTTCGGTAGACCGCTCTCGGAGAATTCGACTGCAGAGATAACCGCTGCACTCTCTGCTGATAATCAATTGATTGCCTTACTCAAAAATGTGTCAGGTAAAGCCAAACCAGTCGCAGTTTTTGCGGCGGCTCATTAGGTAAGGCAAGATTTGCATATGAGCGATACCAGCGTTGTTGTTATCGGAGTTTTTGATGGAGTGCATAAAGGCCATCAAGTTCTGCTCAATCGCGCCAAAGAAATTGCTGATGGCCGCTCCATCATTGCACTCACTTTTGATCCTCATCCAACTACCGTCTTTGCCCCCGACAAGGCACCGACGCTTCTTACAACCTTGGCCGACAGAGTCGAACTTCTGAAAATACATAATGCAGATCAAGTTGCAGTGATCAAATTCAATGAGAAATTTGCAGCAATGTCAGCTGATGAATTTGTAGAGAGCGTTCTGGTTAATCAATTACATGTCAGCACTGTAGTAATAGGTAAGAACTTTACATATGGCCACAAGGCTGCAGGAAATGTAGATACCCTCATCAAATCTGGACTCGCTCATAATTTCACCGTTGATGTTCAAGAACTCAAGGCAGATGATGAGGTAATTTCATCTTCTCGTATTCGAAAGCTTGTGACAGACGGAAAAGTAGAAAAAGCGCGCGAATTACTTTCTAGGCCGCATCGACTTGATGGGGTAGTAGTACACGGTGAAAAGCGTGGTCGTGAGATTGGTTATCCGACTGCTAATTTAGGAAAGATTGAAGGTCAAACAATTCCCGCAGATGGCGTTTATGCCGGTTGGCTTACCGTTGGAATTAATTTTTGGCCGGCTGCGATTTCTATCGGCACTAACCCAACATTTGCAGGAGATCGCGCCCGCCAAGTTGAAGCCTATGCACTTGATCAAGAGGGTTTAGATCTCTATGACAAGAATGCATCTATTGAATTTGGTTGGTACTTGCGCCCAACCCTTAAATTCGATGGACTTCCAGAGTTGCTTGCGCAAATGAAGAAAGATTGCGATCAAGCCCGCGAACTCACGGATAAATAGCGAAAAATCTCGCTCAATTTGGGTTATCTCATGCCACTGGCTAAACTTGGCCAGTCCAGCGAGAAAGTGATTTCCCGTGAGTCAAACCGGGAAGCCTCCTAGACAGTACCGATAGGTACTTCACAATGAAAAGGAAGTAAAGAAGTATGGCGTTAACACCTGAAGTAAAGAAAGAAATCATTGCAAAGTACGGTTCATCGGCTACTGACACAGGAAGCCCTGAAGCACAGGTCGCTTTGTTATCACGTCGAATTGATGACATCACAACTCACCTACAAACCAACCCTCATGATCACCACAACCGTCGTGGTCTTTTGTTGCTCGTAGGTCAGCGTCGTCGCATTCTTCAGTATCTTGCAAAGACAGATATCAACCGCTATCGCGCAATTATCGACAAGCTCGGTATTCGTCGCTAAATAGAGGTCTATAAGAATTAGTTACTAGCCGGGGGATTAATGGTCCTCGGTAGTGGTTTCCAGATGAATTCATCTGTGAACTTCGATCGAAGATTCATTTGTTTCGCGGTTGCGGGTAACTACCGCTTATGAGTGCTGCGCGCACTCGTGAACATGAAACAAAGGAGGACCCATGGAGGGTCAAGACGTAAAGTCAGCAGTAGCCGTTATCGATAACGGAAAATTTGGAAAGCGTGAAATTCGCTTTGAAACCGGTCGTCTTGCTAAGCAAGCAGCCGGATCCGCAGCAGTGTACTTAGATGATCAAACAATGATTTTCTCGGCGACAACTGCATCAAAAACACCTAAAGATCAATTTGATTTCTTTCCGCTTACAGTGGATGTGGAAGAGAAAATGTATGCGCTGGGAAAGATTCCTGGTTCATTCTTCCGCCGCGAAGGTCGTCCATCAGAAGAGGCAATTCTTACATGCCGTCTGATTGACCGCCCATTGCGCCCTTCATTTATTAAGGGACTTCGTAACGAGGTGCAGATTGTTGTGACAGTGATGGCACTTGATCCCGATCATATGTATGACGTTCTCGCAATCAATGCTTCATCAATTTCTACTCAACTTGCAGGATTGCCATTCTCTGGGCCAATTGGTGGAGTACGTGTTGCTCTCATCGAAGGTCAGTGGGTAGCTTTCCCAAATCATTCACAAGTTGAAAAAGCAGTATTTGATATGGTCGTTGCGGGCCGCGTAACTGCAGATGATGTTGCAATCATGATGGTTGAAGCAGAAGCAACATCAAATACCATCGAACTCATTAAGGGCGGCGCGCCAACTCCAACTGAAGAAGTTGTGGCACAGGGCCTTGATGCAGCGAAGCCATTTATTCGCGTGCTCTGCGAAGCACAAGCCAAGCTTGCAGCAGTTGCAGCAAAGCCAACTGAAGAGTTCCCAGTATTTCTTGATTATCAGCCAGATGCATTTGATGCGGTCTATGCAGAAGTAAAAGAAACTCTTGCTGCGGCGCTCACCATTGCAGGTAAGCAGGATCGTGAAACTAAGATTGATGAAATATCAGATTCTCTTCATGCAAAGCTTGATCCACAATTTGAAGGTCGCGAGAAGGAAATCTCAGCGGCGTTCCGCTCTGTCACCAAGAAGTTGGTGCGTCAGCGCGTACTTCGCGACAAGATTCGTATCGATGGTCGTGGCTTGCGCGACATTCGACCTCTCTCTGCAGAAGTAGAAGTAATTCCGCGCGTTCATGGTTCGGCTATCTTCGAACGTGGAGAGACTCAGATTCTTGGAATCACAACGCTTAATATGCTGAAGATGGAACAACAGCTCGACACAATGAGCCCAGAAACCACTAAGCGTTACATGCACAATTACAACTTCCCGCCATATTCAACTGGCGAAGTTGGACGCGTTGGAACTCCTAAGCGCCGCGAAATTGGGCACGGAGCACTCGCTGAGCGAGCACTCGTTCCGGTACTTCCTACCCGCGAAGAATTTCCCTATGCAATTCGACAGGTATCAGAAGCGTTAGGTTCGAATGGATCAACTTCTATGGGTTCTGTCTGCGCTTCTACGCTTTCGATGTTGCAAGCAGGCGTTCCTCTTAAGGCGCCTGTTGCAGGTATCGCAATGGGACTCATTTCAGATGATGTTGATGGCAAAGTCGAATACGTTGCATTAACAGATATTTTGGGTGCAGAAGATGCATTCGGAGATATGGACTTTAAAGTCGCCGGAACAAAAGACTTTGTTACTGCGCTTCAACTTGATACCAAGCTCGATGGAATCCCTGCTTCAGTACTTGCTGGCGCACTCCATCAGGCTAAGGAAGCTCGCCTTCGTATTCTTGATGTAATGACTGAAGCCATTGATGGACCTGATGAAATGAGCGAACTTGCTCCCCGCATCATCTCTGTCAAGATTCCAGTAGATCAAATCGGTGCAGTGATTGGGCCTAAGGGCAAGATCATCAACCAGATTCAAGATGAAAC
>CALMJL010000054.1 GCA_937864425.1 uncultured Candidatus Planktophila sp.
CTCAAGCAATGCTTGAAGATATTGCAAAGGTGCGTGCTGGTGAAGAGATAACAACGCCGCTCCCAAAGAAGCCATTGATGTCACGTCGTGCTGCAATTCTGTGGGGCGGTTCATTAATCACTGCGATAGCGGTTGCTTTCACAGGACTTGCAATCAGCGGAAATCCCAATAATTCCGCGCCACGTGTACCCAACGTTGTGGGCTTAAGCCAAGAAATGGCCCGTGCACTTTTATCTGGATATTCGATCACCATCAAGCGAGCGCATGATGCAGTAATTCCAAAAGATCGCGTTGCTAGCCAACTTCCACTTGCAACTACTCGCTTAAAACCGGGTTCCGTTGTTGTTTTAACGATTTCCGATGGTCCCGGAGAAGCAATTGTTCCTAATGATCTTGTAGGTCTTTCGCTCATTGATGCCCGTTCTGCTTTAACTTCCGTAGGTCTGGTGGTTTCGCAAACGATTGCTACGCCTTCTGACCAACCACAAGGAACCGTTCTTGAAGTTAATCCACCTGCGGGCTCAGTAATTAGCGCAGGAAGTTCAGTTGTATTGACTATTGCGAGCGGTGAAATCACTGTGCCAAATTTGATTGGGATTGAAGCTATTCAAGCAAAGACTTTACTTATTCAAGCAGGGTTCTTGATTAAAGAATTTTATGATTACGACTCGACTCAACCTGCTGGCGTTGTAATTAGACAAGCACCTGATGCGGGTACAACTCAAACGATTGGTAAGTCTGTCACCATCACTATTAATCGACAGCCTTAAGTCGATTTATTTGGCGCTACCAACTACTGGGGATAAACCAACTGCGCGCTGCGGAGCATCTTTATCTCCACATGTGACCAGCCAATTAGCCAACATTTGATGGCCATGTTCGGTCAGAACAGATTCAGGATGGAACTGAACTCCTTCAATCGGCAGAGTCTTATGACGCAAGGACATGACAACACCTGATTCAGTGGTGCCGGTAATTTCCAAAACATCCGGAACCGTATCGCGCTCAACTGCGAGTGAGTGATATCGGGTTGCAGTAAATGGTGAAGGAAGATTGGTGAAAACACCTTTGCATTGATGAATTACTTGTGAAGTTTTTCCATGAAGTAATTCAGGTGCACGCGAAACAGTTGCTCCAAACGCTTCTCCGATTGCTTGATGTCCTAAACAAACACCAAAAAGTGGAATTGATTTTTCAGCGCAGTATTTGATCATTGCAATACTGACGCCCGCTTTATCGGGGGTACCAGGACCTGGAGAAATCAAGACACCGTCATATTTCGAGGCTTCATCAGCGGTGACTTCGTCATTGCGGACAACAGTGCAGTCAGCACCCAACTGTGCAAGATATTGCACTAAGTTGAATACGAACGAGTCGTAGTTATCGATAACGAGGATTCGAGCCACGCGGTTATTGTGCTGTAACCTATGCCCCATGCCAAAGTCGAAGTTACGTAAGAAGGTCCAAGAGCGCCACGCTCACGAAGAGCAGATTCACATCGAAGAAGAATCTCCGCTCCTCGAAAGTCCTTCGTGGCTTGCACCAGTCATGGTTGCCAACTTTCTTATCGGCTTATTCTGGATCGTAATTTTCTACATTAGCCAGACTTCATACCCAATCCCAGGAATCGGGGCTTGGAACATGATTATTGGATTTAGCTTTATCGCAGTGGGGTTTTCGCTAGCAACCAAGTGGCGTTAGTTCTACCCTAGCGTTTATGAAACTTGCGCTAGCAAGCATCTCTTATCTCATCACAGCAGTTGCGCTGATTCTGCTTGCCATACAAGGTCGTCGTTTTCTTGCCATCTTTAAGAAACAACAACCCGATCCGACTCGAAGCGACAATAAATCTGCGCGATTAAAGAATATGTTGAAAGAAGTTCTTGGCCATACCAAGATGCTTTCATTTACCGGTTCTGGAATCGCACACTGGTTTGTCATGATTGGTTTTGGTGCGCTGGTTGGAACACTCATCACTGCTTATGGCCAAGTCATTAACCCAGAATTCGCACTTCCAATAATTGGACATTTCGTGGTGTATGAATTTCTAGCTGAGTTAATTGCAGCGCTAACTGGAATCGGCATCGTGACGCTTATCGGTATTCGCCAAGTAACTCGTTTTCGAATGCTCAACCGTTTCAGTGGTTCTGGAATGGGTAAGGCGTATTACGTAGAGGCAACCATTGTTGCAATTGTCTTCTGTGTCATTGCACTTCGCGCTTTGGAAGGTGCGCTTGCTGGCGAAAGTTCGTGGAATTGGCACTATGCAATTTCTTGGCCAGCTGTCCTCTTCTTCTCGGACTGGTCACAGAGTTCACTTGAAAGCGCAATTGTTGTTGTAGCGGCGCTCAAAATCGTTGTATCGATGACCTGGTTCATTGTTATTGCTACCAACTTAACAATGGGTGTTGCGTGGCATCGATTTTTGGCATTCTTCAATATTTATTTCAAGCGCAATATTGATAAGCCAGCGCTCGGTGCGTTGCCACAAATGCTCTCCAAAGGAAAGCCAATCAATTTTGAAGATCCCGCAGAAGATGATGTTTTCGGACTAGGCACGCGAGCAGATATTTCATGGAAAGGTCTGCTCGATATGACCACATGTACCGAATGTGGCCGCTGCCAATCTCAATGCCCTGCCTGGCACACCGATAAACCACTCTCTCCCAAATTGCTCATCATGGCAATGCGCGATCATGCAATGGCAAAAGTTGTTGGTAGCGAAAATTTAGTTGGGGAAGAAGGGCCAATTACTCCTGATGTTCTCTGGTCATGCACATCATGCGGTGCATGCGTCAACGAATGTCCCGTTGATATTGAACATGTTGATCACATTGTAAATATGCGTCGTTTCCAAGTACTTGTTGAATCAGAATTTCCAGCCGAACTTGGTGGAACATTTAGAAATCTTGAAAAAGCTGGTAACCCATGGGGTGCAAATAAACAGGATCGTGAAAGTTGGATTGCAGAGTGCGATTTCCCAGTAAAGGTAGTCAGCGGGGAACTTCCTGAAGATGTTGAGTACTTATTCTGGGTTGGTTGCGCGGGCGCTTATGAAGAACGCGCCAAGAAGACCACTAAAGCTGTTGCCGAGTTGCTACACATGGCGGGAGTTAATTTCGCAGTGCTTGGAAAGCGCGAGACTTGTACTGGAGATCCGGCACGACGTTCAGGAAATGAATTTCTCTATCAGATTCTTAGCCAAGAAAATATTGCAACTTTTACCGAAACTTTTGGCGCTCGACCAAAAGGAAAAAAGAAAGTGGTCGTCACCTGTCCCCATTGCTTTACAACAATCGGACGCGATTATGCGCAAAGCGGTTACGAACTTGAGATGTTGCACCACACCCAATTACTCAACACTCTGATTAAAGAAGGGCGCTTAAAGACCAGCCCTCACAAATCAGATAAGAAGTTAACTTTTCATGACCCATGTTATTTAGGTCGCCATAATCAAATTTATGCACCTCCGCGCGAACTCCTACAAGCAAGTGGCTGCGATATTGAAGAAATGCCGCGCAATCAAGAGCGTTCATTCTGCTGCGGTGGTGGCGGTGGCCGCATGTGGATGGAAGAAAAGATTGGTACTCGCATCAATCTCAATCGCGTAGATGAAGCAATTGATACAGGTGCTGCTGAAGTTGCGGTGGGATGTCCATTCTGCCGCATCATGATTGGCGATGGCATGGTCGCCCGACAATCTGATGTCGAAGTTTTAGATGTAGCTCAAGTATTACTTCGAAACATTAAGCAGCAGTAATTTTGTAATTGCAGCACCTGCAATCAATCCACCTAAATGTGCGCGCCAATCAACGCCGCCGATGGTAAATCCCAAAGCAAAGTTGATCGCAATTATCACCAACGTACTGCGAATATCTCCGCCCACTTTTCTGCCAACTACAACCCAGGCACCAAAGAGGCCAAAGACCGCTCCTGATACTCCGATGGAATAACCGTTGTAACCCAAATTCAGCGCTGAATAGAAAGATGCGCAAATAAGAGAGAAGAAGAAAATTAGTAAGAAACGACCCTTGCCAAAGAATCTTTCAAGCGGTGCGCCAAGTGAATGAAGCGCCAACATATTGAAAGCTAGGTGAATCGGAAGCGTATTGGAATTGTCATGCACTAACGCCACCGTAATGAGTCGGTACCACTGGTTTGAATGCTTGAGATATTCAGTGCTTACCAATGCAAATGTACCGATGATGCCAGAGTCCAGTAGTTCCCACAGATAAAAACCACAGATCACTGTGATGATGGTGAGAACTACTGAACGCTGCTTCATGCAAAGAGATTAAGCGATGGTAACGCTATTGATGACTACAGCCTTGATTGGTCGATCTTGTGGACCTGTTGGTGTAGTTGCAATTGCATCAACAACTTTCTGTGAAGCAGCATCTTTTACTTCACCAAAAATTGTGTGTTTGCGGTTGAGCCAAGCAGTAGGTGCAACAGTGATAAAGAATTGGGATCCATTGGTATTTGGTCCGGAATTAGCCATAGCCAGAATGTATGGACGATCAAACTGCAGTTCGCCATGGAATTCATCTGCAAATTTATATCCGGGATCTCCAAATCCTTGTCCGAGTGGATCTCCGCCCTGAATCATGAATCCACTAATAACGCGGTGGAAAACTGTGCCGTCATATAACTTCTCATTGGATTTCTTACCGGTGCGTGGATCTGTCCATTCCTTCGCGCCTGTTGCAAGCCCAACAAAATTTTCCACAGTCTTAGGGGCATGGTTAGGAAATAGTTCAATGACGATATCGCCATGATTTGTATGTAACGTTGCTGAATTTGTCATGTGCCAAGATTACGGCAGTTTTGCGAACTAGAAATACTGTAAGTAAGAAAATGGAATCAGTCTCATGTATTCTCCATCACTGGAGGCGATAGATGAGTTCCTGGTCGATTGCGCAAGCAAATCTCACTTCTGTTGGTGTCCTCGGTTTTATCTTTGGTTTTCTCGCATCACGAGTCAAAAGTGATGTCCGGATCCCAGACGCTATCTATCAATTTCTCTCCATTTATTTGCTGATTGGAATTGGGCTTAAAGGTGGACACTCGCTGAGAGATTCAAATCTTTCAGAGATTTTTACTCCGGCGCTTACCACGGTCGCTTGTGGAATCATCATTCCACTTCTCGCGTTTTTCATTCTTGCAATGATTAAAAACCTCTCTGCCGTAGATCGTGGCTCAATCGCAGCACACTACGGTTCTACATCTCTGGTAACTTTTTCAGCAGCTTTACTTTTTCTAGAAAGTAACAAAATCTTTGTTGAGGGTTTTGCTCCAGCTCTTTTAACGGTGATGGAGATACCAGGGTTGGTTGTTGGAATATTTCTAGCATCTCGATCGTCTTCAGAAAAAGTTGGCTGGGGTGCAACACTGAAAGAAGTTCTGCTCGGTAAAACAGTGTTACTTCTCGTAGGCGGGCTCTTTATTGGATTCATCACGAGCAATTCCGGCTATGAAAAAGTAAGTCCATTTTTCGTCGATCTTCTTAATGGATTTCTTGTGCTGTTCTTGCTACATCTTGGTTATCTTGCTGGTTCAAACTTTGGTGAAATTAAAAAAGTTGGTCCGAAACTTGCCATCTTCGGGTTGCTCTTTCCAATACTCGGTGGCGCAATTGGAGTTGGAGCGGGAACGCTCATTGGTCTCAGCGTCGGTGGAGCAACCATGCTTGGTGTTCTCTCTGCGAGCGCTTCTTATATTGCAGCCCCTGCTGCTGTGTCAGTGGCGCTACCTAAAGCAAGCCCCACTCTTGCATTGACAACCAGTATCGGAATTACATTTCCATTTAATTTAATTATTGGAATCCCAATTTACTTACGCTTTGCAGAGTTGCTGGGAAATTGAAATAGATACGAAGTAATAATCAAAGTGGAGACCAGGGGAATCGAACCCCTAACCCCCGCCTTGCAAAGGCGGTGCTCTACCAATTGAGCTAGGTCCCCGTATTAGAACGGGTGGGCCTAGGTGGACTTGAACCACCGACCTCTTCCTTATCAGGGAAGCGCTCTAACCAGGCTGAGCTATAGGCCCGCATACGTGGTGCGTGTGCAGAAGCGCAAGGTTACTTGAAAATTATCAAGTCACCAAAACGTCCCTATAACGTCAGGCGTGCACCCTACTACTTTTGCGGAGAAATCTCATCTTCGCTATTTCGGGTCACAGATAAAAGAGTGGCGCCTTCATCGAGGTTAACAAGTCGCACACCCATTGAATCGCGGCCGGTTTGGCGGATCTCATCTGCAGGTGTGCGCATCACTGTGCCGGCAGATGTAATTGCCAAAATCTCATCGCTATTGAAAAGTACAAGTGCAGAAACAAGCGAGCCACGTGAATTCTCATCAATCTTTGCAGCTTTAATACCAATTCCACCACGTCCTTGTAAACGATATTCATCAAGCGGAGTTTTCTTTCCGTATCCGCCATCAGTTGCAGTAAATACAAATGCACCTTGTGAAGTCTTTGCATTAATGCGTGACATCGTCAGTAATTGGTCACCGCTACGGAATTTCATGCCGATGACTCCAGAAGTGGAACGCCCCATGGAGCGAAGGGATTCATCGCTTACTTCAAAACGAAGTGACATTCCCTTTTTCGAAACAAGAAGTAACTCATCGCCATCGCCAACCAGTGATGCAGATACAACTTCGTCTCCAGGTTTTAGTGAAATTGCAATCAATCCACCAGTGCGTGGTGAGTCATATTCGATGAGCGGAGTCTTCTTGACTAATCCGCCCTTTGTTGCGATAACAAGAAATGGTGCGGCGTTGTAATCTTTAAAGGAAAGAACTTCAGCAATTTGCTCATCGGGTTTAAAAGCCATCAAATTTGCAACATGTTGTCCACGTGCATCGCGACCTGCATCTGGTAATTCGTGAACTTTGGCACGGTACACACGGCCTTGATTGGTAAAGAAGAGCAACCAGTCGTGAGTTGAAGCGACAAAGAAATGATCAACGACATCATCTTGCTTGAGCGCAGCCCCTTTGACGCCGCGACCTCCACGACGCTGAGATTTGTAAAGATCTGCATTGGTGCGCTTGGAATAGCCACCACGTGTAATTGTGACAACTACATCTTGATCAGGGATCAAATCTTCTGCTGAGAAATCACCTTCGCTGGCAACCAGCTGTGTGCGGCGGTCATCGCCATATTTGGCAACGAGATCAGTGAGTTCGCTCTTGATGATTTCGCGCTGCTTGGCAACGGATGCCAAAATCGCATTGAGTTCGACAATATCTGCCATTAACTCTTCATGCTCATCATTAATCTTCTGACGTTCAAGCGCTGCAATACGACGAAGCTGCATATCCAAAATTGCATTGGCTTGTAACTCATCTACATCAAGTAGCTTCATCAAACCTGTGCGGGCTTCTTCGGGGGTTTTAGAAGCGCGAATCAAGGCAATCACTGCATCAAGTGCGTCGAGCGCTTTGAGGTAACCCTTAAGAATATGAGCGCGCTTCTCTTTTTCAACTAAGCGGAATTTAGTTCGTCGAACAATGACTTCAATTTGATGTTCGATGTAGAACTTAATGAATTCATCAAGGCGCAGAGTGCGCGGAACGCCATCCACCAATGCCAACATATTTGCACCAAATGTGTCTTGAAGTTGGGTCTGCTTATATAAATTGTTTAGTACAACTTTAGGAATCGCGCTGCTTTGCAAAACAATGACAAGGCGCTGGCCTAAACGCTCGTTACCTTCATCGCGTACATCTGCGATTCCTTTAATCTTTCCATCTTTAACGAGTTCAGCAATTTTGAGTGCCAAGTTATCGGGGTTTACTTGATAAGGAAGTTCGGTTACTACTAGGCAAGTGCGCTTATTAATTTCTTCAATGTTGACAACTGCGCGCATAGTGATCGAACCACGACCAGTGCGATAAGCATCTTCAATGCCACCTCGGCCAACAATCAACGCTTTTGTTGGGAAATCAGGGCCTTTGACGATGGTGAGCAGGTGGCTGAGCAAATCAGCTGCAGGCATCTCGGGGTTTTCTAGCGAATAAATAACTGCTTCGCCGATTTCGCGCAGATTATGTGGCGGAATATTTGTCGCCATTCCCACTGCAATTCCAGCTGAACCATTAACGAGCAAATTAGGAAAACGTGAAGGGAGTACATCTGGTTCTTGCGAACGTCCATCGTAATTCGGTGAGAAATTAACGGTGTCTTCATCAATATCGCGCATCATCTCCATCGCGATGGGAGCAAGGCGCGCTTCGGTATAACGCATTGCAGCAGCTGGATCGTTTCCGGGAGATCCAAAGTTTCCGTTTCCATCAACGAGTGGATAACGAAGTGACCACGGCTGCGCCAAACGAACTACCGTGTCATAAATCGCGGTGTCACCATGTGGGTGGTAATTACCCATCACATCACCGACGATGCGTGAAGATTTGTAATAACCCTTATCTGGACGGTATCCCGCATCAAACATGGCATACAAAACTCGGCGATGAACTGGTTTGAGGCCATCGCGGACATCAGGAAGTGCACGTCCCACAATGACTGACATCGCATAATCAAGATAGCTGCGCGCCATCTCAACTTGGAGATCAACTTGTTCTACGCGATCAAAATCCGGAGTCATATCTTCAGTAGTCATTAGATATCCAAGAACCTGACATCTTTAGCATTACGTTGAATAAATGCACGTCGTTGTTCTACATCTTCACCCATGAGAACTGAGAAGAGATCATCGGCTGCTGCCGCATCTTCGAGAGTTACTTGAATCAAAACGCGATGTTCGGGATCCATCGTTGTATCCCACAACTCTTTGGCAGGCATTTCGCCCAACCCTTTAAAGCGCTGGATTCCATCTTCTTTAGGAAGACGCTTACCTGCATCAAGACCAATCTTGATCATGCCATCGCGCTCTTTATCGCTAAATGCATACTCAACTTCATCTTTGCCAGCCCACTTCAATTTATAGAGAGGCGGCTGTGCCAAATACACAAAACCGTTTTCAATCAACGGACGCATAAATCTAAAGAGAAGCGTCAAAAGTAAGGTGCGAATATGTTGACCATCTACATCAGCATCTGCCATCAAAATAATTTTGTGATAGCGCAACTTGGCAATATCAAAATCATCATGCACACCAGTACCTAGCGCAGTGATAAGCGCTTGTACTTCGTTATTTTGTAGCACGCGATCGATGCGGGCTTTTTCAACGTTTAGAATTTTTCCACGAATTGGTAGCACTGCTTGGTTACGTGAATCTCGACCACCTTTTGTTGATCCACCTGCTGAATCACCTTCGACGATGTAAAGCTCGCACTTTTCTGGATCGGTCCATTGGCAATCAGCTAACTTGCCGGGCATGCCGCGACCTTCAAGCAATCCTTTGCGATTACGCGATAAGTCGCGCGCCTTACGGGCTGCAACACGTGCAGCTGCAGCATCGATTGATTTACGGACAATATCTTTTCCTTCTTGCGGATTCTGCTCAAACCATTGGGTGAGGTACTCATTCACTACCTTTTGAGTAAATGACTTGGCTTCGGTATTACCTAATTTTGTCTTGGTCTGGCCTTCAAATTGAGGCTCTGCCAACTTGATAGAAACGATTGCAGTTAAACCCTCGCGGACATCATCTCCGGTGAGGCGATCTTCCTTTTTACGGATAAATCCTTGTTCTTCACCGAATTTATTTACTACCGAAGTAAGCGCAGTACGGAAGCCTTCTTCGTGGGTTCCACCTTCGTGGGTGTGAATCGTGTTGGCAAAGGTGTAAACCGATTCAGAGAACCCGGCATTCCACTGCATCGCAATTTCCAGCGACAACTTCGCTTTTTTATCTTCAGCAAACATCGAAATAATGGATTTATGGGTTTCGCCACGAGTTGCATTGAGGTGCTTAACGAAATCAGAAATTCCACCTTGGTACTGATAGCGAACTGTAAGCGGTTCACCTTTTTCATCAACGTGACCAGGACGCAAATCTGTTAAAGTCAAAATTAAACCGCGATTAAGAAATGCCATTTCGCGGAAGCGAGTGGAAAGAATTTCAAATGAAAAATCAGTGGTCTCGAAAATTTCTGCAGATGGCCAGAAACGAACCGTGGTTCCAGTGGCATCAGTTGCAGCGCCTTTCTTAACAGGCGCCGTTGGTACTCCCAATTTATATTCTTGCGACCAATGAAATCCATCGCGCTTTACAACAACAGATAAATCTGTTGAAAGTGCGTTGACGACAGAGATACCGACTCCGTGTAAACCACCGGATACCGAATAACCACCGTCACCAAATTTTCCGCCAGCATGCAAAACTGTTAGGACAACTTCAAGAGCTGGTTTTTTCTCGACAGGATGAAGATCTACTGGAATTCCGCGACCGTTATCAACGACTTCCAGTGAACCATCGGGCATCAAAGTCACATTAATTTCAGTACAAAACCCAGCGAGCGCTTCATCGACAGAGTTATCGACAACTTCGTAGACCAGATGGTGCAATCCGCGCTCGCCCGTGGAACCGATATACATTCCGGGGCGCTTTCGAACGGCAGCGAGCCCTTCAAGAACGGTGATCGAAGAGGCGTCGTACCCAGACTTCTTCGTTGAGCTCTTATCCGCGACCTTGTCAGACAAAAGTGGGGACTCCTTAAAATGGCTAATTTGGGCTGCAGAGCGGTTTTCCGCTAAGGCAAGCCAAAATCCTATCGTGAAATGAGAGATGAAATACCGCCTCAAAAGCCTTAGGAGCGCGAAATCCCGAGCGCAGAAGTAGAGGGTGAGGGTTCCTATTAAAAAAGTGGTTTTTTAACGCTTTATGGGGGAATTTCTCCTACTTATCCACACTCTTCATCCACATTGTGGGCGAGTTACAACCATGTAATTCACTTCAAAGTAACTCTGACGGTATTTACTCAGAATTCTCAGTAAACACTCAGTAAAAGCGAGCACTCTTGCCTCATGGCAGAAGAAAAAAACGGTCAGCGCATTCTCGTTGTTGATGATGAATCAAGTATCAGTGATTTGATTGCAACAAGTTTGAAGTTTGTTGGTTTTGAAGTCCGAACTGCAGCAACGGGATCGCAAGCTCTCACTATCGCCGAAGAATTTAAACCACACGCCATGATTCTCGATGTCATGCTTCCAGATTTAGATGGTTTCGAAGTCTGTCGCAAAATCCGCAACGAAGGAATTGAAGTGGGAGTCCTCTTTCTCTCTGCCAAAGATGAGATGAAAGATAAAGTGCAAGGTCTGACCATCGGTGGCGATGATTACATGACTAAGCCATTTAGCTTGGAAGAACTTGTTGCCAGATTGCGAGCACTCCTTCGTCGAATTGGTGCCGTGCCTCAAAGTATTGAGGATGAAAAAATTCGCTTTGCAGATCTTGAACTCGATGAAGCAACACACGAAGTCCGACGCGCAGGAAAATTGCTTGAGCTCTCTCCTACCGAATTTACTTTGCTTCGTTACTTACTCATCAATGCAGATCGCGTTGTTTCCAAGTCGCAAATTCTTGATCATGTCTGGGATTACGATTTTGGAGGAGATGCTGGAATCGTAGAAACCTACATTTCATATCTGCGTAAAAAGATTGATGTCTTTAATCCTCCGTTAATCCACACTGTCCGAGGCGTGGGGTACCGCATTCGCATTCCAGCTAAGAAATAAGTAATCGAATGAAATCCCCGATTCGTAACTGGAGTCTTGGCAGACGTTTAACTTTAGGTATTTTGGTATTAACGGCAATTGCATTCATGGCAACTGGTGCGCTCACTCAATCCTTATTGCGGGGCTATCTCACCTCAGAGGTTGATTCACAAATAACCGCTATTGCAGAAGGTACTCTGCCCAGAATTCTAGAGAGTGGAATTGCGCATGAGGCAGATGAAATACAAGGCGAGGTTGATCATCGCAATCCTGTTAAACGTTCTCCGCTTGCCCGAATACCCACATCAACATCACTTACATTGATAGATCCAAATGGAGTCGTTGTGGCGGGACTTGGTGGCGACTTTCAAGGATCTTCCATTAAAGGTTATTTAACGGCGCTTTCACAAGAAGAGATGTCTCAACACGGAAATAAGCCATTTACCTTGCATGTTCCAGGGCCAGACTTTCGCGTCGTAGCACGCCAATTACCTGGAAACGGCGGAACAGTGGTTGCGGCGCAATCTCTCAGCGATCTCAATCGAACCACTACTCGACTCGGAGTGTTATTTACTTTGATTGGTTTGGCTCTGCTCGTCATGATTGCATTTGCAGCTCGTGCTGTCATCAAACTTGGATTACGCCCTCTCGAAGAAGCCGAAAAGACCGCTGAAGAAATCGCTGCCGGAAATTATTCAGCACGTATGCCAGAAGCTGATCCAAAGACAGAAGTAGGTCGATTAGTGACTTCTCTCAACTCAATGCTTACTCGCATTGAAGACGCATTTGCTGTAAGAAAAGAGAGCGAAGAACGTTTGCGCAGATTTGTTGCAGATGCTTCTCATGAACTTCGCACCCCCATCACCGCTATTCGCGGATTCTCTGAGCTGCATCGCCAAGGCGCTGTCACTGGTGAAAAAGAAACTACCGAGCTCATTGGTCGTATTGAGAACGAATCTAAACGAATGGGATCACTCGTTGAAGATTTATTATTGCTCGCCCGCCTAGATCAAGCTCGTGAAATGGAATCGAAACCGGTTGATATTAATAAGGTAGCTGAAGAGGCAGTTGTATCAGCGCAAGCTGCCGGTCCAGACCATCCTGTTACCTTTACATCAAATAGTGATGAAATTTTCACTCTCGGTGATGAATCGCGCATCCATCAAGTGATTGCAAATCTCTTATCAAATGCGCGTGCCCACACGCCAGCCGGAACACCTATCGAAGTTGCAGTGACAGAGCGAGAAGATGTCGTTGAAGTTTCAGTCAGTGATCGCGGTCCTGGGTTAAGCGATGCAGATCAAGCGAAAATCTTTGAACGTTTCTATCGCGCTGATACATCACGTGTTCGTAGCGGCGATGAAGGAAGTGGGTTAGGTCTTTCGATTGTTGATGCAGTAATGCGCGCGCATGGCGGACAAGTTTCGGTGAGTTCAAAACTCGGCGAAGGAGCCACCTTCACACTCACTTTTCCGCGTAATAACGCTTAGCCCTGATTAGGTCCGAGTGACTCCATAGCGCGTAACGTTGCAATTCGCTCTTGAATCGGTGGATGTGTACTAAACATCTTTGAGACAGCTTGCCCATCAAGCGGTGATTCAATCCAAATATGTGCCACAGCGTTTGAACGTTGTCTCACTACAGTTGAATCTGCGGCTAATACTTCTAGTGCTTTACGAAGCCCTGCAGGATTACGAGTGTAAGAAACTGCAGTTGCATCAGCGAGTGATTCACGTTTACGTGAAATTGCAGACTTTAATAACATCGCAGCTATTGGAGCCATAATCAAAACAACGAGCGAAAGTACGAGTGCTATGGGATTGGAACTGCGCTCGCGATCTCTGCCCCCACCAAACCACATCAAGCGCATTAAGAAGTCGCTCAATATTGCGATAGCACCTGCTGTTGTTGCAGCTACTGCAGAAACTAATGTGTCGCGATTTGCAACGTGGGATAACTCGTGGGCAATAACTCCTTCCAGCTCTTCGCGATCCATAACTTCGAGAATCCGTGTAGTAAATGCAATCAGTGCATGATCTGGATTGCGACCAGTTGCAAAAGCATTAGGCGCTGAATCTTCAACGATCGCAACCTTAGGCATCGGCAATCCACTTGCAATAACAACTTCTTCGATGACATTAAAGAGTTCGGGTGCGTCTTCGCGGGTAATTAATTTTGCACCAGTCATTGTCAGCACTAATTTGTCAGAGCCGTAATAAGAACCCCACACGCCAATGAGCGCAAAAGCAACTGCCATCGGCACCATCGTTGATGCAGTACCGACTCCAAAATAAGTCATCACTGCATAGGCAACGAGCCAGGTGAGCGCACCCATTGCTGCTAAAAGAAAATAAGTTTTACTCTTATTCGCCGATTGCAGCGCGCGGAAATTATTTTCAGCCATACCCGAACTTAGAACTTAACGTTAGGAACGTTGCGATCAGTTGGATTTTCTACTTCATAGAATTCGCGAGCGCCAACTTTGGCAAGGCCTGCAAAGAAACTTGAAGGAATTGTTGCAACTGCAGTATTGAGTGAGCGCACATTGTCGTTATAGAACTGACGTGCAAAAGAGACTTTATTTTCTGTGGTGGAAAGTTCTTCCTGCAACGCTAAAAAGTTGCTGGAAGCTTTGAGATCTGGATAAGCCTCAGCAACTGCAAGCAATCCACGAAGTGCGTTGGTAAGTGCGCCATCTGCTGCAGCTACATCTGCAACGCTAGAAGCGCTCGTTGCTTTAGCGCGCGCTGCAACAACTGCATCAAAGGTGCTCTGCTCGTGTTTGGCATAGCCTTTAACGGTTTCGACCAAATTAGGAATGAGATCTGCGCGGCGCTTGAGTTGCACCTCAATCTGCGCAAATGCTTCGTCGACAGTGATATTAAGGCGCACTAAACGGTTGTATTGCGCGATTGCAAAAATAACGATTAAAACAACGACACCGATAATGATGAGTTCCATAGCTATTTCAACCCCAATTGGAGAGTAGGTATTCCCAGTAGGAAGAGATTAGTGAGAGTTACTTAATCTTGCTCTTGTGAAAATTCATAAAGGAACGGCTTGGGGTCGGCCCACGCTGTCCCTGATAACGCGATGAATAGATGGCAGAGCCGTATGGGTGCTCAGCAGGTGATGAGAGCTTGATCAGACAGAGCTGACCGATCTTCATTCCTGGAAAGAGTTTGACCGGCAAGTTTGCAACATTGGAAAGTTCGAGCGTGATGTGTCCAGAGAAGCCAGGATCAATAAACCCGGCTGTGCTGTGGGTCAACAAACCAAGTCGACCAAGAGATGATTTTCCTTCAAGGCGACCGGCGATGTCATCGGGCAATGTAATTACTTCATAGGTGCTGGCAAGTACAAATTCGCCAGGATGCAGAATGAACGCTTCATCGCCTTCGGCAATTACTTCACGAGTGAGTTCGGGTTGTTCGATAGATGGATCAATCACCGAGTACTTATGGTTTTCAAAGACGCGAAAGAACTTGTCGAGGCGAACATCCACCGATGACGGCTGGATCATGGCCTCGTCAAAGGGTTCAACAACGACTCGACCAGATTCAATTTCGGTACGAATATCGCGATCGCTCAAAAGCACGCCGTGAGCCTACCGTGCCTGGAAACTATTCAAGCGGATCGTTCGCCCATAGCCAAATATTTCTATCACTCGGAGCACCCTCTAAATTTTCGAAGGAGTGCAACCCCTCACGATTGCGTTGCCAATCATTGGCTGCAAGTAGGCGAGAGAAGCCGGCCAGCGCGATTGGATCTTGAAGTTCGGATTCGCTACCGTGAAAGGTAAGAGGCCCAGCGTGATCGATAATCGATGTACCTATAACAAGTTGTTGGTTTTCTGCCTTCATGATTTCGATAACCCGCGATTGCTGCGGCCAATCGATATGCGATCCTGTTCTAATTTCCCAAAATGCATGGGAGCCATTTGAAGATTTTGCAGATTGAATCTTGTGATCATGCACATGGCCCGAGAACCAGAGTATGACATTCGGGAATCTTTCCAATAGCGCGCGCACTTCACTCTCTAGCGCAGGAGCAAACTGATCTTCAGGTACGTAGCCATTAAATAGATTTTCCAAAGGATGATGCGATGAAAGAACGAGATATTTATCGCGAGAATTTTCAAGCAACTCTGCAAGCCATTCAAATTGTTCACGATGGATGCAACCTTGCCAACCACCATATCGATTGACTGTATCTAGCCCGATCAATCGAACTTGCTTTCCGATATTGCGATACCAGTAAGCGGTCTGGCGCTGTTCTGCATCAAGTCCATGGTCATGTCCGCAATTTGTATGAACATCAACCCATTCATCAAGAGTCGTTAATTTTCGGCGTGGATCGGCTTCGACTTCAACTGTATTGATGTGATCGATTCCCGGATATACAGCTGGGCCAACTTCACCGAAGCCAGCGAAGAGATTTGCCAAATCATCCATTCTCTTAAGTGACTCGAGTTTTGCACTACCAGTTGCTAGCTCATTGAGTTCAGCTGTTGGTGCAGCAGTTCCTTGTAATAGAGCATCATGATTTCCATGCACTGCAAACCATTGATGTTTCAATCCATGTGCCTCGAAAGTGCTTTCTGATGCTGCCAATAGACCTTTAAAGTGTGGAAATCCGTGCAGTGTATGGGGACGATCTGGCTCTTTGCCTGCCGGTGGTCCATCTGGATGGTAATAATGAGCGTCATATCTATCGGGATTACTTGAGTGAGCTGCCTCTGATTTTTCACTATGCCCACTCTTAGGGTTCACAATTCCGCCATCGAGAATTGTTTTATACCAATTCAATTCATTGCTCTGTGAGTTATCTACAACATCTCCGGTAATAACTACGGCATCAATCGGAGCACCTGTCATTGGCGCATGAGTTATTTCATTTACTGATGAAACCATCGCTTCAAGAACTTGGGTTGTAAGAAATTCTTGTGCTCTATAAGTCCCTACATATGGAACTAAAGCTGACAGCGGACTATCGGGATCAGCCAACCGGTCCAAGAATTCAAGCCGTGCAGGAGATGCCGCATCACAGATATGAAGATCACTCAAATGGATGAAGCTTGCGATGGGTTTTCTTTCACGAGGTTCCGCACCTTGTGCAGTTTCCCCACTTTCCATCACTAAATCTGTCCATGGTGATTCAGTACCCGCTTTAGAGCGAACTATCCTTCCAAACAATGAATTAGACATTTGAAACGAGAACCTCATTCAAAGTGATATGGAGATTTACTTCTTCGCCAGGATGCAAATCACCTGAATAGTGACTTGGCATGAGGGCTTGGATGACAGAACCATCTGGTGTTTGACAGATGATGAGTGATGAAGCGCCCATAAACGATCGCGTAATGATCTTTGCATGTCCCGCTCCTGCTACTCGCGATACCTCAATGGATTCAGGGCGGACCAACGCGTAGACGTTTCCAGATTCTTGTCCCCGCTTAAGTGCGACCACCTTAATTCCAAAGATTTCTACCATGCCATTTGAAATCTGGGTTGGAATTCTGTTCATAGTGCCGACAAAACTTGCAACAAATGTTGAAGAAGGTTTGTTATACAACGTATCTGGTGAGTCGATTTGCTCAAGGACACCATGGTTCATTACACCAACGCGGTCAGAGACTGCCATCGCTTCCTCTTGATCATGGGTAACAAATAGAGTTGTTGTACCTAAAGAAAGTTGCAAGCGACGAATTTCTTCGCGTAGATTTACGCGCACCTGAGCGTCCAGTGCTGACAGAGGCTCATCCAGCAAGAGAATTTCGGGTTCAAATGCCAAAGCACGAGCAAGCGCGACGCGCTGTTGCTGGCCACCTGACAATTGATGGGTAAAGCGTTTGTTGTGGGAATCTAGGCCAACTAATTCCAAGAGTTCGCGGGCTTTTTTGAGGCGTAGATGCTTATTTACCTTTCTCATATGTAAGCCAAAAGCTACATTTTCTTCGACAGTTAAATTGGGAAATAGTGAATAGGCCTGAAAAACCATTCCCATATTTCGCTGATGGGCTGGCATATCTGAAATGTCTTTACCGGATACCATCACAAGCCCGTTGTCCTGTTGCTCTAACCCTGCAACAACACGGAGAGCTGTCGTCTTACCACAACCCGACGGTCCAAGTAGTGCAACCAATTCACCCACCCCAACCTCGAGGTTGAAATTATCGAGTGCGTTTACAGTTCCAAAACGCTTCGAGATGTTTCTTAGGGAAAGACTTTTGCTTGACATTATTTTCTCCCTTGCATATTTCGTTCTGGAATAACGAGTGTTACAGCGGTCAGAATTATGAACGGAATTATCAGAGACATCATCGAGATTGCAATGGCGCCCAAGATGTTGTCTTGTGCAACATATGTGACCCAAGTTGGGAAGGTGTCCCAGTGAAGCAAAACAGTCAATGTATATTCACCTAATGACAATGCAAAAGTTAAAGCGATGGTTGCCATTACAGAGCCTCTAATAACGGGAATAATGACGCTAATAATTGTCCGCAACCAGTTTGCACCAGCACTGCGAGCGGCTTCTGACAATGTTTTTAATGGAATTGAATTAAGGCCAATATCTAGAGAACGGTATGCATAGGGAAGAGCTAAGACAAAATACAAGAATGGAAGCTCAAGAACTGTATTCTGAACGAATTCTGGAAATGATATTTGTGCACCAACAGCAAAAGCCACGACTGGAATAACCAGTGGAAGAAGCGAGAGACCATCGATAATTCCACGAATCTTTGAATCCGATAAATGTATCCAAACTAAAGTGGGAACCAAAATAAGAAGTGTGATTAATACTGTCACACCAGAAAGCCATGTAGATCTAAAAATGTAATGAAAAAAGTCTTCTTCGGAGATCGCCCAATGATAATGAGTCCAACCGTAACCGCCGGTGGCTGGCGTCCTAATTGAGTATTCGAATGCAGAAAGCATTGGGACAAACACAAAAAGTCCCAAAAGTAGCAACGTTAAGGCCAAAGGTGGCAGCAGTTTCATTCTTATCGCTTTTGCCATTTTGCGCTCCTTCGTTGAATTGCAAGGTATGGAATTACCGCACATGCTGAAATCACAATCATCACAACACCAAGTGCTTTGCCGAGGTTTAATTGGGCCGCTGAGACATTTCCGTCTAATAAGCCGCCAATTTGTAAAGGTGTTAGGGGTAGGTTCCCTACAGTTAAAGCGTTTGCCGTTGCATAGGCTGAGAATCCACTGGCGAAAAGCAATAGGGAACATGCCATAAAACTGGGAAATAACAAGGGAATTCCGATTCTAATCCAATAATTGAATTGATTTGCTCCTAGATTTCGTGCCGCTTCAGACCATTCACGTCTGAGAGAAACTATGGCTGGTGAAAAAACGATAATCATTAATGGGAGTTGAAAATACGAATACACAATGAGAAGGCCAACAAAAGAGCCAAGCGAAAATGTCCCTGAATATAGGTCCCAACCTAGATACTTCAGAATTTTAGTAAGTTGACCTTGAATACCAAGGGCGGCATAGAACATAAAGGCTAGTGGAACACCGCCTGTATTGGCGAGAACTCCACTCATCACCGCAATTGTGCGACGAAGTTTGGAATTTCCTCGAGTTTCTATGAAATATGCAGCTAGCGCGCCGGGGAAGGCTGCAATCGCAGCCGAAAAGACACCAATTTTTATTGAGTTAATAAAGCCCGTTCGGTAAGGCTCTTGGATTGCGGTTCTAAAATTGCTAAGAGTAAAATTGTTGTCATTTGATAAGAAAGAAACATATATAAGTCGCGCGATTGGAAACAGAAAAAAGAAACCAAAGATCAAGACAAAAGGAACTGCTGGGAGAAAATTCTTTGTAAAAGAAGCGAGGAAGGCGCGTCTTCTTAAAGGCGCGCCTTCCTCCATGACTTGGGAGGTCATATTCCTTTTTACAAGCTAGCCCATGAAGAGATAATTTGCTCACGTGCCGTTAAAACGTCGGAAATAGTTGCAGGCCCGACAATCTTCGCCGTAGCAGGCACTTTAAAGTCAAGCAATGATGGAACTAGGGTCATCTTCTTTTCCATCGCTGCAGACATTATTGGGTCCGCACCTGACTGCTGGAAGTAGTTTTGTCCGCCTTGCATCAATGCGAATAACTTGGAACCAGGAAGCTTTAGATCTGCTGCGGTTAATTCTTTCGCAGTCTTTCCCTTGTTCTGTGAGTACACAAATTCTTGCCACAATCGAGCATTTGCACAGTTAGGTGCTTTTGCGTTGATTGCGTTGATGTAGGGAGGTGCTTGAAGAACGAAATCAGATGGGTAGATAAACTTGAGATCAATGCCGGCTGCCTTAGCTGCTGGAACTATCCCAAGAGCATTGAAGTCCCACATAAAACCCAACTTTGCTGTACCGGTAGCGAGGTTTGTTCCATTTACCTTCACCAATGGGGCCTGAGCCTTCACAGACTTGAATAAGGCCAGACCTTTAGATACATCTGAAAGGTTTTTTTCTCCACCGTTTCCAATACTTGCCGCCAAAACTGACATGAATGCCTGGTTAGAAGATGTTGGATCTCCTGTAATTCCTACAAAGCCTTTGTATTCAGGCTTTGCGAAGTCAGCTGCTTTGGTTGGAGCAGAAGGCAGAGTTGTGTTGTAAACAATTGCAAGTTTTCCACCGTAGTTTCCGTACCACAGTCCGTTTGGATCTTTGGCTGCGTTCGGAATGTCATTCCAGTTGATAACTTGGTAAGGAGTTGAAAGAGGTTTGCCTCCTGGAGGAGTCAACTGTGCAACTACTAGCGGTCCTATATCGATTGAATCGGGTTGCTTTGACTTTGGCGCGGTCTTCATCGTGTCAATCTCATACTGCGATGATCCGTCTGGATTATCAACAGTAATCTTTACGCCAAAAGCCTTTTCGTATGCATCAAACGCATTACCGTAGTTTGCCCAGTCGCGTGGAGTTGTGATGAGAGCAAGCTTGCCTTCTTTCTTGGCTAACTTAATTAGATTATCTAATCCGCCCGCTTCCTTAACATTTTTTGCCTTGCAGATATCTACTGCCGCCGAAACTGGAGTTGCGATTGCAACGATTCCAAGTGCCAGAGCAGCAGCGGTCGCTACCGCCAATGGACGCTTTGCGCGCATATTTTTCTTCCCTTCCTAAGGATTGTGGGCTGAGTATCAACACACTTTCCAAACAGCAAGGGACTTGCAGGTTAAGAGTTATGGTAATTCTTTTTAACGATTCACGACTTTTAGATATTAAAAGAGTGACGAGATGTCGGCTACTGAGTTAACAACAGATGTCGCACCGCTTGCAATCAATTGGTCGCGATCGTGTGCGCCGCTCAAAACACCGAAAATATTCTTAGAGCCGAATGCGACTCCGGCTTTCATATCTGATTCGGTATCTCCAACTACAAGCGAAAACTCAGGAGAAGGTGCATCGAGTTTCTGTGCTGCGTACTTCAACATATCTGGGTGCGGACGTCCGCGCCCTGCTTCTTCGGGAGTCACTGTTAAATCAACTAAGTCGAACCAACCAAGTTCTGTCAGCAAGACATTGAGCGTCGATCGACTAAAACCAGTGGTCAAGACAACCGGAATTCCTCTTTCACGAATGGCCGCAAAAAGTTCGAGAGTTCCTGGAATCGGTTCAACACCTTGTTCTGCAACTTCATTTACATATGCCTCTTCAAATGCAACATTTGCTTGATTTGCCTTCTCGGCATCTCCGAGTAAAGCTGTGAAAACTTCAATCTTTGACTGACCCATTGTGTTGATTGCGTACTGAGTCCACTCGTTGCCTTTCGTTGGCCATAAATCTGGTTGGGTATTTTCAAATGCAACTTTGAAAGCCTCTATGACGATTCCGTCATCTTTTACAGTTGTTCCAGCAACGTCGAATGCAGCCATTTCTAGATTCATGAGATCTCTTTCAGAGTAGTTTCTGCTATCGCAGGTGCGAGTGAGTTTCCTCGTCCACCGGGGCCGGTAACCGAGATGATGTTTGATGCAATACGCCTTCTGTCACAGACTGCACCATCGGTGCGCTGGCTATATATACCGCTCCAGCGGTGAGTAATCGGTGGCAATTTCTTTCCAAAGAAATCGCTAGCGATCTCGTGCAGATATTGATACGGGGCTTCCTCTAATTTAAATGGGAATGGCTGGTCATATGCATGTGTATCGCCCATTGTGATTGTTCCGTCGTCACGCTGTACTAAGAGAAGTTGCATGTGATTATCTGCAGCGATGTGATGTTGTGCAGGTAGATGTTGCAAACTAGGAACATCATAAGCTGGGTAGTAGCGCAACGAATCGCCGTCAGCAATTGAAGTTGTAATCACTTCATCAAATGGCGCAGTGTTCATCATCTGTAAATAGACTTTTCGAATTGGTGCAGTATCAAATTGTTCTTTGAAGAGCGATTCGTGATCTGCGCCTGGGCAGAGAATGAGGAAATCTCCTTCGAAGACTTCACCACTCTTTGCAACAGCAGCCACATGGTCCCCGGAAGATGCGACATCAATTATTTCAACAGAATTGCGCCAGATATATCGCGAACTAGTACTGAGTTGGGTTCGCAAAGATGATAGAACTGCGTGAGGTTCGACCGCTGCATCAAGTGGACACCACAACGATGCTAGGAAATTTCCTTTCAGCGCAGGATTAATCTTCTGGGTTTCTTTCTTGCCAAGAATTTCCCACATGCGAAGGTGCGCATCTGACTTCATCAAACTTTCTTCCATCACGCGAAGTTCAGCTTCATTCTTAGCAAGAGTGAGTGAGCCATTTGCTCTAAATGAGAGTTGTGAATTTTCCTGACGAATCTCTTCCCACAATTCGCGAGCGCGTAGCGCAACATCGAGTTCTTCGCCGCTCTTGCGTCCACCGATCCAGAC
>CALMJL010000055.1 GCA_937864425.1 uncultured Candidatus Planktophila sp.
GGACTCTTATCTTTAGCAAGTACGGCTTGGCAAGATTCTGTCCTTGATGGGACATCTCTATCTGCACTTGTGAAATTGAAATCGCTAGGTGTGGAATCTGATCTCGACGGAATTCCAAAAATCACACCCCGACTCGTAGCCGTGGATCCCAATGTCGCACGGATAATCGATGCGGTTTCACATCGCCAAGTGATTTCCTTTACCTACATTCAGGAAGATTTGAAAGAGCAGATTCGCGCCATAGAACCCTACGGGACAGGTACCAAGAACGGTCATTGGTATGTTGCTGGAAGAGATTTGGATAAAAACGATATACGAGTATTTCGACTTGATCGCATATTGGGAGAAATCTCGTATCAAGGTAAGAATTTGTCTTATTCGATTCCAGCAGAGTTTCGAATGCAATCACTGCTCCAGTCAAAGGCAAAAATAGAGAAGGCAACTTTGGAGATTAGGCGCGGAAAGGCCCATACCTTGTTAGCTCGCGCTGAGAATATTGTTGATCACGATGAGTGGATTCGAATAACTCTGTCTTATAGCGAGGTCGATGAGCTCGTCCGAGATGTGCTCTGGCATCTCGATGATGTCAAAGTTCTTGAACCTCAAATCGTCAGAGAACGAGTCATCCAAGCGCTAGATGAATTGATTGTGCGACATGGCTAAGAAGGCAACGCCACTCGAGCGAGCATCACGAATGCTGGATTTGGTTCCATTCTTGCATAGCCACCAAGGCATCTCAGTCGATGAATTAGCAGCGGAGTTTAAGATTGAGAGAAAAGAACTTTTACAAGATCTGCAAGCACTGTGGATGTGCGGTGAGAACAAATTCGATTACATGGAATTGGATTTTGAATCTGATTATGTCTTCATTCGCAATGCGGATACGCTCAAAGCCATTCGTTCTCTTGCGACTACAGAGCGAATCGCGTTGATTTTAGGGCTGACATTGATTGAGGCAGATTTATCAGATGAAGATATTCGCGCAGAAGTGACAACTCTGCGCAATAAATTGGGCGTTAACTTGGAATCGCAAGTTTCAGCTACTCCGTTGATTTCATCAGCTGATATATCGCTGATCAATGAAGCAATCAGTGGTCGGTCAATGCTCGAATTCTCGTATTACAGTCCAAGCAATGACTCCAAAACATCTCGAAGAGTTGACCCGCTTTATTGCAAAGTTGAACATGGAATTCAGTACATGGTCGCTCATTGTCACTCCAGTGGTGCACAAAGAACTTTTAGATTAGATCGAATCAGCAATTTAACCATTCTCGAAGAGAGAGCTAAGAAGAGCGAAGCGATATCGGATGAAAAGCCACATCTGGATGTGACAGTTAAGCTACATAAAGATCTGCGGAGAAATAGGGAATCGCTTGGCGGAAGTGTGATTCAGAAGCAAGATTCACTCCAGGTGAAAATATTTAGCGAATACTGGTTACTACGCACCGTTTTCTCAGGGCTAGGAGGTATCGAACTCATCGAGCCGGAAGACCTTCGTGAGTCGATTCACAAACGGGCCATGGAGGTACGGGCGCTCTATCGCTGATTTCCTCTTGGTGCGATAGGGTTAAGCCATGTTTTTACGCGAACCAAGTCACATCCTTCTCCTCTTGCTCGTCCTTGTTCTCCTTTTTGGAGCAAAGCGCCTTCCAGATTCGGCACGCTCCATAGGAAAATCAATGCGCATTTTTAAGGGCGAACTAAAAGAGATGAAAGATGATTCTGCTAAGGATGCAGAAAAGAACACTGACAAGGGAACTGAAGAAAAGTAATTTTCATGGCGGCCACCCCAGGCGGTCGTATGCCGCTACTCGAGCATTTCCGTGAACTTCGAAATCGAATAGTCAAATCGGTTCTTTGGATAATTCTGGGCGCATGTGTTGGTTGGGCTTTTTACAATCAAATTATTACAAAATTAGCCGAACCGGTTTGTGATTTAAAGGCTGCCCAAGCTAGTGGTGCGGCCAGTTGCGGATCTCTCTACATTAGCGGAGTTCTTGGTCCGCTCAACCTGCAAATCAAAGTAGCCCTTCTGAGTGGAATCATCATGACTGCACCGTTGTGGCTCTATCAGTTATGGGCTTTCATCGCTCCAGCGCTCCATCGCAAAGAGAAGCGGACTTCGGTACTTTTCTTTATATCTGCAACACCATTTTTTTCCGCTGGTGCATTTCTTGGGTACACAATTCTTCCAGTCGCAGTCAAAGTACTCTTCGGATTCACTCCGCAGGCTCTCACCAACTTAGTAAAATTTGATGACTATCTCGACTTTGTTCTGCGGGTAATCTTGGTTTTTGGAATTGCCTTTGAATTGCCAGTATTTCTAGTCACTTTCAATCTGATTGGCTTCCTTTCTGGTCGTGCCATTTTGAAACCATGGAGAATATGGGTTTTCTCCATCTGCTTATTTGTTGCTGGCTTCACACCGAGCGCGGACCCGCTATCCATGATTGCGTTAGC